>CASDPM010000032.1 GCA_949282465.1 uncultured Bacillota bacterium
ATTTACCTTTTTTTCTTCCATTTTTGTTCCTCCGTATATTTACCCGTCTTAAATTTTCGAAAGTTTATTCTTTTCGGCTATCTTTGCACTCAAAACCGTCGCAATTTGTCTACGTTTTTCCGAATCAGTTTCTTCTTTGAAAAGTTTGGTCAGTCTTTCTATTTCTCTATTTATATTGTCAGTCTTTAACGTCTTTAAACAATCGGCAAAATACTTAGCCTCGTCAAACCGTTTATTTTCTTCCGTTTCAAGCCCTGCGATACGCGATAATTCGTCGTGATATTCTTCGGGCAAAACGTCGTAAAGTTCGTTAAACCGCGCCTTTTCTCCCATTGCTATTTTTTCAGCAAGATACTCTTTAATAGCATTATGTGCGGGTAACGAAAAAATAACGGTGTTTATATCGTTTTCTAAGGCGTATGGCTTGTTAAACGCGTACGACGCTAAAACAAACCTTGATGCGACTTCAACCTTATCCCCTGCATTGTCGTTAAACTGTGGCAGTTCGGCGGTTTGCTCGCCGTCCACCTTTTCTTCTACACTATATAGTTCACGCCTTAACGACTCGTAAGTAACCTTGGTTAAATCACGAACGATTTTAAGCAGGTCTTCTTGTTCGGCAGGCGACGGACTTTCTTTTATAACTCTTATAGCGTTTGTTATGAATTTACGCTTTCCGTCGGTAGTAGTTATATCGAAAGTCTTTTTCAAAATATCAAGTTTGAAATCAATAAGCGGTTTAGCGTCTATCATTAGTTTTCTGTACGCATCCGCGCCGAGTTTTTTAATAACGTCGTCGGGATCCATGCCATCTGGCATAGCGATAACCTTGACGTCAAGCCCTTCTTCTTTAAGGATTTCAAGCCCCCTTATCGCTGCTTTTTGACCTGCAAAATCGCCGTCGAAACTAATATAAACCTTTTCTGAAAAACGCTTTAATATTCGGGCTTGATCTTTTGTAAACGCCGTACCCATACTAGCAACTACGTTGGTAAACCCTGCTTGAACAAGCGAAACAACGTCCAAATGCCCTTCGACAATTATAACCGAATCAATCCCCTTTTCGTTTTTAACTTTCTTTAAGTTGTTAAGATTGAAAAAGGTTTTACCTTTTGAAAACACCGCCGTTTCTTTGGTGTTGATATATTTTTGTTCTTTAACGCCGTCTATTCTTCTACCGGCAAAAGAAACAACGTTGCCAAACTGGTCGATAAGCGGGATTATAAGCCTTTTACCAAGCCAGTCGAAACATCTACCGTCCTTTTCACCACAAGCGCCTGAAAGTACCATTTCTTGGTCGGAATACCCTTTTGCACGTAAATGATTAGGCAATGAATAAAAATCGAGCGACGCGCCCATACCGAACTTTACTGCCGTTTCGTTATCAATGCCACGCTTGTCCAAGTAATCAAGATGCGCGCCTGCTTTTTCCGAACGAATATTGCGGACGTAGAAGAACGCCGTTTCCCTTAAAATATCGAGATAGCGTTGTTTTTTTTGTTTTTGCTCTTTAACCTTATCGTCGTCGTATTTTATTTCAGGTAAAGGAATATTTGCTTTCTCCGCCAAAAATCTAACGGCGTCGGAAAAATCGAGTGCTTCGATTTCCATAATAAATCGAATAACGTCGCCACTTTGATGGCAACCGAAACAATAATAAAACTGACCGAGCGAATTCACACAAAACGACGCGGTTTTTTCATGGTGAAAAGGACACCTTCCCCAGAAGTTTGTGCCACGTTGTTCAAGGCGCACGTATTTCCCCACTATATCGACTATATCGTTTTTGTTTTTGAGTTCTTCTAAGAACCTGCTATCAAAACCACTCATTATAATTTCCAGTTATTCGGCACGAAAATCGACGTAAAAGTCTTAACCACGTACATATCGGACATAGAAGATATATAGTCGCTTACCACCGTGTCAATATCGTATTTTTCCAAAAGCCCCTTATAAAAATCGGGCATTGCGTCTTTGTTTTTTAAGTAATATTCGTAAAGCGCGGAAATCATCCTGTCAGCGCGCTGTTCTTCGGCGTAAATTCTAGGGTGATTATAGACACGTTCAAACATGAACTTGCGCAACTTTTCCATTGCATCCTTTTCTAAATTACCCATTTCGACTTTATTCTTACCGTCACTCTCTTTATAGATAGAGATTACCATTGCGTTTATTCTTTCCGAAGAATTATTGCCCAAAATCGATATGCAATCTTTCGGCAAATCTTCGCTCTTGATAAAACCACCGACGATAGCGTCGTCTATATCGTGATTTATGTAAGCAATACGGTCGGCAAGACTTACCGCCCTACCTTCCAGCGTCATAGGTTTAAGCGCCATTTTATGGTTTACTATACCGTCGACAACTTCTCTCGTTAAATTCAGCCCTTTTCCGTCCGATTCAAGAACGTCTACAACCCTGCCCGACTGCTCGTTATGCTTAAACCCCTTGGGATTAAGGTGGGATAAAATTCTTTCCCCCGAGTGACCGAACGGAGTGTGCCCCAAATCGTGACCAAGCGCAATCGCTTCGGTAAGATCTTCGTTCAAAGAAAGCGCCCCGGCAATACTTCTTGCCACTTGCGACACGTTTAGCGTGTGCGTAAGACGTGTTCTGTAATGGTCGCCTTCGGGCGAAAAGAAAACCTGCGTTTTATTCTTTAATCGCCTAAACGCTTTACTGTGTATAATCCTATCCCTATCACGTTGAAAATCCGTACGCAACGGACAAGGCGTTTCCGCCCTAAGTCTTCCTATCGTATCGACGGATTTTTTAGCGTAAGGCGATAAAAACATTTCTTCTTTTTTAAGTGTTTTTTCTTTCATAATTCACCTGTTAGGAAAGGAAAATTTTACCATTTTTACAACAAAGAAAAAGTAGTTATCATAATATACTTTATACTTTCATATAATAATACGCCGAAAATTCTAAAAACCCTTTTTTTTACAAAATTTATTTTTTATTTCAAGACACTTTCTATCATATAGCAATTTATCTTTACTATACACCCTTACTTTTATTGTGGTTATATGCTATACTAATTTTAATGAACAGTAGAATATTTTCAAAATTGTTAATATTGATTTTATGTATACTGTCCTTAACGACTAGCGATTTAGTTAAATACATAGGAACGGAAATACCCGTTTATAAAACGATAATGCAAAAAGACACGCAAGGCGAGTGGTCGGCAACAAAAAATTTATTAGGCTACGCCAAGGTTTATTATCGCCGGTTTTTTTATTTTTCAAGTTCGTCAGAAAGCGTCGCCCACTCTTCCGAATAAGCATCTAGTTCAAAGTTCAATTTTTCAAGTTGTTCTTGTATTTTTGTAACTTTAACGTAATCGGAATACACTTCCGTCTTTTCAAGTTCTAAATTAAGTTCTAAAATTTTCTTTTCAGTTTGCTCGATAATCTCTTCTAACTTAGCAACTCGCCTTTGCTTTTTTGCCTTGTCTTTTAATGGTGTCGAAAAATCCTTCTTTTCGCCTTTTGTAGTCGTTACGGGCTTTTCTTCTTTAACTACGGGTATTTCTTTTTCCCCTTCTATAAGTTCATACTCGGCAAATCCGTAAGGAAAAAATTGCGCCGTCCCCTGCTTAAATACAAGCAATTTATCGGCAACCTTATTCACAAAATATCTATCGTGAGAAACAAAAATTACCGTGCCGTTATACTCGCTAAGCATATTTTCAAGCGTTTCTTTACCAACTATATCCATGTGGTTAGTCGGCTCGTCCAAAATAAGAAAATTAGGCCGACGCTTAAATATTTTACAAAGCGCTAATCTAACTCGTTCGCCACCCGACAAATCGTCCACACACTTAAAAACGTCTTCACCCGAAAACAAGAACGAGCCTAGCGCCGTCCTAACTTCCGTTTCGTTAAGTAAAGGGAATTCGTCGTGAAAGTCTTCCATTACCGTCTTATGGCTAGAATACTGCGCCATTTGCTGATTAAAATACCCTATCTCAGTTTTAAGCCCAAAAGTAAAACTACCTGATAAAGCATCTATTTCACGAACGAGCGTTTTAACAAAAGTTGATTTACCTATTCCGTTATCACCTATAACGCCGAGTTTATTTCCACGCTTTAATTCTATGTTGATTTTTGCAAGAACTTTATCGTATCCGATTTGTAAATCAACCGTATTTAAAACGTCTTTAACGCTCTCAGTCTGCGGTTCGAAACTTGCATGAAAGGATTTCAAGTCGTAACGATCGGGCTTATCGATTATTTTCATACGTTCGATTTGTTTAAGCTTCGACTGAACCATCTTGGCTTTTGTCGCTTTATACCTAAACCGCTCTACAAGTCGCATAAGCCTTTTAATTTCTTCACGTTGATATTCGTGGTCTTTTAATTGTTTTTGATAATTTTCCCGTTTTTGACGTTCAAAATCCGAATAATTGCCGTGATATAAACGTGTTTCGCCATATTCGATTTCATACACTTTGTCAACCGTTCTTTCCACAAACATTCTATCGTGGGAAACGATAACAACGGCGGACTTATAAGTTTTTATATAATTTTCTAACCATCTTACCGCAGTAATATCTAGGTGGTTTGTCGGCTCGTCTAAAAGTAATATGTCGGGGTGACTTAATAAAAGTTTCATAAACGCTATCTTCGTGCGCTGTCCACCCGAAAATTCCGATATAGGCTTTAATTTATCTTCTTCGGTAAACCCGAATTTTTTAATCATTACCGAATATTCTTTTTTATAGGTGTAACCACCCAAAAACTCAAACTTTTCACATAACGCGGAATAGATTTTTATCTTTTTTTCGTCGGGATTAACTTCTATTTCCGCGAGTAAAGATTGCATCTTCTTTTCAGTTTCTAAAACGGGCGCAAAAACTTTCAACACTTCGTCAATCATACTAGCACTTTCGTCTTCAAAAGCAATTTGTTTAAGATGCCCTATTACGGGGTTTCCTACTTTTGATAACGAAAACGGCTCTTCCCCCGTTCCTTCTTCAAGCAAGACTTCGCCTGTGATAGTTTTTAAAAGAGTAGACTTACCGCTACCATTTCTTCCAACAATAGCGATTTTTTCCCTGTCGCGTATTTCAAAATCAATTTTTTCAAGTATGGTGTCTGCACCAAACGACACCGAACCATTAACAATCTTAAAAAGCATTATCTACCCTAAAATATCTTTACGTGCATTATAACACATTTAGATAATTATAACAAACCAAAAAGGGCGAAATTACTTTCGCCCCTTTTCCCTTTTATATAATATTATTCTTCGGGTTTTTTTGTGCCGTCATCTTTACTCTTCGAAACGGGCGCTTTTACAGGTATAATTTTAATCCCGCATAAATCAAGTATGCAAAACGTTACGAATACTATTGCTTTTATTACCTCTAAAATTAAAGCAATATCATTAAACGCATTTAATACGTTATACCCTACCGACGCAACTGCCAAAATATTGTATATTATCATGTGCAAAATTTCCAACGCGGTAAATCCTATAAGCAACACAAAAACGATCTTGCAAGAGCCTTTCACGTCTTCGTCTTCGGTCTTTAAATAGGTAAACCCACCTGCCAAAAAGAAAGCGATAACGTTAAGATACCCCGTAAACCAAACTATAATCTTTTGCCACTTTGAAGATAAATTTTTCATATTCTATTCTCCTTTATTCTTTACATATTATTATATAATTGCAATGACCTTTTTGTCAATACGTGTTTAAAATTTTATAAAAAAATTAAAAACTTTTAAGCAATGAAAAAGCGACTATAACTTAACGCTTATAGTCGCTTTTATTATTAAACGTAA
>CASDPM010000033.1 GCA_949282465.1 uncultured Bacillota bacterium
TAACTGAACCATAATTAGGCATTTTTATTTCCTGCCTTTTTAGTGGTTTTTCGTTGTGTTGATTTCTTTTCAAACTGAACTTTTGTCAGCCCTGCGTATTTTTTCGCTTCTTTTTCTTGTTCAGTTTCTTCAGCAGAAAACTCTCCGTATTCATCAACAACTTCAAGTTCTTCAGGCAAATCAATAAGTTGCATTAAATCAGCATTTCTTCTCATTGAATTTTGAATATCAAGAATTACTTGGTCGCAAACATCAAGCGAATAATTGTATTTTTTTGCTTTTATAAAGTTATCTCTTAAAGCAACTACAAGTTCGTCATAAGTTAAAAGTTCACCATTTTCCATAAGTCCTGCATTTTCTAACGCAATAACCATTGCATCTAAACGCATTTCTTCTATGGGTTTTTCGTCTTTTTTCCTTAATTGTTCTGATGCTTGAATTGCATCAATAGATTTTTGAATTTTAGCAAAGTTTTCAACGTCACCTTTTGAAAGTAGTAATTCTTCTATCAGTTCAAGTTTGCTAATTTTCTTAAAAGTATCTAAAAGAACGTCGTCGATTGAAAAGCCTTTATATCTTTCCATCTTTGCATCTAAACGTCTATCTAACTCGTCGTAATATTCTGAAGTTAGTGGCACTTTCTCCCATAAAGGAAGTTCGCCCCACCTTTCACGCTGTTCTTCCGTGCCTTCAAGTTGGTCGATATACTCTTGTTCGTTAGCAACGTAGTTAGCAAAGTCTTTTTGTGAAAGTTCTTCGCCAAATATTTCCCTTAAATCGCTTACACCGTCTATAAAGCCACGCAGTTTACCACGCTTTTCAAGTTTACCTTTTTCTATAAGCAAATCGGTGTATATTTTCCACTTATCATCCTGTTCTTCTACGAATTTATCGGGAATAATCATAGGTTCAAGTGGTAAATCGGTCATACCACACATTAAAAACAATGCGATATGCGTTCCGTTTTTTTCTTCTAACTGCTTAAAGCGTTTACTTTCGCAATCAAAACAAGTAAAAGCATTTTCACGGCTATTTTCTTCAGTAAGTGGCGTTCCGCAAATACTGCAACAATATTCAGTTGTATCTATCTTCTTATTGCTTTTTGCCATATCCCTTTACCTTCACTAACCAAAACACTTTTACGGAAAAGAAAAAACCGAGCAAACTTTTTAATCTGCTCGGTCTTATTAACCCTAAAAATGAGATGCGACATAATCAGTCCTAATTATAAGACATAAGCAAATAAAAAGTGACCAATATTGATTTACTCTTGAATTTAACCCTATGCTAAACTCAATTTTTGTGAATAAATCTCACCCAAAAGGGCAGTCGAAAATCATAAATATTCAGTTTACCCCTTTATTATAGCACCACATTTTGTGTTTGTCAAGAGTTTTATGAAAAAAAATTATTCCTATTTATAGTAAAGTTCTTTAATCGTTTTTCCGTCTTTTCTTGGCACATAATCTTCCCACTTTGTAGAAGAATAAATCAACCTATTATTGCACCACCTTTGTAAATCTCTTGTAATTTGTGGAGCAGTATTTTTACGATAAACACGCACATCGGGAACAAACCCACAACTTTCAATCATTTTAATTCTATACATATCTTCTTCGTGAGTAGTATCGTAATTTGTTAGCATATAAACGGATTTATCGCTACATTTTGACGGCAACCCACAAATATCGGCATAAGTTTTCATACCTTTAATAATTGCCTTTTCGTTTTCCATAAAATCAAAAGCAAAATGCACAGTTTCTTTTTTAATGT
>CASDPM010000034.1 GCA_949282465.1 uncultured Bacillota bacterium
AAAAATCCCGCCTTGACTGTTAAGCCGAAATAAAAATATTAAACTTCTTCGTCTTTTTCCGTTGCTATTCTAGATTTTTTGCCCTTATATAAAGCCCTTACTTTTGCCCATACAAGCCCGGTATAACCAACAGATACGAAACCTGCAACCAAGCCTGCAACGATTAACTGCAAACCTGCAAACTTAACGTATACGGGTGCAACTGCCAAAAGTGCGATTGCTGCAAGTGCCAAAACCGAAAGACTTACGATAATTCTAAACGTACTTTGATTTGTCATATCTTCGGCAATCTTTACGTAAGTGCTCTTATCGTTGCCAACGTTTTTAAGTGCTTCGTTACATCTATTAACGATAACGGATGAAAGAATTGCGGTAAGCCCTACCGACAACAAAAGACTTGCCATTACGAAAGGTTGAGCAGGAATTCTTGTAATGCCCATTACTGCAAGGAACAATACTGCGGAGAGTATCGAACTTGCGATAACGCTTACTGCACCTGCAAGTTTTTCCATGATGAGAATATAAACGAAAGATGCTAAAATTGCAAGACCACAAGCAAGGCAAATCCAACCTATTTGATTATCAGTAATCGTTTGGCTTGTAGATGCAAAAACTTCTACGTTTGACGTGCTGTTAAGCGCCGTTTCAATTTCAGTCTTTAAAGCGCCACAATCAATGGAAGATATATCGGTTGCAAATTTATAAATGAGTTTACTGTCCGTTTGTTGGAAAGCAAAGCCCTGAGCCTTAACACCTGCTTTCGCAAAATAGTCGTCGGAAACGGTTTTAACGGTTTCCATCGTATCTTGCACGTTTGCATCTGCGGTGATTTCTATTTGATAAGCGTTTCTATAATCAACTGTGTTATTTAATCCAAGAACACCAAAAAGTACGAAACCGATAACAAGTACCGCAAGGGTGATTACTATAAAAAGTTTGGTTTTAGTCATTTTCATGATTACTTATCCTCCCTTTTAAGATTTAAGAAACTTTCCTTATTGTTTACCAACGGGAGTATAAGTTCGGCAAACATTCTCGTAAGAAGAACTGATGCGATAAACGCAACGACTGTTCCGATAGCGAGAGTGATTGCAAAGCACTGTACCATTCCACTAGTGAAAGCGAATAACAAAAGTGCGAAAATTTCAACTATTACGCAAGAGTTAAGAACGGGACGGAACGCACGATTGAAACCTGTTTTAACCGACGCCTTAACCGTCTTACCCTTTTTGTATTCTTCTTGTATTCTCTTTGCGGTAACTACCATGCCGTCAACTGCCAAAACAGTTGCAAGAATAATACCTATAACACCGGGGAAAGAAAGTATAATTCCAGGAACGGCTACGAGCATACCCATTTCGATAAGACCGAAAGCGATAAGCGAAAGCGCCGAAATAATACCATAACCCCTTAATAATGCGATAATACCTGCAAGAACTAAAACGAAGAATGCACCGATTGCAATTGCAACGTAAGTAGCGGTGTTTTCACCAAACAAAGGAGTGATTTCGCTACTAGAATCAATTTCGTATTCGTAAGCAAGACCGCCCGTTGAAATTTGAAGTGCCAACTGTTTTGCAGAAGATTCCGCCGAAGACTGAATATAAATGGTGTTTGCCATTATACTGTCGGTTGTAATTTGTGCGTTAAACAAGGGATCAGCCTCTTCGTCAAGAGTTATCTTTAAATAGTAACTTGCCGACGAGTCCGCCGCCGAAGCGTCTTCAATATTCTTAACGAGTTCGGCGTTACCGTATTCGGTAAGTTTAATTGCAACTATAAAACTGCCGGTTGATGCATCTTCACCCATATATGTTGCGTCTGCAACAGCAGTTTCTTCGTTCATAATTTCAGTAGTAGGATCAGAAGACGTACCACCGAAGAACTTAACCGTACCGTATGCAGCGGCTGCCTTTACGTCAGCATCAAGTTGTGCGGTGTCGGGTTTGCCTTCTTCCGTCGAATATATCGATCTTGCGGCAATTTTAATAGAATAGTCTTCTACACCTTCTTTCATTTCCTTTAATGCAGTTACCGAATATGCTTTGTACCCAAGCGCTTTCATTCTTGCGCTTAAAGTGGACAAAACAGCATCTACGTCTTCCACAGCGTCACCTTCGTAATCGTCTGCAAGAACGAGCGTATATTCAGTACCGCCTGCCAAATCGTAATCGAGATCTATTGCGCCGAGTACTGAATTATAATCGTATTTAGTACCGTATGAAAAACGCAAGAAACTCATTACAAGACAAAACGCCATAATAATACTTACTATGGTCAATAACGTTATCGCTTTACCTTTCTTCATCTCTGCCTCCCGAAGCCAAGCGTTTACTTGACTTTAAGTCTGTTGCCTATACTTGTCCGTTCTAATGAACAATATTATACCTATAAATTATATATCATAACACCGCTTTCGGTCAATAAAAAATCAAAAAAAATTGAAAAATCTATGGGATTTATTGACTTTTTTTCCATCTAAACGGTTATTCGCCCTTTTTCTCTGAATAAATGTACATTGCACATTCCATGCGCGCTTTCATCATTTCGCAAGTTATCTCGTAAGGCTTATTGATATCGCCTGCATACGCAATGTTATTCGCTGCGCAACCACCACTACAATGATACTTTGCAAAACAATCTTTACACTTCTCTTTGGTGAAAAGGTTGGCATCCCTAAATATTGCCCTTATGCTATCGTCGAGTTTGCCTTCGAATACGTTACCCATCTTAAATTCTGGTCGAGATGCAAACTGATGACACGGGAATATATCACCCGACGGAGTTACCGAAAAATATTCGTTACCTGCGCCACACGCCGAAATGCGCTTCTTTAAGCAAACCCCTCCTTCCAAATCTATATTAAAGTGGAAGAAATTAAACAGTCTTTCACCTGCTTTTTTGCGCCTTAAATATTCCCTACAAAGTTTTCTATATTCTTCTTTTATTGCAGGAAGTTTATCTTTACCGATATAAAGTTCGTCGGTATCGTCCAACACAACGGGTTCTAAGGATATTTCAGTAAGCCCCATGTCGGCAAGCGCCAAAACGTCTTGGGAAAAGTCAAGGTTTTTATTTGTGAACGTTCCCCTTACGTAATAATGCTTATCGCCACGCATCTTTACAAATCTTTTGATGTTTTCTATAATAACGTCGTAACTGCCTTTACCGTTAACGGTCTTACGCACGCCGTCGTGAACTTCGCGCCTGCCGTCTATACTTAAAACAACGTTTTCCATTTCTTCGTTTAAGTATTTAGCAGTTTCTTCGTTAAGCAATACCCCGTTCGTGGTAAGCGTAAACAAGAAGGTTTTGCCCGCCTTTTTACCTTGCTCTTTTGCGTAATCTACCGTTTGTTTTACAACGTCCAAATTCATAAGCGGTTCTCCGCCGAAAAAGTCCATTTCTAAAATCTTACGGTTTCCGCTATTTTTTATAAGAAAATCAACCGCCCTTTTCGCAACTTCGAAGGACATGTATTCCGATTTGCCCTTATATTTTCCCTTACCCGCAAAACAATATTTGCAAGAAAGATTACAGTCGTGACAAATATGAAGACAAAGCGCCTTAACTAAGTCGCTTTTTATAGGGGTTTCGGTCTTTTGTTCGGTATATAGTAAGCCCGACTTTTTAAGTTCTTTTATTTCGTTTTCTATTTCTTCAACTACCGTTTGGTCTACGCCGTCTAAATCATAAGGTTCGCCGTTAAGTTTTTTAACAACTTCGGTAGTAAGCGCGTCGCAAATATGAAGAGAACTGCTTTCGCTATCGAAAAGAAAATATTTACCGTCTATATTAAATGTGTGTACCATATTTTAAAAATACAAAATCAAGGAACAGCAAATTTACCGTTCCTTGATAAAATCACGTTGATTTTATTATTTTGCTTTGTTGATTTTTGCTTCTTTTTCCAACTTTTCGCAATTTTGATTACCAACCGTGCAAGAAGTTTTGCATGCCGATTGACAAGTGCTTCTACATTCACCACAACCCGTTTCCTTTCTCTTACAAGGGGTTGCTACTAATTTAATTCTACTCATTTTTATTGCCTCCGTAAAATAAAAATTTTAACACTTATATGATATTATATTATGCCGTTTTTGTCAATCAAAATATAAAGATTTTACGCCTTAAAACTTGATTAACCACCCGAAAGATATATCATCAAAATAATTCCCGCAATCAATGCGCCTACACCAAGCACGGTAAAAAGAACTTTCCAAGGCGAAACGGGCGTTTTCCCCGCAACCTTTCCCGTACTGCCGTTTACGTAGAAATTATACACTTTTTTATTGTACTTAAAGTTACTTACGTACACAGGCAACATCACGTATTTATACGTAACGTTTTGGTGTGTGGTGGAAATATTAAAATAAGACACTACGTCGTATGTATACCTAGATAGTATGGCACGTTTAAGCGCGTTATCCATAATACCTTTTGCGATATCCCAACAAGACGATAAATCTTTGTCGTAATGATACGCCATAAATCCTAAAAGATACTCTTCTTCATACGCTTTACTTGCATTTGTATCGTAAGGCAAAAGCGAATCCATGCGCTTTTGATCTATCTTACTACCTGCCGTAACGACAATATCGTCAAACGCCGAAGAGTAAGTACCACTAACGTTAAAATATACCGTGTAAGTTTCAGTACGCCTATTTTTACCCGAGCCGACTACACGCGTATAGCGTTTACCAAGTCTTGCCGAATATACCGAAGACGTGCAACTATCGAAGGTAAAGCACGGCGTATACACACCCTTTACCTTGTCCGCATTAAGACTTTTCTTAAACTTTCTCGGCGCGTAAATTTTACGCTTTGCCCATGCCTTAGCGTACTCTATCGCCTTTTTTGCGCTAAACAAGAACGGCAAAACGGCGTTGGGTTTAAGCCCTGCCAAATCTTCGGTCTTTTGAACGTGCGAAGTTCCGCAAAACGGACAACTTGTAGCCGTTTCGTTTTTATTCAAAACAACTTCCGCACCACAGTTTTCACACCTAAAAAGCACCGTTTCGTCACGTCCCCAAACAGAGCCTGACGACATATCTAAACGTATATCTTGTTCTTCCGCAGTAGCGCCTTCGCCAAAGGTTTGCTTACTGTCACAATGTTCACAGTATAGCATTTGCGATTCGGGATCGAATCGCATATTTGCCCCACACGCCGAACATTTTATCGAGTGAACGTCGGCTTTTTCTTCTACGTTAAACGTGTTTTCCTGATTATCTACCATATAAATTAGAAATTATTGAGTTCTTCCAAAACTTTTTCAAGATCTACGCCGTGAGCGCCTACTGCTTCACCAACGGTTTCGCCGTGAGCAAGAGCACAACCCAAACAATGCATACCGTGAGCCATAAGAATTTCAGCTGCGTTGGGATTGATTTCAAGTGCTTCGAAGATTAAAGTGTTTTCAGTAATTTTTTTGTCTGCCATGATAGTTTCTCCTATAAATAATTATTTCGTTAATTTAATTTTGTACCGCATTCAGCGCAAAATTTTGCGCTTGCACTTACTTTGGCACCACATTCGGGGCAAAATTTTGCCGTCGGAATCTTTTCTCCGCATTCGGGACAGAATTTGGATTTAGAACCGATACTTGCACCACAAGAAGGACACGTAGCGCTAGCACCACTAACAGGTGCGCTTGCCGTAGGCGTTGCAGTAGGTGCCGAAGTGGGCTTAAATGCTTCTGCAAGCACTCCACCAAGACCTACACCTGCACCGATACCCATACCTGCGCCGATAAAGTCACCACCCGTTCCTTGGTTTTTAGCAGCATCTTTCAACGCTTCCGCCGCAGCAACCTTCATCATAACGTCCGTCTTATCACCCAAAATACCGAGTTTTGATCTTTCGTCGATTGCTTTTTCCACTTCCGACGGAACGGACATATTTTCAATAAATAAGTTGGTTAGTTTTAAGCCTAATTCCTTGAACTTGCTTTGAACCTTTGCAGTAACAACTTGGTTAAATTCCATAGTATTTCCTGCCAAGTCAAGCGCCGAAATTTTGCTTTCGCCGATAGCGTCGCTTACTGCCGAAACTAGCATGCTTTTAAGCCAGTCGGTAATATCGTCGGTAACGAAAGTAGAGTTCGTGCCGAAAAGTTCTTTAAGGAATACGCCTGCGTCGTCAACCTTAAATGCATAAGAACCGTAACCACGAACACGAATCATACCAAATTCGGGATCACGCATCATAATCGGGTTAGAAGTTCCCCATTTATTACCCGTAAACTGTTTAGTGTTTACAAAGTAAATTTCCAAACGAATAGGGGTTTGGAAACCGTATTTCCAACCTGCTAATTTAGAAAGTATCGGGAATATATCGGTATTCAAATTATACGTTCCCGCAGGGAAAATATCGCAAATTTGACCTTTATGAACAAAAATTGCTTCCTGAGACTCTCTAACTACAAGTTTACTTTTTTGGTTGACTTCTTTACCGCCTTCTTTTAGGGGGTATTTATAAACTAAAGTATCTTGTGAATCGTCTGCCCATTCTATAACTTTAAGAAAAAGAGCCATATTTTTTCTCCTTAAAATGTAAACTTTTATTTAGTATATCATATATTTTTAATTTTTACAATATTTTGTTTGAAATTACATTTACATTTTATCTCAATTTGTGGTACAATATACGCGTAAACATCTTGCGGGTATAGTACATCGGTAGTATGCGAGCTTCCCAAGCTTGAGAGGTGGGTCCGACTCCCATTACCCGCTCCAAACAAAAAACACCCTTTCGGGTGTTTTTTATTTTTGTTTTTTAATTATTCAGCAACGTAGTCGGCTGCGTCAGAAGGAAGTTCAACGTCGCCAGTCCAAGGTTCGATAGAGATATCGTAAGAGCCAAGGGGCGTGGTTTCGCCGTTTTCGGTAACTTCATAAGTTATATATACTTTAAGACCCACAAGTTTCTTTTGTGCGTTATAAACGTAAACTACTTCCATCTTGCCACTCATAACACTACCGCCTTCTTCTTCACTTATATCGCCGGCAATCTTAATCTTAGTTAATTCATCGCCTTTATCCATATAAACTTTCAAACCTTCGTGTTCGCCAACAATAGTAAGAGCATAATCAAGGTCATATTGAGTCATCATGCTGTCAAGAACTTCTACGAACATGCCTAATTCACCGATAGCATCGTCAACTTCCGCAGTTGCGATCTTGGTTTTAATTTCGTTTTCACCTTTAACAAGTTTTGCATAACAATTGCCGTCTTTATAAACGAGTTCCATGTCTACTATTTGAGTATCGCCACCCATAGACATTTCCATATAAGAGTCAGCGCTCATTACGTATTTGGTGTCATCAGCAGGATCTTTTGAAAGGTTCAAAGCAACGTCCAGCTTATTGTCTTCCATATCCAACTTCATAACAATCTTAACGCCTGCGTAAAGATCTATTTCTTCACTTGCATCAGTCAATTCTTCTTGTGCGTAAGTTTGAACTTCATCAACCGACGATTCTTTATAATTACCGTCGAAGTAAGACTTACTACCACAAGCAGTAAAGAGTGCCATACTCAAACATAACGTAAGAGCGATAATTGTTGTTAGTAATTTTTTCATAACTTCTCCTTTTCCGTGTACTTTCACACGAATAATTTATTCTATAATCATTATACCCCCTCCCGAGCATTTTTGTCAATACAAAAATAAAAAAACTCTCCGATAAATTTCGGAGAGTTCTCTTTTCTTTAATTAGTCAACGAGTTCGATTATTGCTACTTCAGCAGCGTCGCCCTTACGGGGACCGCATTTATAAATTCTGGTGTAGCCACCGCCTTGACCCTTTTCTTCTTTACGAGCAGCATATTTAGGTGCATATTCGTCGAAGATCTTTTCGATAAGCGGATATTTAATAGACTTGGTTCTTGCCTTGAAGTCCGCTTTGCTTTCTTTAAAGCCTTTAACTTCTTGTAAGTCAACAACTTTCGTCATAATCTTTCTTCTTGCGTTGAGTTTCTTCGTGCCGTCTTTTACGAGAGTTTTCGTAACGTCTTTACCCTTTGCGTCTTTAACGGTAACTTCGGTTTCAACGGTGTCGGTATAAGTATTAACTGCCAAAGTTATAATCTTTGCCACGTACGAAGCAACTTCTTTTGCCCTTGCTTCGGTAGTAGTGATTTTACCATACCATAAAAGTTCAGAAGCCTGATTTTTGATAAGCGCTATTCTTTGCGTAGCATTTACGCCTAATTTTCTTGCCATTGTTTTAGTCCTCCTTGTCCTTTAACTTCAAGCCCAAACTAACAAGTTTGGCGATAACCTCGTCAAGAGATTTTTTACCCAAGTTACGGACTTTAAGCATATCGTCTTCGGTTTTTTTGGTTATGTCTTCAACGGTGTGAATATTTGCTCTCTTTAAGCAGTTATACGAACGTACTGACAAATCCATTTCTTCAATCGTCATTTCCAAAATCTTCTTGGTTACGTCGATTTCAGATTGTCTTAAAATGTTGGAATTGTTACCAACTTCGGACAAGGTTACAAACATGTTTACGTGTTCTTCCAAAACCTTTGCCGCAAGACTTACAACGTCTCTACCCGAGAATGCGCCGTTCGTCCAAATTTCAAGAGTAAGTTTATCAAAGTCAACACTTTGTCCAACACGAGTTGCAGTTACAGTGTAACTTGCCTTTTTAACAGGTGCATAGTTACTGTCGATTGCAATGTTGTCGATAATGTCGGTTTTGTGTTCGTCTGCCGATTCATAGCCACGACCTCTACCGATAGTGATTTCAGCGTCGAATTTTGCGCCTTCGTCTATCGTACAAATATAAAGATCGGGGTTGAGAATTTCAAACTCTGCGTCGCCTGCAATATCGCCTGCTTTGAGAACAGCAGGTCCTTCTTTAAGAACCTTAACCGTCTTTTTGTAATTTTTATCAAGACTTACAGTCTTTAATGCAACGCACTTTAAGTTAAGAATTATTTCCGTTACGTCTTCCTTAATACCTGCTATTGCGCTAAATTCGTGTTTTACACCGAGTTCTTCTGCAAACTTAATGTTTTGAATAGCGGCACCAGGTAGTGCGGACAATAAAATCCTTCTGAGTGCGTTACCAAGCGTTAGTCCGAAACCTTTTTCCAAAGGTTCTACTACGACTTTCGCATAACTTTTGTCTTCGTTTTCTTCCACTGCTATTTTTGGCATTTCAATTTCCATCATAAGAAATTTACCTCCTTAATAGTTTTTGATTTATAGAGTCGCGGGAATGCTTGTGTGAGCGTGGATTTCTCATACTGTCCCCCCGCAAAACCCCATCAAAATTTTTTATTTAGTTATTATTTAGAATACAATTCGACAATCATGTGTTCAGCAATGTTGCTGTCGATATCTTCTCTGGTCGGAAGAGCCAAGATTTTACCTTCTAACGTTTCGGGATTGAATTCAAGCCATTTGGGCATGTTGCCAACTTTCATTTGCTTGATTTCAGCGAAGAATTTATTGTCTTTCTTGGTTTCTTTTACAGCGATAACGTCGCCTACTTTTACGCAATATGATGCGATATCACAGTTTCTACCATTAACGGTGAAGTGTGCGTGTGTTACAAGTTGACGAGCCTGTGCTCTCGAAGAACCGATACCCATTCTATAAATAACGTTATCAAGTCTTCTTTCGAGAAGTGAAAGCATGTTTTCACCGGTAATACCCTTCATTCTATCAGCCTTTTCATAATACTTTCTGAATTGACCTTCGAGTACGCCGTAAATTCTCTTACATTTTTGCTTTTCACGAAGTTGTAAGCCGTATTCGGAAACTTTCTTTCTACCCATACCGTGTTGACCAGGAGCGACAGGTCTCTTTTCAAAAGCGCAAACACCCTTAAAGCATCTTTCGCCTTTCAAGAACAATTTAGCGCCCTCACGTCTACACAAACGACATTTGGATTCTGTATATTTAGCCATTTTTTATTTCCTCCATTATATCCTACGTTTCTTGGGCGGTCTGCATCCGTTGTGCGGGATGGGAGATACGTCTTGAATAAGAGTTACTTCCATATCGCAGTTGGCGAGTGCTCTGATTGCAGATTCTCTACCAGCGCCGGGACCTTTTACGTAAACTTCTACTGAACGCATACCCTGTTCTCTTGCAACCTTACCTGCTGCTTCTGCTGCTTGTTGTGCTGCGAAAGGCGTGCTCTTTCTAGAACCCTTGAATCCAAGGCTACCTGCGCTCGACCAAGATACCGTGTTACCTTGCATATCGGTAATGGTTACCAAAGTATTGTTGAAAGATGCCTGAATGTGTACTTGACCTTTGTCAACTTTTCTGACGTCTTTTCTCTTCTTAACGATTTTCTTTGCTGCTGCCATTAAAGTTTACCTCCTCTTATCTTCCTGCCGTTTTCTTCTTAGCAACGGTACGACGAGGACCTTTAACAGTCCTTGCATTTCTCTTAGAACTTTGTCCTCTAACGGGTAAGTTCTTTCTGTGGCGAACGCCACGGAAGCAACCTATTTCAATCAATCTCTTGATGCTAAGGCTTACTTCGCTACGAAGATCACCTTCTACGCGAAGATTGTGTTCGATATATTCCCTGAGTTTCGCAACGTCTGCTTCACTCAAATCTTTTACTCTGACGTCGGGATCAACGCCTGTTTCTTTAATGATTTGTTTTGCCGTGGGAAGTCCGATACCATAGATATAGGTAAGCCCGATTTCCACTCTTTTGTTGTTCGGCAAATCAACGCCGGCTATACGTGCCATTAAATACCTCCGTATTCTTTTCCTATTTTTTATTTTAATATATATAGTATGCCGATTGACCCCACTCACCCCTGGAATGTTGGGTTTGTAGAGCCTTTGGCTTGTTTTCGTGTTTAACCCTTATATTATAAGGGTTTTTACGCCTTTTGTCAAGGTTTTATTAGCCCTGTCTTTGTTTATGGCTCTTGTTTTTTGAACAAATTACCATAACTTTGCCATTTCTTTTAATTACTTTACATTTATCGCACATAGGCTTTACAGACGGTCTTACTTTCATTTTTCTTTATCTCCTTTGAAATTTGTTTGGGTTTTAGTTTTTACTGCGCCAAATAATTCTGCCTTTTGTTAAATCATACGGGCTCATTTCCAGTTTCACGCTGTCGCCGGGAATGATCTTAATATAGTGCATACGCAGTTTTCCCGAAATATATGCCGTTATCACGTGTCCGTTGGAAAGTTTTACCGTAAACGTTGCGTTCGGAAGTGCTTCAACTATCACGCCTTCGGTTTCTATAACGTCGTCTTTCGACACAAAACTATTCCTCCTAAATTTTTTGATGTTCGGTGATCGCTTTGCGAACGGTATCGTTTCCGACACATTCACCACCGAGTATTCGTTTGGCTAGTTCTTTTAGAACTGCCGATTTTATCACTTTGAGATGCTTGACGTTCTTCTTTTTCGGCGAAAAAACTTTTCTACTTTTACCGTTGACTATTTTCGCTTGGGTTAAAGCAACGTCTATCACCAAAAAGATTTCGTCTTTATCTCTGCCTGACGTGGCTATTACAAGGTCGCCTTGCTCTATTATCTTAGCCATTTTATCTCCTTATAACGTAAGTATTTCTACACCGTTATCGGTTATTGCAATGGTATTTTCATAATGAGCCGAAGGGCGTCTATCCTTTGTAACTACGCTCCAACCGTCATTCAAAAAATCAACCTGATACACGCCTGCGTTTATCATAGGTTCTATCGCTATCGTCATACCCTTCTTTAAGCGTATGCCCGTACCCTTTCTTCCGTAATTCGGAACTGACGGATCTTCGTGCATTTGCTTTCCGATCCCGTGACCGACTAGCGCTCTTACAACGGAAAATCCGTTGGCTTCGGCATGAGTTTGTACGTTATAACCTATATCGCCTATCGGCGAACCATCATGAAGATTTTGTACAGCCTTAAAAAAACATTCTTCGGTTACTTTAATAAGTTTTTTCTTTTCTTCGGAAACTTCACCGATTGCGAAAGTTCTCGCAGCATCGCCTTGCCAGCCGTTATATACGACACCGACGTCGATACTTATAATTTGACCTCTTTTGAGAACTACGTCGTCAGACGGTATTCCGTGAACGACGTACTCGTCAATAGATGCGCAAATTGATGCGGGAAACCCATTATAACCGAGAAAAGACGGTTCTGCACCACACGATTTAATATACTCGTAAGCGAGTATATCCAAATCTTTCGTGGTCATTCCTTCTCTAATTTCTCTACCTATCAAGTCGAGAACGTTTTTGGTTAGTCTGCCACTTTCACGCATACGCGCGATTTGTGCCTCAGTCTTTATCGTAATCATTTACTTAAAACCTTAACTATTTCTTCAAAAACTGTTTCTATCGGTTGATTGCCGTCTACTTTAAGTAGTTTGCCTTGCTTTTCGTAAAAGTCGATAAGCGGTTGGGTTTGACGGGCGTAAATTTCTATCCTATCCTTAACCACTTCCGGAGTATCGTCTTTTCTAATAATAAGTTTATCTCCACAAGACGGACATACTTCTTTATCTTCAAGAAAATCTACGTGATACGAGCCACCGCATTTTGGGCAACTTCTTCTACCCGTAATTCTCTTTTCGATTTTTGACAAGTCTACTTCTATCTCGATAACCTTATCAGGTTGGTTAAAATTATCGAGTGATTCCGCCTGAAAGATGTTTCTCGGAAACCCGTCGAGAAGATAACCTTCTGTGCAATCGGGTTTCGAGAGTCTTTCTTTAACCACTTCGACCGTTAAATCGTCGGGGCAAAACTTGCCTGCGTCGATCAACTCTTTTATCTTTAAGCCGAGTGGCGTGCGGTCTTTAATGTTTTCTCTGAAAATATCACCTGTTGATATATGCGGAAGATTATATTTTGCGGTAATATACGCCGCCTGCGTACCTTTTCCGCTTCCTGGTGCGCCCAACAGTATAAGTTTCATTATTATTTCAGGAATCCTTTATAATTCTTCATCATTATTTGTGACTGCAATGCTTGTTCAAATTCAAGCGCTACGGAAACTATAATCAAAAGTCCGGTTGCGCTGAATACGTTCATCAAGCCTTCGCCACCTATACCCTTAAATATTAAAGACGGCACGAGTGCCACAACAGCAAGGAAGATTGCTCCGAACAAAGTAATTCTGTTGGAAACTCTCTTCAAATATTCGGCAGTAGGTTTACCAGGTCTAGTTCCTGGAATAAAACCACCGTTGCCTTGAATACTCTTACTGATGTCTTCGGGATTGAACTGTATTTGGTTATAGAAATACGAGAAGAAAAGTATTAACACGCACAATATAACCATGTACGGCCAAGAACCCGTACCCATGTTGGTACTCCACCAGTTGTCAGGCTTAACGCCTACAAGGTTGATGATAAGATCGGGGAAACTTAAAATCGAGAATGCGAAGATCAAGGGCATAACGCCTGACGCATTGATTTTAATCGGAATGTGAGTGGATTGACCACCATACATTTTTCTTCCCTTTACTTGTTTAGCATACTGTACGGGAATCTTTCTTTCACCAGAGTTAACCGTAACGATAGCACCGAAAATAACGATCGTTGCGATAACGAATCCTACGATTGTCCAGATGGAAGAATCATTCCAGTTTTGGAACAAGCCGAGGATTGCAGTACCTGCCGTTGACAAGATACCTGCGAAGATTAAGAGCGATATACCGTTTGATACGCCGTAATCGGTAATTCTTTCCCCAAGCCACATTGTAAGTGCTGCGCCTGCCGTATAAACGATTACAAGGAACGCATAACTTAAAAAGTTAAGGAAACCCGTGTTACCGAAGATAAGTTCAGTACGTACCGAAGAACTAAATCCAACCAAGATACCGATTGCTTGCGCAATAGCGAGAATTAAAGTTAAAATTCTCGTATAGGTATTGATTCTCCTTCTTCCTTCTTCACCCTGCTTTGAAAGTCTTTCCAAAGCGGGAATACCTACTGTTAAAAGTTGAATAATAATTGATGCGTTGATGTATGGTCCGATACCCATTGCAAAGAACGTGCCGTATTGAAGCGCGCCACCGGATACCGCACTCATGATCGTAAGGAAGTTATAATCGCCGATACCTTCAAAGACGTCTACGCCCGGTACGGGTATATAACATCCAAGACGGTATATAAATAACAATGCGATTGTGATAAGAATTTTATTTCTTACTTCTTTGATCTTGAACGCATTTACTATTGTTTGAAACATTTTCGCCTCCCTTATAAGGCTTAAATTTCTTCAGCCTTGCCGCCTGCCTTTTCGATAGCCTCTTTTGCGGAACCGGAGAATTTATTTGCCTTTACCGTAATAGCCTTGCTGATAGCGCCGTTACCAAGAACTTTGAGACCTGCGCTGTCTTTTACCATTTTAATTAAACCCTTTTCGTTGAGAACTGCAATATCAACTACTGCGCCTGCTTCGAAAGAATCTAATACAGAAAGATTTACAATGCTATATACTTTTCTGAAATGGTTGTTGAAGCCACGTTTCGGAATTCTTCTGATTAAAGGCATTTGACCGCCTTCAAATCCGGGACGAACACCGCCACCGCTTCTTGCCCATTGACCTTTATGACCTTTACCACTAGTTTTGCCAAGACCTGAACCGATACCTCTGCCAAGTCTTTTTTTCGTGGTCGTTGCGCCCTGTGCAGGGCTTAACGTATCTATTCTCATTTTGATTACTCCTTGTTGATGTATTGCGTTAAAAGAAAATTAGACGTTTTCTACTTTAACGAGATATTTTACCTTTTCAATCATACCGAGAATGCTAGGGATTTCCTGATGGATTTTGAAAGAATTTACTTTCTTTAATCCCAAAGCAGCCACGATCTTCTTGTGTTGCGGTAAAACAGCGATAGTGCTTTTAACAAGCGTAACTTTTATTTGTCTTGCGTCGGTTTTCTTTGCCTTTGCCATAAAAGTACCCTCCTTAACCGTTAATTTCTTCTACGGACTTACCACGAATTTCCGCAATTTGTTCCGCAGTTCTCAATTCTTTCAAACCTTCAATAGCTGCTTTTACACAGTTAATGGGGTTATTTGTTCCGTGAGATTTCGTTCTGATGTTTTTAATACCTACTGCTTCCATTACCGCACGAACGGGACCACCGGCGATAACACCAGTACCTTCTGCAGCCGGCATCATAAGAACCGAACCTCTACCGAATTTACCGATTACTTCGTGGGGAATACTAGTACCCAAGAGCGAACATGCGAACATATTCTTCTTTGCTCTTGCGGTTGCCTTATCGATTGCTTCCGGAACTTCGTTTGCCTTACCCATTGCGCAACCGATTTTGCCTGCGCCGTCACCGACAACTACGAGTGCCGAAAATCTCATATTTCTACCACCCTTAACAACTTTGGTAACACGGTTTACAGCAATAAGCTTTTTAATCAATCCGTCGTTTTCTTCTTGTTTTCTGGGTGCTCTGTTATTTTCTCTTGCCATTTTCGTTTTCTCCTTGATTTTTTAGAATTCCAAGCCGCCCTTTCTTGCGCCGTCTGCCAAGTTCTGAACACGTCCGGTGTAAAGATATCCACCTCTATCAAATACAACTGCTTTGATATTCTTGGACGCTGCTTTCTTAGCGAGTAATTCGCCTACTGCGAATGCTTGTGCCTTCTTGTCTTTGCCGTCGAAAGAACCTTTTATTTCTTTATCGAGCGTAGACGCCGTAACCAAGGTGTTGCCTTTAACGTCGTCTATGATTTGAGCATAAATGTGGTTAAGACTTCTATATACCGAAAGTCTGGGCATTTCTGCCGTGCCTTTGATCTTACGTCTTACCCTTTTATGTCTTTTTAATCTGTCTTGATTTTTATTGATTTTGGTAATCATCGTTTTTTACTCCTATTTAATAACTTTTCGCACGCAAAGGTGCACTCGGCAGATGCGCCCGATAAAGCGCATCCACTAAAAGCCCTTTAAATCTTAGCCTTTGCCGCCTGCTGCTTTACCAACCTTTCTTTCGATTACTTCATCACTATAACGGATGCCGTAGCCGTGATAAGGTTCGGGTTCTCTAATACCTCTAACCATTGCAGCGAATTGACCAACTTTCTCTTTGTCGATACCCTTAACTGCGATTTCGGTTATAGAAGGACATTCAAGAGTGATGCCTTCGATTTCTGCCACTTCTACGGGGTGCGAAAATCCTACGTTAAGTACGACTTTGTTACCCTGTTTTGCAACCTTCCAACCTACACCGTTTACGATGAGAGTTTTTTGGAAACCGTCGGTTACGCCCTTAATCATGTTAGCGCAAAGTGCTCTGTACAAACCGTGTTTTGCCTTGGTTGGACCCAAATCGTTTGCTCTCGTGAACTTGATAACGTTGCCGTCAACGTTCGGAGTGATGATGGGATCGTAACCTTGGCTTAAAGTTCCCTTAGGACCTTTTACGGTTATAACGTTGTTTTTGATTTCTACGGTTACGCCCGCAGGTATGGTTATAAGTGCATTACCTATTCTTGACATAATACTTTATACCTCCTACCAAACGTAAGCGAGAACTTCGCCGCCCTGATGAGCCTTTTTAGCGTCCTTACCGGTCATGATACCTTTGGACGTCGATAAGATTGCAATACCCAAACCGCCGAGTACTTGGGGTACTTCGTCAGCGCCTACGTATACACGGAGACCGGGTTTGCTTACTCTCTTCAAACCGGTAATTACTTTCTTACCGCTTTCATATTTGAGAGTGATTACTATTGTTCCCTGTACGCCTTCAACGTAATCAACTGCGCTGATGTAACCTTCGTTTAATAATATTTCAGCGATTGCTTTCTTGGTGTTGGAAGCGGGGATTTCTACTGTTTCGTGCTTTGCCATAAGAGCATTTCTTATTCTGGTAAGCATATCTGCAATAACGTCTGTCATTTTAATATCCTCCTTTACCAGCTAGCCTTCTTAACGCCGGGGATTTGACCTTTATAAGCCAAGTTCCTGAAACAAATACGGCAAATTCCGTATTTACGTAATACAGCGTGCGGACGTCCGCAGATACTGCATCTAGTGTAAGCTCTGGTGGAAAATTTAGCAGGTCTTTGCTGCTTGTTTATCATCGCTTTTTTAGCCATTTTCTAACTCCTTATAACCTTACTTCGTAGCGAAAGGCATTCCGAGCATTGCAAGCAATTCTCTCGCCTCTTCGTCGGTCTTTGCAGTGGTAGTGAAACAAATATCAAAACCTCTAATCTTTTCTACTTGATCGTAGGAAATTTCAGGGAATATCAATTGTTCTTTAACACCCATAGAGTAGTTGCCTCTGCCGTCAAAGGATTTCTTGGATACGCCTCTGAAGTCCCTAACTCTGGGCAATGCTATAGAAACAAACTTGTCGAAAAATTCGTACATTCTCTTGCCACGAAGGGTAACCTTCATACCGACGCCTTGTCCTTCTCTTACTTTGAAGTTTGCAACGGATTTTTTAGCCACGGTAAGTACGGGTTTTTGTCCGGCAATAAGTTTCAATTCTTCTTGTGCCTGCTGAATGCTTTTTGCATTGTCTTTGATGTCGCCAAGACCAGAGTTGATAGTGATCTTTTCAAGTCTAGGTACTTGGTTAACGTTTTCATAGTTGAATTTCTTGACCAAAGCGGGGATAACGGTTTCGTTATAAAGTGCCTTGATTCTGTTTACTTCTGACATTGACTGTTACCTCCTTACTTTTGTTCTGCGGGAGTTTCCGCTTTCTTGGTCTTTCTTTTGGTAGTTTTCTTTACTTCTTTTGCTTCCTTGGTTGCGTCCAAAATTGCGTTGCACTTTTTGCAAACACGAACTTTCTTATCGCCTTCTACCTTGTAAGCAACTCTGGTTGCCTTATTACATACGGGGCATACTACCATAACGTTTGAAGCGTCGATAGGACCGGATTGGTTCTGAATAGAACTAACTTCCTGTGCGCTCCTTGCTTTTTTATGTTTCTTTTGTACGTTTACGCCGTCTACTACGACTTTGTTAGCCTTGGGAAGTGCTACCAAAACCTTTGCGGTTTTACCTGCATCCTTACCGGTTATAACCAAAACTGTGTCGTTCTTCTTAACTTTCATAGTCTTTCTCCTTATAACACTTCGGGTGCAAGAGAGATAATACGCATATAGTCTTTATCTCTTAATTCCCTTGCTATCGGCCCAAAGATACGTGTTCCTCTGGGTTGTTTCTGCGAGTCAATAATAACTGCAGCGTTTTCGTCAAATCTTACGTAAGTGCCGTCTTTTCTTCTTACTCCGCTGGTTGATCTTACGATTACCGCCTTTACAACGTCGCCCTTCTTTACTGCGCCACCGGGAGTTGCGGTCTTAACACTTGCAACGATTACGTCGCCGATGTTGCCCGTTCTTCTAAACGAACCGCCAAGCACTCTTATACACATCAATTCTTTTGCACCGGAGTTGTCCGCTGCTTTCAATCTCGATTGGGGTTGTATCATAACGTGCCTCCTTACTTAGCCTTTTCGATGATTTCTGCTACTCTCCAATTTTTATCCTTGGAAAGTTTTCTGGTTTCAACGATACGAACTTTATCGCCTACACCGCAGATATTGTTTTCATCATGCGCTTTGAATTTATGAGTTTTCTTAATCGTTTTCTTATATAAAGGATGTTTATATCTTTCTTCAATGGCAACGACTACTGTCTTTTCCATTTTGTCAGAAACAACGATACCAACTCTTTCTTTTCTTAAATTTCTATCCATAATTCTACACTCCTACGCTTAAGCCTTCAAGTCCCTTTCTCTCAAGATGGTCTTAACCTTTGCAATGTCTTTCTTGCAATTCTTGAGCGCTGAGGGGTTTTCCAACTGACCTATTGCGTGACGGAAACGAAGGTTAAACAACTCTTGTTTGAGTTCTTTAAGTTTCGTATTCAATTCGTCTACCGTTAATTCGTGAAGTTCTTTCGTTCTCATTAACCTTCACCGCCTTCTTCAATAATTTCTTCTGCTACAACTTCTTTCTTAACAAACTTCGTCTTTACAGGGAGTTTGTGTCCAGCAAGTCTCATAGCTTCTTTTGCGATTTCTTCGGGAACGCCTGCCATTTCAAACAAAACTCTACCCGGTTTAACAACCGCTACCCAGAATTCAACAGAACCTTTACCACTACCCATACGGCTATCCGCAGGTTTCTTGGTTACAGGTTTGTGAGGGAATATATCAATCCATACCTTACCGCCACGTTTGATAAATCTCGTCATAGCGACACGGGCTGCTTCTATTTGATTGGACTTGATCCAACCAGGTTCAGTTGCGACAAGACCGTATTCGCCGTAAGCAATCTTGTTGCCTTTGGTGCATTTACCGGTCATTCTGCCACGGTGAACTCTTCTTCTTTTAACACGTTTGGGCATTAACATAATTATGCTTGGCCTCCTTCAACAGTTTTCTTATTGGGTGCGCCGATAACTTCGCTCTTATAAATCCAGCATTTGATACCGATAACACCGAACGTAGTGTGTGCTTCAGCAAAACCGTA
Organism: uncultured Bacillota bacterium; assembly: GCA_949282465.1. GTDB lineage: Bacteria > Bacillota > Clostridia > Christensenellales > Borkfalkiaceae > UBA1259. The sequence goes on from CASDPM010000034.1 coordinate 19,474, forward strand.
GTCAATATCTGCTCTCAAAGTTTGAAGAGGAATTGAACCTTCGTGGTACGCTTCGCTACGAGCGATTTCTGCACCGTCAAGTCTTCCACTTACGCATACTTTGATACCCTTGATACCACTTCTCATTGAACGTGAGATTGCTTGTTTCATAGCCCTTCTGAAAGATGCACGCTTTTCAAGTTGCGTTGCAATACCTTCTGCTACGAGTTGAGCATCACCGTCGGGTTTTTTAACTTCCGAAATATTGATGGAAATTTGCTTACCCTTGCTGATCTTTGCTACCGTCTTTTTGATTACTTCGATTTCACTACCTTGTTTTCCGATAAGAACACCGGGACGTGCGGTATGAATAGTTATAGTAACCTTTGATGCTGCTCTTTCAATAAGAATTTTAGAAATTGCAGCCTGATAATATTTTTTCTTTAATGCGGTACGGATTTCGTAATCTTCTTTAATGTTTGCTGCAAAATCTTTCTTGTCAGCAAACCATTGACCGTCCCAATCCTTAATAATTCCGACTCTTAAACCGTGCGGATTAACTTTCTGACCCATAACAGTCCCTCCTACGCTTTAGCGTCCAAAACCACGGTGATGTGGCTGGTGCGCTTCAAAATTCTGTACGCTCTACCCTTGGAAACAGGTCTTACTCTTTTAAGAGTGGGGCCTTGATCCGCGAAACAAGCAGCAACGAACAGGTTGTCTTTACTCATACCGAGGTTGTGTTCAGCGTTTGCAGCAGCCGACATAAGAACCTTTTTAACGGGTTCGCAAGCCGACTTAGGAGTGTTTTCCAAAATCGCAACTGCTTCTCTATAACCCTTGCCCCTGATAATATCAAGTACGATTCTTACCTTATAGGGAGAAATTCTTACGTGCTTTGCAATAGCTCTCGGGCGTCTGTCTTTATTTTCCGCGATTCTTGCGGTTTTTTCTCTCATATTTTTAGCCATTTTTACGCCTCCTATCTTCCACCGGTGGACTTTTCAGTACCGCCGTGACCTTTAAAGGTTCTAGTGGGAGCAAATTCGCCGAGTTTACAACCAACCATATCTTCCGTTACGTATACGGGAACGTGCTTTCTGCCGTCGTATACTGCAATGGTATGTCCTACCATTTGGGGGAATATCGTTGATGCTCTCGACCAAGTCTTCAAGACTTTCTTGTCGTTCTTTTCGTTTAATTCTTCTACTCTCTTTAAGAGTTTAGGTTCTACGTAAGGACCTTTTTTAACACTTCTACTCATGACTGTTCTCCTTAATTTATCCTGGTAATGATAAGTTTGTTGGAAGCCTTCTTATGCTTTCTGGTCTTGTAACCCAAAGCAGGTTTACCCCAAGGAGTAACAGGCCCGGGCATACCGACAGGAGATTTGCCTTCGCCACCGCCGTGGGGGTGATCGCAGGGGTTCATTACAACACCACGTACCGAAGGACGGATACCAAAGTGTCTAGTCTTGCCGGCTTTACCTATTCTGATGATTTCGTGTTCCAAGTTACCAACTTGACCGATGGTTGCTTTGCAGGTAGCGAGAATATATCTCATTTCGCCACTAGGCATTTTAAGAGTTACGTATTTACCGTCTCTTGCCATGATTTGTGCGCTCATACCTGCTGCTCTTGCGATTTGACCGCCCTTACCAGGTTGCATTTCAATGTTGTGAACCATGGTACCTACGGGGATGTCTTTAAGTTGAAGAGCGTTACCTGCTTTAATATCAGCAGTAGCACCACTCATAACGGTGTCGCCAACTTTAAGACCTACAGGTGCAAGTATATAAGTTTTTGCGCCGTCTGCATAGTAAAGTAATGCAATATTTGCGCTACGGTTAGGATCGTATTCGATAGATTTAACTTTTGCAGGGATACCGTCTTTTGCACGTTTGAAATCAATGATACGGTATTTTCTTCTGTTACCGCCACCGATATGACGAACGGTGATTTTACCCTGTGCGTTTCTACCGCCACTCTTTCTTTGATCTTCAAGAAGAGATCTTTCGGGTTTTGTTGCCGTTATTTCGTCGTAAGCGCTAACCGTCATAAAACGACGAGCGGACGAAGTCGGTTTATATCTTTTTATAGCCATTTTTTGTTCCTCCGTTTAATTAGGACAACGAATCAAAGAACTCAATCGACTTACTGTCTTTCTTAAGTTGAACGATTGCCTTCTTGTAGTCGGGCGTGTAACCTTCGTATCTGCCCTGTCTCTTTAACTTACCGCTAACGTTTGCTGTGTTAACCTTTTCAACTTGTACGCCGAAAATTTCTTCGATAGCGAGTTTGATTTGCGTCTTGTTTGCATCCTTCTTAACGATAAAAACGTACTTTTTATCTTTGATGCCCGCATAACTCTTTTCAGAGAGAAGCGGTTTAATTATTATATCGTGTGCAGCCATTATTCTCCGTAGACCTCCTCGATTTGCTTAACTGCTTGCTTAGAAATAACAAGCTTTGCATTCTTAACAACGTCGTACGTGTTAATCATGTTTGCAGGGATGGTGCTTACTTTTGCAAGGTTTGCGCATGCTCTCAAAACTGCTTCGTCGCTATTGTCCATAACTACGAGAACGGTCTTGTCGAGTTCGAACGCCTTTAAGAATGCTACCATTTCCTTCGTCTTGGGAGCGTCAACCTTTATTTCGTCAATAAAGATTACTTCGTCATCCCTAATTTTTTGAGAAAGAGCCGAGAAAAGTGCAACCTTTTTAGCGGTTACGTTCATTTTCTTACTGAAATCTCTGGGCTTCGGTGCAAATACTACGCCACCGTGTATCCATTGCGGACTTCTGATAGAACCTTGACGCGCTCTACCCGTTCCTTTCTGCCTCCAAGGTTTTGCGCCACCGCCACGTACTTCGCTACGGGTAAGCGTACTCTTGGTTCCTTGTCTTTCGTTTGCAAGTCTTGCAACTACTGCTTGATGAATAACCGATTCATTATATTCAGTGTTGAATAAAGCGTCGGATAATTCAAGAGTGCCAACTTCTTTGGCTTTCATATCAAATAATTTTACTGTTGCCATAATTATTCTCCTTACGCTTTAACGCTGTTTCTCAAAGTAACTATTCCCTTTACAGGACCGGGAACTGCGCCCTTAACGAGAATCGCATTTCTTTCTTTGTCGACTTTTACAACTTCAAGATTTAATACGGTAACCTTTTCACAACCCCAGTGACCGGGAAGGTTTTTACCCTTAAATACTCTTGAAGGATTACTGATTGCACCCATAGAACCAGGTTCTCTGTGTACAGGGCCAACACCGTGAGTTTCTTTCAATCTGTGTTGATTCCATCTTTTAATTACACCGGTAAATCCGTGACCTTTAGAAATTCCGGAAACGTCGATTTTGTCACCTGCTTGAAATACGTCACAAGTTACAACCGAGCCAACCGTCATTGCGTCAGCACCGTCAAGTTTGAATTCCTTCAAAACCTTTTGTGCGGGAACACCGATTTTCTTGAACAAACCTGCTTCGGGTTTGCTGAGTTTCTTTTCGTCGATTTGGTCAAATCCGAGTTTTACTGCGGAATAACCATCTCTTTCCAAAGTTTTAACCTGAACAACGGGACAAGGGCCTGCCTCGATAACCGTTACGGGTATAACCTTGCCGTCTTGCGAAAAGAGTTGCGTCATACCTAACTTTCTTCCAATGATTGCTTTATTCATAGATAAAGTTCACCTCCATATATTTATATAATGTTTATATATTTTACAATTTAATTTTAATATCTACACCAGCGGGCAAATGGATGCTATCCAAAAGTTTTACGTTGGGCGAGTAGATATCAATAAGTCTCTTATGAGTTCTGATTTCGAACTGTTCCCTACTATCTTTATATTTGTGGGGCGAACGAAGTATCGTTACGATTTCCTTTTCAGTAGGTAGCGGAATAGGGCCACTAATTTTTGCACCCGATTTCTTCATCGTTTCAACGATTTTGGATGCTGCTTGATCAAGCATTTCTACGTCGTAAGACATAAGTTTGATTCTGATTTTTTGACTTGCCATTTTGTTTTCTCCTTTTTTTCCTAACATTTTTGCTGTATGCTGTTAACTTTCCCGTGTGTGTCAAAAAAAGTTTCATAAAAAAATCATTCGCCGATACTTAAATTTTTCTAAGTCGCTGCGAATGACTTTACTAATCTTTTTTTGAAGTTAGTCGCAGGGATCTGGCCCCCACACTTGTCAACGGAAATTATCTGTCGTTTTCGACGATTTTCAGTAACTTCCCGTATCATCCCAAGTTACACAGCCTACATATTATAACCGAAGGCTATATCACTTGTCAAACGTTTTTCACTAACATTTTTATATTTTTTAAATATTTTTTTGCATAAAAAATTGCCTAAATTTAGGCAATTTCTTTTTTTATAAGTTTAGGTTTAGCACCCATTGTAACAACAGATTCGTCCACGATAACCTTTTCAATGTTGCCGTCTGACGGAATATCGTACATAGTATCAATCATCAAATTTTCAAGTATTGTACGAAGTCCTCTTGCCCCCGTGTTTAATTCAATCGCCTTTTTAGCAACTGCACTTACGGCGTCGTCGGTAATTTCAAGTTCTACGTTATCAAGCCCGATTAAGCGTTTATACTGTTTTACCAAAGCATTTTTAGGTTCGGTAAGAATATTTACAAGCGCCTTTTCGTCTAGCGGATGCAAACCAACGGTAATCGGTACTCTTCCAACAAATTCAGGAATTAAGCCGTATTTGATAAGGTCTTGCGGTTGAACGTCACGAATTAAGTCCACAACCTTTTTACCGTCGTTCTTTACGCTACCGCCAAAGCCCAAAGATGCATTTTCTTTACGCTTAGTAATAATATCTTCAAGCCCAACGAACGCACCGCCACAAATAAACAATATATTGGTAGTATCAATGCGCAAACATTCTTGTTGCGGATGTTTTCTTCCACCTTGCGGGGGAACGCTAGCAACCGTGCTTTCAATTATTTTAAGAAGTGCTTGTTGAACGCCTTCGCCCGAAACGTCACGCGTGATGGAAACGTTTTCACTCTTTCTTGCTATCTTATCGATTTCGTCGATATAAACTATACCCTTTTGTGCCTTTTCAATATCAAACTCTGCCGATTGAATAAGTTTAAGAAGTATATTTTCAACGTCTTCACCAACGTAGCCCGCTTCGGTAAGCGTCGTTGCGTCGGCAACGGCAAACGGAACGTCGAGAATTTTAGCAAGCGTTTTTGCAAGCAAGGTTTTTCCGCTACCCGTAGGACCTAAAAGCAAGATATTGCTTTTATCAAGTTCTACTTCACTATCTTTATCGGCAACGGCATTTATACGCTTATAATGATTATAAACGGCAACGGACAAGACCTTTTTAGCCTCGTCCTGTCCGATTATATATTCGTCTAACTTCGCCTTTATTTCCTGCGGTTTAAGAAGTGGCACGGTTTGGGATTTTTGATCCTTACTAGCGTCCTCCTTCATAACTTCACGACAAATTTCTATACACTCGTCGCAAATGTAAATTCCATTAGGTCCGGCAATTAAACGGTTTGTAAGTTCCTTCGGCTTACCGCAAAAGGAACAAAAAAGTTGATCTTGTTCTTTCATATATCTCCGATTGACTACGGACGTTTAACGAAGATTTCGTCGATAAGCCCGTATTCTTTAGCTTCTTCTGCCGACAAATAATTATCTCTATCGGTGTCTTTTTCCACTACTTCGTAAGGCTTTCCGCTGTTTTTCGCAAGAATAGAGTTCAATCTATGTTTGGTTTTCATAATGTGGTCGGCTTGGATTTTGATATCACTCGCTTGACCTTGCGCACCACCCAAAGGTTGATGTATCATTATCTCACTATTAGGAAGAGCGTATCTCTTACCCTTAGCACCACTAGAAAGAAGGAAAGCGCCCATTGATGCGGCAAGTCCGATACAAATCGTGCTTACGTCACATTTGATATAATTCATAGTGTCGTATATAGCCATACCAGCCGTAACGCTACCACCGGGACTATTGATATAAAGACAAATATCTTTATCAGGATCTTTACCTTCAAGATAAATAAGTTGGGCAACTACCGTATCGGCAACCGCGTCGTTAATCTCGCCCGTTAAAAATATTATTCTATCTTCTAAAAGCCTTGAATATATATCGTAACTTCTTTCGCCCTTACCCGTTTGTTCAATAACGTAAGGGACTACGCTATTCTTAATTTCCATTTTAGGATCTCCGTTTTGTCGGTTTTTTATTACTCAATTACGTTTTCTTTCTTTAAGAAATCGAAAAGTTTCTTAATAACGATATCGTTCTTGACGTAGTCGAGTTGACGAGCACCCATATTCTTCTTAATATCGGGTACGGGTTTATCTTGCGATTTAGCCATTTCTTCAACTCTTGCTTCAACGTCGGCTTCGGTTGCTTCAATCTTTTCGTCGGTAATAATCTTGTCGATTACGAGTTGAGATTTAACGATATCCTTAGCCTGATCGAAGTAGCCTGCTCTAAATTCGTCCATGGTCTTACCCATGTGTTTCAAGTAGTCTTCGAGTTTTAAGCCTTGATAAGAGAGACGGAAACTCATTTCTTGAACCATGTGATCGATTTGATTTTCTACCATTGCATCGGGAATTTCAACTTCACTCGTTTCGGTAATCTTTTTAACGATCACGTCTTCGAGTTCACGTTCTGCCCTATCAGCGTTTTGTTTTTCAAAACGAGCCTTGGTTTCTGCCTTATAGGCTTCAAGACTTTCTGCGCCCGTTGCTTCCTTAATAAAGTCGTCGGTAAGTTCGGGGAGTTCTTTAACCTTTATTTCATGAAGTTTGATTGCAAAAACTGCATCCTTACCTTTAAGGTTTTCAGCGTGATAATCGTCGGGGAACTTAACGGTTATATCTTTTGCGTCACCGATATTCATGCCGATAATTTGTTCTTCAAAACCAGGAATAAATGTCTTGCTACCGATAGTAAGATTTTGCTTTTCAGCAGTACCGCCGTCAAACTTAACGCCGTCAACGCTACCCGAGTAGTCGATAACTACCATGTCGCCGTCAACAACTGCTCTATCTTCAACGTTAACCATACGAGAGTTTCTATCTTGCAAACGTTTAAGTTCTTCTTCAATATCTGCGTCAGTTACATTATACTCAGGTTTCTTGAAATTTATACCCTTATATGCGCCGATCTTAACTTCGGGTTTAACGGGAACGATTGCGATTAAGGTAAGACCTTTTTCGCTCAAATCCTTAATATCTACGTCAGGTTTACCAACAACTTGGATAGAAGGTTCTTTATCTAAAACTTCACCATAATATTTGGGGAACGCTTGATTGATTGCTTCTTCATAGAAAACGCCTACGCCGTAAGCGGATTCAATAACCTTTTTGGGAACTTTACCCTTTCTAAAACCAGGAATAGAAAATCTACCCTTAGTCTTTTCATAAGCAAGGTCGATTGCTTCTGCCCATTCTTCTGCCGTAAGTTTAATGGTAACTTTTACCGTACTTTTTTCGGCTTTTTCAAAAGTATACTTCATAATAATCTCCTAACCTTTAAAATTCTAAATTATTTTATCATAACATTATTTAAAAGGCAACTAAAAGTAAACTGTTTTATTCGTTTTAATTGCTTTTTAAATATTCTTCGCGCTTATTCGGTGCAACGAGTATGGAAGAATATTCGTCGTAAGTTACAAACCCCGCTTTTGCACCACGTGGTTTTTTGACGTTTTTGCGTTTCGTATACACAATTTCCGCCCTTCCACTTTCACGACCTTTTGAATAATAAGCACATACTTCCGACGCCGTTAAAATTACCTTTTCGGGAACGGATTTTCCATTTGACACTATAACGACGTGCGACGAGTGATAATCTTTTGCGTGCAACCATAAATCGTCTTTTGCACAAGTCGATAATAGTTGATCGTTTTCGGAGTTATTTCTACCGACGAAAAATTTATAGCCGTCGACGATATATTCCCTAAAAGTTTGCTTTTCTTCACGCTTTTTATTGTTCTTTTTTGGCTCAGTTATAAGTCCGCAAGTAGCCATTTCTTTCGCGACGAAATTAAGTTCAACTTCGTTTTCACAAAGAGCAATTTCGTCAGCAATACTCTCAAAATATTCAAGTTCAATTTTAGCGCTTTCGTACTGCGGTGTTAGCGCTATAAGTGTACGTTTTTGTTTGTTGTATTTCTTAAAATAATTCTCGGCGTTTTTACTGACTGAAATACTTTTATCGAGAGTGATTTTGATAGGCTTATTGTCGTCGTAATAATTGTCAAGTATAACTTCGCAAACCCCGTCTTTTATACGGTAAATATTCGATATTAAAAGTTCGCCTTTTATGCGATTTTCTTCTAATTTTTCGGCGTCTTTTTGTTTTGAAGATATTGCCGTAAGACGCTTTTTTGCTTTCTTTATTGCAGATGCAATAATACTTTTCAAACGTTCTTTTTTATTAGTAAATTTTTTAGCGGTATTTTTTAATTTAAAATAATACTCTTCGGCTTGGCAAAGTGATGAAAATACCTTGTAATCGCCTTGCAAAACCTTATACGGATAAACGCAAACGTCCGTAGCACTATCACCGTCTAAATACACACACGGCAACGGCTTTGCCGAGCAAATAAAATCGTTCAAAAACTTAAAAAATTCTTGGGCATAACGGGTAAAATTACTCTCAAAAACCTCAACGTTTATACCTTTGTTTTGGGCAAAAGAAACTTCTATTTCCCTTGCCGTAGATTTAGCCAAACCTTGCACGGTTTTACATATAAAATCCGCAATATCACCCGTGTTATATTCCCTAAAACGCGCTATAATTTCTTCATCCCACGGCACAAATTTATCTTGTGTTGGCGGAAAAACGTAGGGCTTTCCGACGATTAGCGGTCTTACGCCGTCGTCAAACATATTTATACCTCGGTTACCACCTAAAATCTTGCCGTTTTCGGTAAGGATTACGTTACTATACCTACCCATAAGTTCGACGTATAAAATCTTTTTTTCGGCGTCAAAAAACTCCTGCGAAGCGGTAAATTCAATCCTAACTATTCTATCAAAACCCACGAGTTCAATTTTATCAATCGTAGCCGAGAGAAGATGCTTTCTTAAAAGCATACAAAAATTAGGCGCAGTAAGTGGGCTTTCCTTTTCTCCGTCAGGCATACCGATACGGGGTAATGCAGGGTTGACGTCTAAAAGTAAGCGTTCGGTTTTTTTGCCTGTATATATAGTAAAAACAACTTCGTCGTTCGACGGTTGAACAATACGGTTAACCTTTCCGCCCGCAAATATACTATTCAGTTCTAAACACAAGTATTTAAGTGTAAATGCGTCCTGTGGCATGGGTTCCCCTTTTGTCAGTTTATAGAAAAAGTCTTTCCGTCAAGATAATATAGCAAGTTTGATTTTTGAAATTTAAGCGTCAACTTATGCGCTTTAAGCATTTGCGTCTTCACGCCTTTCGATTTGTTAAAAGCATTATCGCCGTACTTACCGTCCCCCACGATAAAGTGCCCTATAAAAGCAAGGTGCGCGCGAATTTGGTGGGTTTTGCCCGTGTAAAGAGTAACTTCTAAAACCGAAGTTTCGCCGTCACTTGAAACAACTTCATACCCCGTTTTTATTTGCACCGAACCTTTTACGGGCGTTGAGAAAATTTTAACAGTAGAAGTATCGGCATTTTTTACAAGATAGGCAGTGAGCACGGCGCTTTTAGTTTTTGGCGTTCCATACACGGTGGCAAGGTATTTTTTAGAAAATGCGTGAGTCTTAAAACCGTCAAGCAGTTCCTTTTCCGCCATTTCATTTAGCGAAAATATCATAAGTCCCGAAGTATTTCTATCAAGCCTATGTATAAAGCCTGCCGTTTGATATTCTTTTTTAATTTCTTCGTAAACTAATTCCGACGTAAATCCACTCTTTTTATCAACCACTAAAACGTTATCGTCTTTATATATAGTGGTAAACGAACTTATTTGCAAAGGGCGATAATAAATTTCAACTTGATCGCCAACCAAAAGATTAACGTCGGTAGAAACTCGCTTACCATTAACCTTTACGTCCTTTGCCCTTAAAATCTTACGGAGCGCGGAAAAAGACAACCCCTCGACGTTGTCGAGAAGAAATTTACATACTTTTTGTGGTTTTTTCGCTGTTAAGGTTTTTAGGGTAAACATAATAAATTAACAAACAGGACTTCGGCTATTCCGAAGTCCTGCATAAGTTTTATTTTTTTAATTAGTCGGCGTTGTCTTCCTTGGGTTTAATGCAAAGAAGAACTATGATACCGATAAGACAAAGCGTACCAACGGAAAGGAATACAACCGACCAAACGTTGTTTTCAAGCCAGTGATTATCAACTACAACAACCTTGGGTTGTTCTTTGATATTGATAACTGCACTTGCGCTTTCCATACGGTTGGAATCGGTAGAAGTTACAGTACAATCTATCTTGTAGTAACCTATTTTATTAGGCGTAAACGTCGTACTGCCGTTATAAGCGATTGCTTGAATATCTTCGTAAGTATAGCCGTTTTCTTTATATTCGGTATCAGTAATCGAAGATGCCTTGGGAATTTCTACCCAACCTTCGTCGTTTGCGCCGATTTCAGTTGCGCTATAATACAACGTATATTCGGTTGAATATGCCGACGAAGTAATATCAAATGCCGTTGCCGTATACGAAACGCTTACGTAACCCGTACCTTGTTTTGCCGATTCTACCTTGATAGGATAGTTATCTTCTACCGAGAAGGTAAATATATAATCGGAATAAACGCCGTATTGAAGATTACCGTCATTATCATCATAGAAGAAATCTTTTTCAGCATCCATCTTATTACCAAACTGATCTTCTGCTACTACGTAGAACATATAGTCACCTGCATCGGAAAGCGGAATTCTTAAAGTAGAAGAAGAACTCGTTGTAGTGGGCGTTATATAATATACGGTAAGTTTTAAATCGGAATATGCGTTAACGTCGTCGCTAATCATATCTTCAAGCGAAGGAAGAGTTAAATATTGATTAGAACCGAGAGCAACGAACGTACCCGTATCTTTATCAGTTAATTTTAATGTGTAAGCGTCTATAAAGTTTTGACGAGCATCTATCGAATTGTTATAAATGGGTTTTTGCGCATCAACTGCGTTGTTCTTTTCCGTAGCCTTTACTTCGACGGGAATAACTGCAACTTCTATCTCGTTATCGCCATCTTTGTAGCAAATTGATAGGTTTTTCCATCCTTCTTGTTCAAATATTACTGTTTTATCGCCTGCAGTAATTCCATCAATTTCACTTGGTTTAATATAGAGTTCCTTTGTTTTGCCAAGAACAGAATATTGAGAGAAACTTACAGTATAGTCAAAACCAACGACAGCAGTATTTCTAAAAGCAGTGGGAAGAACTACGAAAGGATTTGCAACTGAATCAAACTTACCGTCGGTAAGAGCAAACGTTTGAGTTTTGCCATCGTGAGTTACCGAGTGAATTTTATAATCAACTGAATTTTCACCTGAAACTTCTATAAATTCGATTGCTAAACTACAAACGGTATAAGAATCAACGTCAATTCTATTAGCATCACTTAACGAAAAATCGTTATCGTTTACAAAAAGATAGCCGTTGTCGTTTTTAATAGTCAATTGTTCACAATCAGTCGAACTGAAAACAAATTCCGCATTTGCAGTCGACGCACTGTTGGTAACCTTATAGTTAGAACCGTCTTTGGTAAACGTGAACACGTTTTCAATTTCATTAACCATTTCGTATTTGGTAGAATCAGTTTCATCAACTACTTTATTGCCGTTTACAAAATAAGAATTAGCAGTAATTTTAAGCGCAAACTTATTAACTTCGGCAGGTATGGATGAATTCAAAACGAGTTCGCTTACCGAGAGTTTGTTTTTGAATTTAAGAACGTCACCCGACTTTACGCTGAAAACTGCATCCGTACCATCGAGTTCGATGGCGGACGAACCACTAACACTCAAACTAAAATAGTCTGCTCCGCGAGCCGTTTCTTCCGTTGCGGAAACGGTTGAAAAATTCATGCAGGCAAACGCCATAACGAGCGCAAGGAAAAGCGCGGTTAAAAGTATTAAAATTTTGCAAGACTTTGCTGATTTCATAAAAGCCTAAAACTCCTTGTAGTGACAGGTTATATTGTAATCTATCATATTTTACACGATATTAAACGGTTTGTCAATACAGTTTGTCTTCTTTTTCTTT
>CASDPM010000035.1 GCA_949282465.1 uncultured Bacillota bacterium
AAACTTATTCCCTTTACCAAACCTGCTTGCCGTTTCGTCAAACTGCTTTGCGTAGTCCTCGTCTTCAAAAAGATTTCTTACCGACACTATCTTTGCTTTCTTTTCGTCGGTGATATAGGCTATCCCGTTTTTCGGTTTTGCTTTGCTTGCGCTACACTTAAAAAGCGGCATTATCCACCTCCGATTGCAATAGATATTTTTTTATATAACTTCTTCAACTCGGCAATACAGTTTCTTATTTATTCTTCCGTCGCAAAGCCGTTATAACTGTTTCTAACGACTTGGTTTAGGTTGTTGCCTTGCCGTTTTAGTTCGGCTAAAATCTCGTTGCCGTTTTCTATCACGGTAATCGGCTTGTCGGTAATTGACCGAATTACAAAGTCCGTTATCGTCAGTCCGCTTTTTGCTATTGCACTATCTATTAAATTTTTCTCTTGTTCGCTTGCCCTAAAATTGTAGGCAAATTGTCTTGTTCTCCTTCCTATAATTTCTCCTCCTTTTATTTTTTTGTTGTTTGGGGTATTAGGGGTTTCCCCTAACGAGGCGATTTGAAAAATCGTGTATTTGGCAAGACAAATACGTTCCTCGCTATAACGTCAAAACCAACCCATTTCCCCTTCTATTAAGTTGTCTTTTGGCCGTAGAAAAAGCCCGACAGTTTATCACTGTCGAGCCTTAATTCCCACGCTTTTGAAAAACGGGTTCTATTACGCCGATTACTCATTTTTATTTTTTGGCAAGCCGTTCCCTTTCGTAGAAAGGGAAAACGTTGATTTTTGAGAATCTCGTTATAAACTCGCTCTTTCACTTTTTACCATTTTCTTGCGAATTTCTTGCCATACACAACAATACTTCCATTTTCATTTTCTTCAACACATCCTATAGGAGAACCGCCTTTAAGCATAAAATCCTTAAAATGATGAGCATTTACTATCGGTGCATAGATTCGCCAATCGGACGGACGATTCTTTTCATAATGACGAGCCACGAATATAAGAATGTTTCTACTCGTTAGCCATTTGGAAACTTGCTTATCTCTTTCGGCTTTTTCTTCTTCTATCCTTTCGTAAAGAACTTCTTTTTCTTGGTTATCCACTACACGAAGTTCCATATACAAACGGTCAATTTTCTTTCTGTACTCTTCACAAATCTCAATGATTTTATCTCTATGCCTATAATCGGTAGCATTATCAGAAGTTGTATTTTCTCCCACAACCCAAGAGATAGGCATATAATTAACTCTTTTCCTTTTGCCTTTTACGAAGTTGAATTTTTTAACGGCTTGATAGATATAATCCATCGCCGTATCGTAAAAAACGTAATCGTTTTCCTTTCCCTTTTCGTCTATCTCCTTAAAGAAAATAGGCGCAGGACGATTATACTTTTTACGCAAAGCGGAAAGCTCTTTCCCGACGTTCACGTTGTCGTAAGCGCGCTTTGCTTTATCTATTTCTAAGCCCGATAAAACGGCAAGTTTACAAACGTCGTTATAAATCCCCAAGATTTTCTCTACGGGCGCGCCGTGATGGATTTCGTTCCATATAATACTGTTTAACTTTTGCGAAAGGTTTACTATCTCGCCTATTTTATTTTCGCTCGTATCGTGGTCAAGCTCGGCAATGGTTTGCCCCTTTTTACTCATTGACGGAATGCTACAAACAGGCACTTTGAAATTCTCTTTATGCTTCTCGGCGCTCTCCACCAACAACTTATCGTCGGTTATGAGCATAGCGTCTGAATCGTAATCGCAACCGTTTAGGCGCTGTTGAATATTCTCGCCAATAGCGTTTACGCACACGATATTCTTACCCAAATCAAAGTAACTCCAAATATCGCCGTTAAGATTATTTTCCACGCAATAAAGATTGCCCATCGTGATATGCGGTGAGCGTGCGCAAAGAAGTTTTACACCATTTGCAAAACGCTTAAAGTATATTTCACCTTTCTTTAATTCACTCGTTACCCCTTCACCTGCTATGTATTTCAATAGTTCAGGACCATTACCGAACAACGTTGCGTTCGTTCCGTTAAGTAAAATATGTCCACGGCGCAAATTACTTTTAAGTCCGCTTACTACGTCATCTCTAAAATTAGCATACAAAGCCGTACAGTTAAAATACGGACAACTAAACAGTAATCTAAAAATAACGTCGGCGCGCTCGGCAAGTCCATCGGGGATTTTCTTTTCTTCTCCGTCCTTTTCCCTTAGGTAAGCATCGGTAAAATGATAGCGCATAAATTCTACGTCGTTACGGACAAGGGAAATATAATCAAAGCTCGGCTTTAATAATTCTTCTGCTTGTGCTTTATCAAGCCCCAACGTATTAAGAAGTTGATAACTGCTCTGCACCATATCGCCGTGAAAAAATCTCGTGCCTTTATCCCATTTCACCACGCCGAAAGTATTATCTACGCTTTCTATCCACTTGCGAATATTCTTTTCAGTAAGTCCACCTGCAAATTTAAGATATTTCAAACTGTTCGGTGTCGTTACCATTACAATTTGACTTATATCCGTTGCAAGCGTAAATCCCCTTGTTTTCAAATCGTCAAGCGTAATATTTTTATCTTTTATCCATTTTTGAAGTTTGGTTCTAAAAGCGCAAGACTTAAAGAACTTATTTCTAAGAAGCAACATATGCTTGTCCGCATAGCCGTTTTCAAACACACTCTCATCTAAAAGGCTTTCACCGTCCCAAATATCGTTGGTGATTTCCGTTTGTTTTTGCTCGGCTACAAGTTTTCCGTCTTTCAGTTCTACGGAAATAACTTCTTCCGTAAACGTACTTTTATAATCGGGAACGAAAAGTATTCCATGAAGTGGAATATCCACCATTCCTTTGATGCTACTAAGCGATAAGGCTTTATACGATTCCCACGAAGCAAGGTCAGTTTGCGCTTTCAAGCCGCAACTACTCCACTTATCCATTGTTTTATATAATCGCTCGTCAATAAAAAGACACTTGCCCTCACGTGAACTTCCTGCACTGCGCTTATATCTTACGTAATGAACGCCGTCAAAGTAAAAACCGTTTTGATAAAAATGTTCACGTAACTCTTTAATTTTTATAGGCTTTTCGTTTTCGGGCTTATACGTATAATTAAATTTTAAGTTGATAACAGCAAGGGTATAATCGTTTTCGCTCTTATCTTGAAAAGAAAACTTTTTACGGCAAACACGCTTATATGCGTTTTCAAGTTCAAACGAATCGAGCGAATTATCCAAATAGATTTTGAACAAACGAAAATAGGCGTCGCTTTTCTTTTCAGGCATTTTATACCCAACGCTAACGCCGTTTTTTTGCTCGTGCCGATAAATATCCGCCGCTTCAATTGAAATAATTCTATACCCTTGTTTCATTTTTACCTAGTCCTGATATTACTTTTTGAACTGAAACTTTAGTTTTTCTACTCTCGTCGAGAATCCTGTTGCACTAATTAACAATACTTTCCAATCAATTCCTCTATATTTTCATTAATACTTCCGCTATCCGCATCAATTAAATAAGGAACTTGAATAACTGTTTCGTCAATACTATCTTTTGTGGTTGCATTTGTTCTTTTTAT
>CASDPM010000036.1 GCA_949282465.1 uncultured Bacillota bacterium
AATTATAAGTCGCATTGCATCTTGCAACTACGCTCGTTGTAAGTGCTTTTGACATATTAGAAGGGTTGACAACAAGCCAAGTATTGCCCATTGTATTTATCTTTGCACCTATTGGCAAATAGTCAAATCTATCGTCAACAATAAGCACTTCTTTATAGTCGTCTTGTCTTTTAGTCGAACTTGCTGAAGGCGAAACTATATCGGCTAAACGAATATTTGTAGAAACAAATTCGTAAAAATCTTCGCCATTTAACCCTTGTACTTCCGCTTGACAATAATCGGTAGCCAAATATGCTCTTTCGTTTACAAACTTTTCAGTACGCTTTGCTAAATACTGTTTTTGCCTTGAATTGTATTGCGTTGGCGTGTTTTGAACGACTTTAGAGCCGTCATTACCAAATATTAAGTTTTTTATGTACTTTTGGCTGTCGTTCATAATAGTTTTCCTTTTATTTCTCTACTATCGTTGCTCTAAAGTTTATTTCTTTTCCGTCTATATTAAACTTCGCTTTGGTTTTATTCCTGCGCTCTTTATTCATTTTTTTATAACGATTATGCGCTTTTGCACACGGTTCTTTTTCCACCTTATTACATACACAACAGTAGTCATAACTACCGCACATATCTTTATTGTTTTTTATTCCGTCGAACCACTTTTTTTCATCAAGTTTAGATTGTAAATTTTTCATTTTATACCTGCCTTATTGTCCCCGACTTGTTATAAAAAGTCATATTAGTATTCTCGGTAAATTCTCTATCGGTTGTTGTCGCCATTTCGAGTCCCATAATAAGTTCAACACCAACATTTTGGTTATTATCTCTAATAGACCTTGTACCACAATCAGGGTGTACTCTTTTAGACATAGAAAACGTGCCTATTCCCGTAATATTTACACCGTTCAACGCTTCTACCAACGCCGCAACTATTGCACCACTACGGCTATACTCATCGGCTTTAGTGTTAAGTTCGTATGTGTAATGAGTTAAAATATCAAAAATTACTGATATACAGAAAGTATTGTCGTCTTGTTGTGCAATTGCTCGTCCTAAATGAACATAAATTCTCGTTTGTGCCGTTTCTTGCGCTTGCATTATATAGGACTGTGGTATAAGTCTATAACCCTTATCAGTTGGCGGTTCAGTCGCTTTTTCAGGGTTAAATAGCACACTTAATTTTTGTTGAATTGTCGGTAATTTTTGATTAAGTGGTTTCGCTCCGTCATGATAAAGATATTTCCATAACCTACAACGAGAATAAGAGTTATCGTCTTTTGGCTTATAATCGCCTTTTGGGGCATCTAATAAATAATCGCAAATATGACGTGGAAACAATGCGTATTGTTCAAAATTAAAATTATTTGTTTGAACTTTTTGATATGGATACCATTGTGAATTTTTATCTACAAAATCCATTACTATTTATTCTCCGTTATGTTTTCAGAAACAATTTTTTTCTTTTTTAATGCTTCAGAATACCCTTCACTAACTTTTTGTAATTCTTCAAGACCTTTTTTTATGTTTTCAGGGTTAGAAAATACTTGAATTGATGCTATAAATCTTGCCAAAGTATCGTTATTAACTGCAATTAAATTGTTTACTTCCACGTCCACAAATTTTCTAAACTCTTTATAGTCTGCAAGCAAATCAAAAGCCTTGTTTTTAAGGTCAAAATTTGACTTGTAGCGCTCGATTTGGTTAAGGATAGAGCCACCTGCATAAAAGTTGTATTTCGCTTCGTCAAATGGTGTTTCCACACCCAATTGTAAATAATAGTTAAGTAAGATTTGCATTAAACACAAACATTTTATTTCTCTATCTTCGCCTTTTACATAGGGCAATGCCAAAAATTTTTCGCCGTCAATATTCTGTTCTGCCGTAGGAATAACCACAACGCAAGTTTTAGCGATTTCTTTTGCAAGTTCTGCCTTTTCGTTAATAGGCATAAATGCAACAGCTTTTGACATTATTTCGTCAGTTAATTCAAAGTATTTTCCCATAGTTCGTAACTCCTTTTCTCTAAATATGGTTGGT
>CASDPM010000037.1 GCA_949282465.1 uncultured Bacillota bacterium
ACGACGTTATTTTGGTGGCTGGTAAAGGGAGTGAGAAATATCAAGAGATACTTGGTATAAAACATCCTTACAATGATAAAGATACTATACGTGAACTTTTAGGGAGAAAATAAGTTTGAAAAAGTTGATTTTGGCAATGATTGCGTCCTTAATATTGTCCGTGATTACAGGGAGAATATTTATTCCCTTTTTAAGACGGATTAAATTTGGACAGCCTATATTAAAATACGTAGAAACACATAAAGATAAAAGCGGAACGCCGACAATGGGCGGTCTGTTTTTTATTTTATCGGCAATAACAATTTTCTTTATATTTAGTGGCGCAAAAGGTCGGATTGCGTTAGTTTCGGCAGTAATCGGTTTGGCTTTTTTAGTGGTGGGATTTTTAGATGATTTACTAAAAATAAAATTCAAGCACAACGAAGGATTAAAAGCCTATCAAAAAATAATTTTTCAGGTAACTATTTCTGTTTTTGCAGGACTTTTTGCTTTTAATAACGGATTGACTGTTTTTTACATTCCATTTTCAAGATTAAGCGTAAACCTAGGTATTTGGACGGTTCCCGTCGTCGCAATAGTGTTCGTTGCGATAACTAATAGTGTAAATTTAACCGACGGGCTTGACTCGCTTGCAGGTAGTGTAAGCGTGGTTTATTTATTATCAATTTTCGCTTTACTTACTTTGCAAACTTCACTATTCAAGAATAACTATATCGATAAAAACGAATATTTTAATCTTGAACTTCTATGCTTGACGGTGGTCGGTGGAATATTAGGATTTTTACTATTTAACGTCAATAAAGCGAAAGTGTTCATGGGTGACACGGGTTCACTTTCGTTAGGTGGATTAATAGGAGCGATTAGCATTTTTTCGTCAAATATGTTTTTTATTCCTATTATAGGAATAATGTTCGTGTGTTCAAGCATATCAGTAATTGTACAGGTCGTAGTATTTAAGGCGAAAAAGAAAAGAGTTTTTTTAATGGCTCCGCTACACCATCATTTTCAATTAAAAGGGTATAGCGAAACGCAAATTTCTTTTTGCTATACGCTTATTACCTTGTTAATGGGGTTGCTCGCCGTATACTTTTATCTTTAAGGAGTGATTTATGTATTTAAAAACCCAAAAATTTCTCGTGCTTGGCGTTTCGAAAAGTGGTTATTCGGCGTGTAAATATTTACTTTCAAATAACGCCACGTGTTACATATACGAAGAATTAAAAAGTAAGAAAATAGACGATGCCATTAAAGAATTAAACGCGCTAGGTGCAATTAGAATTTATTCGGACGTAACTGACGCTTTTTTTAATGAAATCGACGTCGTTATAATTAGCCCAGGCGTCCCTATAAATCACGAACTTGCCGTAAGAGCGAAAAAACTAGGCAAACGTATTATGGGTGAACTTGAATTTGGTTATTCGGTTATAAATCCTACGATAATTGCCGTTACGGGGACTAACGGGAAGACGACTACCGTTACACTTATCGACGAGATTTTAGCGCAAGCGGATATAAGGCGTAAATTAGTGGGAAACGTGGGTGTGCCCGTTACTTCTGAAATAGAAAACATAGATAAAAATACTATTTGTGTTACCGAAGTTTCAAGTTTTCAGTTGGAAAGCGTAAGGTCGATTTGCCCGCATATCGCGTGCGTACTTAATATCGCGCCCGATCATTTAGAACGCCATTATACCATGGAAAACTATATTTTTCTAAAAAAACGCCTATTAAAAAATCAAACCGAGAGCGAATACGTAGTGCTAAATTATGACGACGAAACGGTTAGGAGTTTTGCGCTTGACGTTAAGGCTAAATGTTTTTGGGTTTCACTAAACGAAAAGGTTGCAGGTGCATATTTAAGCGGTGGAAAACTTTTTTATAAAGACGAATTTGTTATAGACGAAAGCGAACTTACCTTAAATGGTAAGCATAACGTGTATAACGCTTTATTTGCTATTTGTGTAGCCATGCTTTTAGGGGTGGATATAGCAACTATTAGAAAGGCACTTAAAACCTTTAAGGGTGTGAAGCATAGGACCGAACTAATTGCGGAAATAAAGGGGGTTAAATACGTAAACGATTCTAAAGCAACTAATACCGCATCTACAATAAGCGCGCTTGAAACGATAAAAACTCCTACCGTTTTAATTTTAGGTGGTAGTGAAAAGGGCGAAAAATACGATAAATTGTTTGATTGTATTAAGAAAACACCAGTAAAACACGTGGTATTAACGGGTGATTCAAGACTTAATATGTTAGACTGCGCAGGTAGAAACGGCGTTTCAGAAATTACGGTAACACCCGATTTTTCTTGTGCGATAAAAATTGCCTCAATGTACGCCGTAGAAGGCGATACGGTATTGTTAAGCCCTGCATGTGCAAGTTTTGATTGTTTTAGCGGGTTTGAAGAGCGTGGCGAGGCTTTTATTAAAGAAGTAGGAAAATTAAATTGAAACGTTTTGAACAAAAAGCCTTAAAAAAAGATCGTGGCGATATTTTGCTCTTGATTGCCGTAGTCGTACTTTCAGTAGTCGGAACTGTATTTATTTATTCGGCGAGTAATTATTCTGCGTCGGCTACGTATGGCGACGCGTTCTACTTCGTAAAAAAACAGGTTATAGGAATTCTCTTGGGAATTGTCGTAATGATAGCGACGTCTATAATTGATTATAATAAACTCAAAAAAATCACTATTCCCGTGTGTATCGTGTCAATTATATTGCTTGCGTTAGTATTTGTTCCAGGCGTTGGGGTGGAAAATTACGGCGCAAAACGATGGATAGGTTTGGGCGCATTTACTCTTCAACCGTCGGAGTTTGCTAAATTTGCTTTAATATTATTTTCGGCAAATTACGTTGCAAAATATCCCGAAAAAATAAAAACGTTCAATGGGATTTTACCTATCTTAGGGTTTGGACTTTTAATTTGTGTGCTTATTATTCTTGAACCTAACATGTCCATCACTATTTGTATGGTGCTACTTATGATAACCTTGTTGTTTTCAGCAGGAATGAAAATAAAACACTTCGTTTTTTTGATCATACCTGCATTTATAGCGGGTGTTATTTTGATTTTAATAGAACCATATAGACTTAGTAGGCTTATGGCATTTATCGATCCGTGGTCTAGCCCCAAAGGTGAAGGCTATCAACTACTTCAATCCCTTTATGCTTTGGGTTCGGGTGGTTGGTTTGGTGTGGGACTTTTCAATTCTCGTCAGAAGTATGCTTTTTTACCTTTTGCAGAATCGGATTTCATATTATCTGTTATCGGCGAAGAAATAGGGTTTGTAGGACTAATATTGCTCTTTGCGTTGCTTGGATTTATAGTTTTCCGTGGACTAAAAATCGCGTCAAAATCTAAAAACGTTTTCGGTTTTATGCTTGCCGTGGGGATTACAATGATTTTCGGAATTCAAACAATAATTAATGCGCTTGTTGTTACGGGTAGTATTCCACCAACGGGTTTGCCTTTACCATTAGTGTCAAGTGGCAATACTTCGATTATAATATTTATGTCTGAAATGGGGATTTTGTATAATATTTCAAAGAACAACGAATCGTTAACTTTTTGACGAAAAATTCCATAAAATAAAGTATCGCATACAACGGGGGAATTTTATGGAAAAATTCGTAATAAACGGGGGCGGACGACTTGATGGCAAAGTACGTGTAGAAAGTGCGAAAAACGCCGTCCTTCCTATGCTTGCGGGTGCGATACTGACAAGTGAAGACGTAGTTATTAAAAACTGTCCTAAAATACGTGATGTGCTAGTAATGATAAAAATACTTAAATCACTAGGGGTAAAAGTAAAGTTTGAAACAAACGACCTTATCGTAAACGCGTCGGGAATAAATGGTTATATTATACCGTCCGATTTGTGTGGAGAATTGCGCTCGTCAGTATTCTTGCTGGGGGCGCTTTTATCGCGCGTAAAAAGGGCGGAAATGGCTTTTCCAGGTGGGTGTAAAATAGGCGAACGCCCCATTGATATACATATTGTAGCGCTTAAATATTTAGGCGTTGATTTTTTTGATATTTCAACCAAAATCGTGTGTAGCGTAAAAACCTTGAAAGGTGCAAAGGTCTGTCTTGCGTATCCGTCGGTGGGCGCTACGGAAAATTTATTGCTTTCAAGCGTTTTGGCAAACGGAACGACGGTAATAAAAAATTGTGCAAAAGAACCCGAAGTCAAAGATTTGTGTAGTTTTCTTCGTTCAATGGGTGCAAAAATTTTCGGGGAAGGAACGGATACCATTACGGTAGAAGGGGTTAAAAGGTTGCATGGTACGGTTTATACGCCTATCGGTGATAGGATAGAGGCGGGAACGTATTTTATCGCTACTCTTATAAACGGCGGAATGGTAGAAATTTCTAACTGTTTTCCACAAAATTTATTGCCTTTAATTGATAAATTTTGCTATAATACTTGTAAAATAAATACTTTTAATGATATAATATTAATAACTTCAAAAAATAAAGTTAAGGGTTTTACCGTAACGACGGCGCCACATCCGGCATTCCCAACTGACTTACAAGCGCAAGTGTGCGCTTTGGCGTGTGTTGCGAGTGGCTGTTCGGTAATAACCGAAACTGTTTTTGAAAATAGATTTTTACATTTGCCTGAAATGATACGAATGGGCGCAGATGCTGTTTTCGATGGCAAACGCGCAGTCTTTAACGGCGTAAAATCTTTGCATGGCGCAAATGTTTTTGCTAAAGATTTGCGCGGTGGTGCAGGACTCGTTTTGGCGGGGCTTGGCGCCGAAGGAAAAACGGTAGTTAACGATGCAATGCACGTAAATCGTGGGTATTATAAATTAGCGGAAAAATTAACGTCGCTCGGCGCCGATATAAAATTGGTGAGAGATAGGAATACGAAAGAGTGTTATGAAGAGTAAGAAATTGTTAATAATCTTAATATCGTCTTTGTTTGCCGTCGTGGCTTTGGTTTCGGTGTTTATGTTGTTCACCGTAAAACAAGTCAAGGCGGATTACACTGTTTCCGAACAAAGTCAAACTGCCGATAGCGTAAAGTCTGTTCTTGATAAATTCGTGGGTAGTAATTTGTTGTTCCTTGACCTTGAAGACGTTGTTTCTACTGTCGAAGAAAATCCTTACGTCGAAGTTTTTGCGATCACTAAAAAATTCCCTAACGTCGTTGAGATATCTGTAAAAGAACGTCGTGAAGTTTACGTTTTTGATTATTTAGGCAAAACCTACGTTGCAAACGAAGACGGTTTTGTTTTAAGAGAAGTGGCGGAAAAAGACGTTTCTTTGGTAAAGTCTTCTAGGTTGTTGATAACGGTTGTGTTCGACGGTATACATTTGACTGAAGTTAGTGTTGGCGATTACATTAAGTCGCTTGATAGCGATAGAATTGCAACGTCGTTTGATCTTGCTAAGAACGCTGAACTTACCGACTGTATCGATTATATGAAGATTTCAAAAACTGAATCGACAACTTCGCTCGTTGCGGGAGTAAAGGAAACTACGATTTCTTTCGTTACCTATACCGGTGTTGAGATTATTATCGACGATGCCGAAGTATTAGGCAAGGACAAGGTTGACGAGGCGTTTGCAGTTTACAATGGCGAAACTAATGATTACGTTAAAACGTATAAAAAGATAAAGGCGTATATGGACATAGACGGAATCGCAGTCGTCTGGGGAACGGACGAAGGCTGGGAACAATAAAGTCTAGGTTATTTGGAGATAAATGATGCAAAAGAAACAAGTTGCCGTAATAGACGTCGGTTCATCGAAAATGACGGCTGTTGTCGGAGAAAGGGGTATAAACAAAACGTTTGTTATCAAAGGAAGGTTTTCCTATGCTTACGAAGGGTTTGAAGACGGGATTTTCTTTGATGAAAACGGAGTGAAAGAAGTTCTTTCAAAACTCGTTGAAGACGTAAAAACGGTTTT
>CASDPM010000038.1 GCA_949282465.1 uncultured Bacillota bacterium
ACGAGTGTTTTAACAATATGCTCTTGACCTATTAAGTTTTCAAAAGTTGACGGTCTGTACCTTCTGTACAACGCCAAATAAGCCATAATTATTCTCCTTTACAAAAGAACGGAATTTATCTTTCGCCTAATTCGTTGAAGCGCATTATCAATAGATTTAACACTCTTACCCACGCTTAACGCAATTTCTTCATAACTGTAACCTTGTAAATATATAGTCAAAATCTTATATTCGTAGCTACTTAAAATATTTTTGATTTTTTCTTTTAGTTCTAACGCAGTTTCCCCGTCAATGAACATACGCTCAGGATCGGCACAAGAATCTATCATTATCTCGTTTTTATCATCAGCGCCATCAAATCCCGATAACGATATATAATTATTCAAGGGATTATGTTTTAAGCATGAAGAATTTTTTACCGCGCTAATTATTGAACTTTTAACGCAAATATAAACGTAACTCTTAAAACTTGCTTTTCCATTAAAAGAGTTAACTGCTTTCACAAGCCCTATCATACCTTCTTGCAAAAGATCTTCATTGTCGCCACCTGACAAATAAAACGAACGGGAAATCGCCCTAACTACGTACTTATATCTTTCAATTATAAGTTCCATAGCGTCATGATTTTCCTTAGCAAGCGCGACTAATTCTTCATCAGTTAAATTTTCTAAATTTTTCATTATTTTTTACTATGTCTTTGTCTTACCGCTTCGTACACTGCTACACCACAAGCAACCGAGGCGTTTAATGAATTAACTTTACCAAACATAGGTATTGACACAATTCCGTCGCACTTAGTCTTCGTCAAACGTTTTACACCGGTATCTTCACCACCGATGACCAAACATATTTTACCCGTTAAATCGGTTTTATATATCTCGCCACCACCAACTTCTGCACCAAAAATCCAGTAACCGTTCTCTTTAAGTTTATCAATAGCAACGTTTATATTAGTTACTTTTGCAACTTTAATGTGGTTAAGAGCGCCTTCCGATATACGCATAACCGTATCACTTACCGACGCACATCTATCCTTACCGATAATTATACCGTCGACACCTGCACACTCACAAACTCTAATAATACTACCTAAGTTATGTGGATCGGTAACTTCGTTAAGCATAACGATAAACCCGTCCTTATCCACACAAGCATCTAAAATATCTTCCAAATCAAAATACTTATAATCAGAAACATAAGCGATAAAACCTTGACTACGCTTGCTCTCGCTTTCTTTTTCAATAACGTATTTATCAACCAACTGAACTTTTACTCGGTTGGAACGAATAATATTTATCAAGCGCTTGCTCGCTTCGTCTTTAAGATCTTTTTGTACTAAAACCTTATCAATTTCCTTATCCGTCTTTAACAATTCGTAAACGGAATTTCTACCTTCAACCTTCATCTTGTCTTCCTTTATTAAGTAAATAATTTATGCGTTCTAAATCGCCTGTAACATATAAATAACCGAGCAACGCTTCAAAACCCGTCGATAAATTATACTCGGCAACCGAAGCATGTTTCGCTTTTGTGCTTTTCTTTGCGTTTCTGCCCCTTTTAAATACGTTCAATTCTTCTTCCGTAAGCAAGGGTAAAATATTTTTAATAAATTCAGCCTGCGCCGTTGCTTTAACCTGTGCCGTTGCAAGTTTATTTAATTCACCCGTTTTATAATCGGAAGAAAAAACCAAACTTTCTCTAACAAATAGAGAGTAAACCGCATCACCGACAAATGCAAGAACCACAGGATTTATATTATTCGCGCGATTTTTATCAATTTTATCGCCTAAACGAAACACACATACTACCCCTATTTTTGATTTATAAATATTATACAATATTTAACGATAAATTTCAATAAAAAAGCCCGAATAATATTCGGGTTTTTATTTTAACAACAAAAATTAAAAGAATTTTCAGAAAGATAATTTACCACGCCCTTAAATATTGTATAAGCAACGTCATCTTGATATTCGTCGGTTATCAATAAAGCCTCGTCCTCGGGATTTGATAAAAAGCCACATTCGGCAATTATTGATGGGTAATTAGTGCAGTTAAGAATATAATAATCACCCGTTAAAGCCGAACACTCTCTCGGTGCATTTTCCATTTCATTAAAACATTTTTGCACGCTATAAGCAAGAGATTTTCCACGTTCGTCGTTAGGCTTATAAAAAACCTGTGCACCACGCCTTGTGGAAAGAGAAAATTTATTCATATGTACGCTTACAACTAGGGTAGGATTTGCCTTGTCAATTATTTCCTTTCGCTTTTCCATATCTTTTCTTTTCAAATTGCTCGTTGCAAGCCCGTATAGTCCTGCGTCAGTTGTTCTTGTAAGTATAACGGATATACCCGCATCAGAAAGATATTTTTCGAGTTTTTTTACCACTTTTAAATTAAGTTCACTTTCCTTTACACCCGTATTAACACCTACAACGCCGTTATCAATTCCACCATGCCCCGCATCTAGCACCACTCTTATAGCGTTAGCAGTCGCATCTTCAATAGGTTTTATGGAAAGCGCTGATGCACAAATAATAAAAGTTAAAACCGTGATCAACATTACTGCAATAATAATTAAATTTCTTCTTTTAAAAACAAACATAAACACCTAAATTTATTGTAGAAAACTTAAACTTATTAACAAAGTTATCAACAATATCAACAATGAAAAAATTATGTATTCACTATATATATACTGTTATAAACACTAAAATATTCTATAAAAATAAAAAGATAAAGCGCCCAAAATTTGGACGCTTATTAAATTTAATTTAATGGCAAAAATTCAATCACACTTTCAGAAAGACACAAATATCTTCGCTCTTTTTGCCTTAACACCGCACATCTTAAAAAGAAAATATCTACGGCTTCCCACATAAACACCCATGCAATTATATCAATAACTTCAACCAAAACTGCATTTGCCATGCCCGACACTTCAAGAAAAATCATTGCCGATAAAGTTAAAATTGCAATAAAAGCCATAATTAAAGAAATTTTCATAAGTCGATGTTTGCTTAAAACAGTTTCTTTATAGCAACTTGCATAATGAGAATGAATAGCATCAGTATATTCTTTTTGTTCACTCTCATCAATAGTGTCACTTTGTATCTTGAAATGAATACGCTCGTTATGATGAACTTCCATCAAACTATGCTCAATAAAGTCGGAAAGTTCGCCAGATAAAGTTCCTTTCACCCCCGTACTATACGGCGACAAAAAATTATCGTCGTTTTTTACTCGTAAATTTATTATTGCCCTACCTTCATCATCATGCTCAACGTCGTTGTTTTTTAAGGCAAGTTGATTTTTTATCTCTTTTAATTCTTTTATCATAATTTTCCCTTTCGTTTTTCTTTATTATACCATAAAAACTTAAAGTTGTATTAAAAAAGCAAACTAAAAAGTTTGCTTTTAATTTTTATAACAAAATACAAATTATTCCACCTTTATTTTCGTTAACAATTCTAGTAAGTGTTTTTCGCATTTTAGCTTGCGTTTCGTTCGGCATTGAATTCAATTTACTCGTAAGCCCTTCATTTACCAAATCATGCAAAGACTTTCCGAACATATTCGTTTCCCAAATTCCCGCGGGATTATCTTCAAAACTACCCATAAGGTAATTTATAAGATCTTCGCCCTGTTTTTCCGTTCCCACAATAGGCGCAACTTCGGTAGAAACATCAACTTTCATTATATGCAAACTCGGTGCAGAAGCCTTTAATTTAACGCCGTATTTACCACCTTGTTTTACAAGTACGGGTTCTTCTAAATTCATTTCGTCAAGCGACGGCAAAACTACACCGTAACCGTTTTGTTCGGCATCCGCCAAGGCAGTTTTAACCTTTTCAAACTTTTTCTTTGACGAAGAAAAACTCTTGATATAACTCATCAATTGATAATCGTCTGTAATTTCCTCGCCACACTCATCAGATAAAACTTTAAAATACAAGTCATCTTTCGGTTTTAAGGAATATTCCGACACCCCTTCACCCAACTTTATTTCAGAAACTTTAATTTCTTCAAAATTTTCATCTTTATCGAAAGCGTCGAAAACGTTAGAAAAATCACGCATTTTTACAACGTCTTCGGACGATGATTTAATTTTATCAATTAAAGCAGAAATTATCTTACTATCAGCGGGTAAAACTTGTAACCACTTAGGGATATTTACGTTAAAGTTTTGCATAGGAAATTCAAGCAAAACCTTTTCCATTATTTCCGTAACGTCGTCAGCAGTTAGACGCTCAACGTTTCTTGCAAGAACGGAAACGCCATACTTTTCTTCTAACTCAGCGGAAAGTTTAACGGTCTTATCGTCATCAGGATTTTTACTGTTAAGTATAATCACAAACGGCTTTTTGATTTTTTTTAGTTCTTTTACTACTTTTTCTTCCGCCGAAAGGTAATTTTCACGCGGAATTTCACCTATACTACCGTCGGTAGTTACCATTATACCTATCGTCGAATACTCTTTAATAACCTTTTTCGTGCCTATTTCAGCCGCTTTTTCAAACGGTATTTCCTCATTGCTCCAAGGAGTTTTTACTAAACGGGGTTTATCATCCTCAACGTGACCAACAGCACCATCAACAAAATACCCAACGCAATCTACAAGTCTTACGTTTGCCGTAG
>CASDPM010000039.1 GCA_949282465.1 uncultured Bacillota bacterium
TACACGGCGACGGCGACGGGCGTTTCTAACGAAAACTATAAATTGCCTGAAAACGTAAGCGTTACGTTTGTTATCAATAAAGTCAAACTTACGATAACGGCAAAAAATTGTTCGATACAGTTTGGTAGTGAACCACAAAACGACGGGGTTATATATCAAGGATTCGTAAATGGCGAAGATCAATCGGTATTAAACGGCACGTTAGAATTTAGTTATGGCTATCAAGCAGGTGATCAGGCTGGCGAATACGATATAATCGTTGATGGAGTAACGGCTGATAACTATAATATTACTTTTGTAAAAGGCGTACTTACGGTAGAGCCACAGCAAATTATAGAATAATCTTTTTTAAGTGAAGGAGATACGGTATGAAGTGTCCGCATAAAAATTGTGGAAAGGAATTTGAAGAACCGTTAGAGTTGTTTACGGGGGAACTTTGTTGTCCGCATTGTAAAAAATCGCTCTCGTCAAATACGGTATTCAAGATTACGATAGAAAACGACGAGTTATATAAACTTTCTGAAATATACTATTTGCGTTACTTGTCGCCCAAGTCTTGGGATCAAACGGGAAAAGACGTAATGACGTTAAAGCCACAAGAGTTACTTGATAGTGCAATTAAATATTGTGGTTTGTCGGCAAAACTCGGGCATCCTATGGCAGTTTTTAGAATGGGGTATTATAACGAACATTATCTTGAAACGGTGCGTGGCGAGCGTGATAGAATTAAAATGGCATATAACTATTATTCGTCGTTATGCTTTTGCGATAAAAATAACGTTTCGGTTGAAACTGGCGCAATTCAAATGAGCGAAGACGAGTTTGGGTTTTTGAAAACACGGTCGGCAAAGGCGTTGATTAGTCTTTACGAAAATCATCCCAAAGTGTTAAAGAACTCGGCAAAATTTAATTTTGAAAACGATAGGCAAAGAATAAAGTCGCTTTACGGTGAAGATTTTGTCGGTAGATCTGATAATGGTGGGGATAAAAAGAATCGTGCAAGCAATATCTTCTCAATACTAAAATCGTGTTTAGGCAAATATAGAACGCCACTTTGCGGATTGTTTTTGATTAAGGGCTCGGAACTTAAAAACTTGTTCTTAATGAAAACGAACGAAAAAGACAAAAAACCTGATTTATATAAAGCGATTTCAAAGGGTGTAGAGATTAGGTATTTGCCTTGTGACGAGAACGGCATTATTTCTTCGGATAGGGATGAGCGTCATTTTATAAATTTTGCTAGCGAAGGAAAAAGTAAAGAAATCTTGACCGAGATTTGCGATACCGACAACCTATACTTGTATTTCTTTAACGGTGCGTGTAAAAGAAAGTATTTGAGTTCACGCCAAATAAAGGTTATTGAGCAGGCGCTTATCGACGCCCATTTTGAACAGGTGTGTAGACTTATAGATTTTTCAGCAGGCGATTACTTGTTCTTTGAAGACGATTTTTATTATTATGCAAAAGGTAAAAACGCAAAACGTAGTGCTGAATTGTTGGTCGATAAAATTTGCGGGAGGGAAGAATAATGGGTTTGAAACTTATTATAGACTGCCTTAATGAAAACGGGGTAAACTACCCCAAAGAGTTCGCTACTATTGAGCGGGACGGTTGGATAAGCGATTTTGATTCTTTGATGAAAGGTAATCTTAAAGAGATTGAAAGGTTTGTAAAATTCGGAGTGAATAACGGATTTAACGGGGACTTAAAAAACGATATTTCAGACCTAATAAAATTAACGGTTAAAGTCACCAAGGAAAAGAAAGGTAAAAAATTAAGTAAATTTGAAAAAGAATCGATAAAAATTATAAAGGATATAGAAAAAAACATGAAAAATAAAGATTTACAACCTGCAATGGTAAAAGAAGTATTAAAGTACGTTGACGGCTATATTAAAGGTATGGAAGCCATGCTTGGTATGAACGTGGCGGAAGATCGCAAAAGCGTTTTGACCAAGGGTTTGGAAAAACTTGCTACCTTAAAAGTTGTTCTTGGCGAAGTTGCCGACGAATCGACCACTACTGCGCTAGATTTAGCAAAGAGCGTTATCGGTGAACTTAACGAATGGGCTGACATTGTTGCAAGTAAAATGCATAGCGAATCTACGCTTGCTATTTTAGATAGGGCAATAGGCTATGCCGAAGACTGGAAAAAGTTACATAAAGCGGTAAGCACGGGCTTTTTGAAAAAATCTAATAAAGTCAAAGATATTAAAGAAATCGAGTTTATGGAAGACGACCTTACTATGATAGCAAAGTCGCAAGATATAATTCGCGATATAAATATCTTTTCGGATAACCTTAAAGAATACCGTAAAATAGCCGAAGAAGAGATTTGGAATAGCGAACAAGATCAAAAGAGTTTGGCTGAAAAGAATGCTGAAAAGGAAGAACTTTTAAAGAAGAAAAACGATTTGGTTGTTAAATTCAAAAACGGTGAAATTTCAAAAGACGAACTTTATAACGAATGTATCTTGATTGACGAAGATATTGAAGAC
Organism: uncultured Bacillota bacterium; assembly: GCA_949282465.1. Taxonomy (GTDB): domain Bacteria; phylum Bacillota; class Clostridia; order Christensenellales; family Borkfalkiaceae; genus UBA1259. The sequence goes on from CASDPM010000039.1 coordinate 2,498, forward strand.
TTAAACGAAGATATCGAAGATATTAAAATTAGCATTGAAGAAAAGAAAATTGACGCACGTTCTATCGGTAACGTGGTTGAAAACCTGGAAAAACTTAATAGAGAAATCTTAAAGTATAAGGCCGATCCTATTTTCATATCTTTAATCGGTGAAAACATTGATTTTGCTATTCTTACCAAAGTTATGCGTGGTGCGGGCACGGCGGAAGATATCGACTACGTTTTAGATATTGAAAGCATACTTGCTAAAATTAAGGAGGATAGAAAGAGAAAGGACGAAGAACTTAACGACGCGGCAAAAGCATTCCGTAAAAAACGTAGACAAAAATGGATGGAAGAAAGAAAGAAAAGGCACGAGGCACGCGTTCAATCCGAAACGGAAAATAAGGCTCAAAACGAAAAGGAAAAGGACGATTATATCAATAAGTTATTAAACGGTGGCGTTACACCTGAAAGAAACGAAAATACTAATACGGGAAATGAAAACAAGGCTGATGAAAATATAACCATCGCTTTGTCGGACGAAGATAAATAAACTTAAAGGTGGGGCTAATATGCCGATTGTCAATTTGCGTGATTCAATCAATAAATGCAATACGGTTTTTTGTTTGAGTTTAAGCGTCATAGAACTTGAAAAAGCCAAGAACAGTCTTGAAGGGGTTTTGGGTGATAAGGACCTTTTACCTAACCTTCGTGAAAACGGGGAAGCATTGCTGTTTAGGTTAAGTTTAAAAATTCTTGCGCTTAAATATTTTAACGAAGGGTTCACGGAAGAAGATTATAATCTTTTAATAGACTACGTTAAAAACAATTATTCGATTGCAGAAGGTAAAGGTTACGGTAAAACCTGTCAACTATTAAAAGCCGTAGAAGGTCTTGCAATAAAAGTTCATGAAGTTATGCTCGGTGCGATAGAACTTGTTTACGGCGTTCACGATTTTGACGGCAACTTAACTACGACCGACCTTGCTAAATTAGACGAATTTACGCGTGAGTTTAATAAAAAGCGTGAAATGGCGCTTTCGCTTGAAGATACACCTGCACTTTTTGGTGTACAAGTTAAGATGATAGACGTTAAGGCGACTGTTGTTTCGGCGATTGATAATGAACTTGCTTGGGCAAAATCTAATTCGAACAAATTAAAACTTAATATATCGGAAACGTTTATTGAAGATTGTACTGAAAGTTTAGACGACGCTATCGGTCCTAAACAATTTACTTATTTCCCGTCAATGCCCGAAGATAGCAGAATAAACGCTAAAACGATTGTTTTGTTATCACCACTTTACGACGAAATTTTTTTATACGTTCGCGCTTACGCCGAAAAACATAAATTAAACTTCGTAATTTTGAACTCGGGCGTGTTTAACGGAAAAGACGACAAATACGTTCAGTCGGTATTTGAAATGCTTGCCGATAAAGGTAAGTCGGTGGTTATCACGGGGCTTAACCGTTACCACGATAACAATAAAAATAAACTATATGAAAATATTATAAGATATTCAAAAAAGGGATTTACTGCTTTTTGTATAGACGACGTTGGAACTCGTAGCGTTTACGACGAAGCGTACGAAGTGGCGAAAACGGCCGAAAGTTTAACTGGGCTTGACGTCGCTTATAAATATTTGACCATGCCCGATTACGACGGCGTTATTAAAGAGATAGAAGAAAAAGGCATGACAACCCCCGCAGATAGGGCTTACGTTCAAAAGAACATGGCGTTTATGGGATTCGTGGGGTTAAATCTTGCAGTTTCACTTTTTAATGCTAATAAAGACTGGAAACAAGCCGTTATTGACCTTTCCAAAGAACACGAAGTTGTATCTAACGCATACGTAAAAAATATTCCTTCGCAAATACAGTTTATAGATATAGCGTGGGTTGACCTTGCTATCAAGGCAAAAGAAGATAAAAATCAAAGGGAATTTGACTACGATAGTATTCGTTCGGTAAACGTTGAAAACGTAAAGAAAATTTTAGAACTGAACGAAAGCATTATGGTCAAATGCGGTTTGATTACTAAATACTGTTGTTTGGCGGGTGAAGATTCGTCAATTTGGCAAAGTTTACCTATCGAAGAACAAGAAAAGCGCGTTAACGACGCTACAAGGCTTGTCTGCCACCTTTTGTGTACGGAAAACGTTCCGTTCGTAGATATCGTTCCTGAAAAAGAGTGGACGGAAAAATCCGCAGGTGGTTTTTGTTGCGACGGCGGAAAACGCATTATATATAGAGAAGACTGTGTTCAAGATTACGCTTGGCTTATAGACGCTATTTGTCATGAAAGTTATCACTCTTTCCAACATACGTTGGTCGGTCAAGGGTGGCGCAAATGGCACTTGGACGAGTTGGGCGTTTGTTCGCATCGAGTATACGAGTGGGGTTATAATTTCGCACGGTATAAGGATATAGGGAAATCGCGCGATGCCTATATGATTCAAATCGTAGAAGCAGATACGCGAATTTTTGCAAAGAACTGTATCACTTTAAGCGAGAACAAATGGCATTTATTAAATTTGGAGTAGAGTATGTCAAGGATTATCGAAAACGTCGACACGTTTATTTTGGAACTTTTACATATTGAAGATATAGATAAAAATAAACTTATAAGTTTAGATGCTGGCAATAACGCCAAAGTTTTCTATTTGTCTAATTCCAAAAAACAAAATCTAAGTAAATATACCATAGATATTATTAGTAAACGATTTGGTAAGCCGGGTAATACCGTTTTAAGAAAAAGTTCGGTCGGTACGGGTTCGGAGCAAATTCTCGGCTCGGAAATAAACGAGTTTGAGTGGACTGACGGTAACGGTAATAGCGACGCGGTTTTCTTGCATAAGTTTATTGACGGGGTATATAGCGACTTGGCTGTAAAAGGTAACAATCCGCTATTTTTAAGTGTTGGTTCGGTTACTTGGAAAATCTCTGGTAAAGATAATGAAGTTAGAACAATCCACTCCCCGTTACTATTGTTTCCGATAAGATTAGTTCGTCCGGGTGGGAAAAATTCGCTTGTATATATCGAGTTCGTTAACGACGACGTTTATCTTAACCCTTGCTTTTTGGCTAAACTTGAACAGGTCGCAGGCGAGAAAATTGTAAACGAATTCCCACATCCTTGTGGTAAAAGCGACGAACCTATTGATATAGAGAGTTTAAGCGACCACGAATCTTATTTTGAAAAGGTTAAAAATTACGTCGACGAACAGGGTAGAGAAGACATAAGCGAAGATACCGTGTTTTCGTTCAATAAAGACGTCGTTGCTATTTTGCAATACAATCACGACGAATTGTGTATGTATTACGATATAAAGAGCAACAAGGAAAAGATTTATAATCATCCGTTAGTAAATAGAATTTTTACCGAGAACGATAGTATTCCTAACGTAAATATAGATTCGGTTTCGCCACAATTTATAGCGCAAAGAGATAGCGTTCAGGAAAGAATAATAAAGCGTATTCTTGCGGGCGAATCACTCGTTATTAAAGGGCCGCCCGGAACGGGTAAAACGCTTACTATAACCAACCTTATATCGTCGCTACTTGCGCAAAATAAAAAGGTTTTATTGTCGTCGCAAAAGTCGGCGGCAATGTTCGAAGTCTACAACAAACTCCCCGAAGGGTTAAGGCGTTTCGTAATGCTTTTGGATAGCGAAACCGAGGCGCAGGCTGCTAAACTTAACGTTGTGGAAGTTAAGAAAGAGTTTAACGCTTTGCTTAAAGATAGAAAAACGCTTTCCTTCCCGTCGTCGGTGTATGACGATTTCGATTCGGGGAATATTCAACTTAATTCGGCGTTAGGCTATTTAAGTGGTTATTACAAAACTGTGTTTGCCGAAAACGGATTGTTCGGCGGTAATTACTTTAACGCCCTTGACGTTTTGTGTAGAATAGACGCCGATCCTATACTGTTTGCTTTACCCGAAGACGTGGCTAGATTAACGCGTGAACAGTATAATCTATTATATAAAAAGGTGGAAGACGCATCGTCGTGGTTTGAAAAAATCGCTCCGTCGCATAGTCTTATTAAAAACCCGTGGTGGCCGATTAACGGCTATGCGGTAAGTTTTGATTACGACAGCGCGGTAGAGCATAACTTAAAGACGGTGGATCTTATTAACTCCTTGCTTAACCTTTGTTCGTCGGCAATATTGCCCGTATGTGATAATTATAAAGATTTATCGCTTGGTTTAATAGATTTCTTAACTTCGTACGAAGTAAACGAAAATCAAGCACAACTCGTTTTTGATAGCGAAAAGGCAGACGGGGTTAAGGAAGTTATATCGTATTATAACGAACTTGAAACGGTTAACTCGCTATCTAAAAAGATATCGTTAGTTTCAACCGATAACATAGATAAGATTGCCGATAAGTTAGACAAGGCTAAATTCGAACTCGACTTTACAAAGTGTCAATTTGAAGAAATGAGCGATAGTTTCGACGTTTTACTTCTTCTTAACGATAAGACCAAGATGGACTTGTTGTTTAGCGCTAATAAATCGGTAAGCGAACTTGACGAAAAGATAAAGAAAACCGAAAGCGAATTCTATTTTATTTTCCGTTCGGATTTAACGGATGAAGATAAGGCGTATATAGGTCAGTCGATAAGCGTGCTTAGTAAATATTTTAACGAAGAAACGCTAAACAAACCCAAGTTATTAGACTTTAAGGGTAAGAAGATATTTGAAAAGTTAAGTACGTTCGGCTACGGCAAATCGCTTGATTTTAAGGAAGTCGTGCTCGGCACTAAACTTTATTCGGAAATGGACGGATTTAAACGTGCCAAAGAAGATATAAAAGCAAAAATTTCCGCGCATTTTAGACGTGTTTTAACGGACAAACAAATTGAAATGCTACTTTGGATTTCGTTTAGGTTAGATAATAGCGAAGCAAGAATAATTAAATTTTTAAGCGCTTTACAAAACAATATAGAACTTATTAAACTTGCAATGCAAAACGTCAGCGGAAACGTTGATTATAAACTTTCCGAGTTAAAGGCGCTTTACGGTTATAAGACTATTATAGAAGGGCTTAAAAAAGCGCTAAACGATTTGGGAATAAGCGGTGAATCGGAAGAATATTATATAGACCAAGCAAAAGTTATCGCTTATATTGATGCGATTAAAAAGTCGACGGTTTTAGGTGCGAGTGCAAAAGACGTTTGCGAAAAGGCTAAACTTATTCGTGAAAAAGGCGACGGCATAAGCGATATTATTACTCAAATTTTAACACGCTTTAACGAGTTTGGAGATAGGTATTTTGAAAATTATTATACCGACGCTTTCCAAAATATAACCTTAAATGATGCGGAAATTTTCCTTATTCACGCAACCGATAAAAAGGTTATCAACGCCGTTAACGAGTACACGTTGCTTACGGCGGACTATGAGAAAAAGATTTCCGTCGGTAGGTTCTTTAAGCAGTTTGAAAGTGGTGTTCGAGAGAAAGGGAAGTATTCTTTATGTGAACATTTTGAACACTCGGTATACGCGCTTGCAGTCGTATTTATGCAGTTGCTGATGAAAGAAAAGAAGAACGGACTATGCGACAAGGCAAGCAAGGCGTTTGAAGATTTTATTATAGCAAGTGATAAAATCAACAAGGCAAATATTTCTATTATTGAAAAACTTTGCATGGAAAGAATAAACCCGAACGACGACGATTTCGCATTTTTACAGTCGGAAAGAGCGGTAGGGCAAACGCTACGCAAGATGTTTAAGTTACACGCCAAAGCGGTAATGAAACTTAAAAAATGCTTTATACTTTCGCCGTCAACGGCAAGTATGTTCTTTGCAAAAGAAGAATATTGTAATTTCGATATAGTTATTATAGACGAAGCAAGTCAGTTGCGCCCAACGTCAATTCTTCCCTTACTGTTTAGGGCAAAACAAGTAATTTTAGTCGGTGACGAATGGCAAATGCCACCTATAAAACACTTCTCTACGAGTATAGAAAGAACGCTTACCGACAGCGAAGGCGAAGCAAGAATATTGAGTCCAAACACTTCGGTTTTAAGTCTTGCGCTTGAAAATTGTGCCTTCCATATAGAACAACTTCTTTGCCATTACAGAAGCAAAACGGAAACGCTTATATCTTTCTCGCAAGAAAGATTTTACCCGAATATGCGCACCTTCCCGTCGCCACAACCTATTGCCGACGGGCTTGGCTTTAAGGACGTGTATATTCCCGAAGGGCGTTGTGTAGACGGCGTTAACGTTGAAGAAGCAAAAGCAGTAGTTAAAGAATTAAATCTTTTGTTTGATAAATATTACGATAATGAAAAGCAAACGCTTTCGCAGGCAATCGGCGTAGTAGCGTTCGGACAAAAGCAAAGAGATTATATAGTTTCTTTGGTTGATAAAGATACCGAACTTTCTAAAAAGATAAAGACGGCGCTTAGTAACTTTAACGATCTGCCGGAAAAATTGATTTTCTTTAAGACTATTGAAACGGTTCAAGGTCAAGAAACCGACCACTTTGTTTTATCTATTACCTACGGTAAAAATAAGGACGGTAAAATCGTGCAATCGTTCGGTGAACTTAACCGTGGGTTTGAAAACGATAAACTTGGCGAGTGCATCTTTAACGTTGCGGTTACTAGGGCAAAATCTTCGGTTACAGTCGTTCACTCGGTAGAAGCGTCCGAAATAAAGCGAGATAGCGTAGAGTTTATCGGTCAGTATTTAGATACCGTAATGCGGTTTAGTAAGGTTGGTAAGGCTCAATGGTTAGGTAGTTCGGTTGACGAAGTTCAAGGCTTTATAAAACAAGTTGCCGACTTTGTGATAGGTTGTGGCGTTGATAAAGAACGAATAGTTATAAACTGTGGTGCAAATAAAGGCTCGGTTAAAATTCCTATCGTAATACTTTCAAAAGATTTAACCACGGCAGAATTTGCAATATGGTGCGAACAACCGCCTAAAAAGGAATACGACTACGTAGACTATAACGTAAGGTACGTTGAAAGTCTTAAACAACGTGGTTGGCAAATAACAAGACTTTTCATTCACGACTGGGTTAACAACAAAAAAGCCGAAAAGGAAAATCTTGAAAAACTTATTAAAAAATACGTAAAATAAATAGGAGAAATTATTATGAGTGAAAATAAAAGAAGATTTAGATCTGACAGTTTAGGCAATCTTGACGAAGTTATTTCGGACGGAAAGAAGGAAAGGGAAAAAGAAAGGTTAGAGGCTGCGAAAGAGCAAAGTAAGATTGATTTTAAAAAGCGCCAAGACAAACTTTTAAACCTTATAGTCGAATTAGAAGCGGAATTTGGACCCGATTATTATCTTGTAGAATTGCTTACGAGATTTTATGAGGCATCCGTTCAAATGGAACCTGTAATGAAGTCTATGGAAGCAGTTAATATGGCTATGGAATGTATTACTGAGGCCATCAGTTTCCTTGATGCAACGATTGATTTTGACCGTAATCTTATGGATGAAATCACCACGAAAAGTTACGGGCCTTTCCAACGCTTTAAGATGAAGAGAAAAATGAATAAAGCACGCCGTAACAATATCGGAAGAATGAAAGCCATTGTAGACGGATTATTGTTTAAGTATAAAATGATGACCGATATGGCAAAATCTTTGGAAAGTTTTTCAAAAGATATGAGTAAGTCTTTTGCAAAAGCAAACAAAAAGAAAGGTCAATCTACCGATACTCCTAGCGAAGCACAACGTAGAATTGCCGAAAAGAGAAAGGAAATGGGCGTTAGCGCTCCGTCTAAACCGTCTTCGGAAGAAAAACCTGATACTGGTTCTAGTTACGACGACGTACTCTAATATTTTTTGGAGATAATAAAATGAGTGGAATAGGTAAGAGAGAAAATAAAAACTCTAATGCACAACCGATAGCGCAACTCGTTAAAGAGTTTGACGAAGTTATGTCGCAAATTCGCGCCATAATCGGTACGAAAAAAGATAAAAATCAAATGTCGGCGGAAGAGAAGAGAGAACTTCGCTTAAAATATACCAACGCCGCAAGTATTGCAAAAAAGATTTACGAACGTGCCGTTAACGACGACGCATTAGAAGAGAAATTTAAGGATTTACATAAACGTTGCCTTGATAAAGCCGAAGTATACGGTTCTTTGATAAAGAGAGAAAAGCCTAGATATACTATGGACGATATCAAAGGGCAAGCGGGAGTGAAAAAACTTATATCTTCGTTTGCATTTATGGCTGATAATCCCGATATTATAAAGAAATATAAAATCGAAGGTGGGTTAGGACTTTTGATGTACGGCGCGCCCGGAACGGGAAAAACCATGTTTGCCGAAGCGATTGCAAATGAAATGGGGCTTCCATTATTTATAATAACACCAGCCGATATTTTTAAGTCGTACGTTGGGGAATCCGAACAAGCAGTAAAACAAATTTTCCAAGAAATCGAGTCTTGTGAAGACGGCGCAATATTGTTCGTTGACGAATGCGAATCCATTTTCAGTAGAAGAACTAATGAAACGAAAGACTATAAGTCGGCGGTTACTACTGAGTTCTTGCAAAGGATGAACGGCTTTGGTGTTGATGGTTCAAAACGTATTTTAATAGGCGCTACAAACCGCCCCGACCAAATTGACCCCGCTTATTTGCGTTATAAAAGATTTTCACATATCGTACATATAACTCCACCCGACGCCGAGGCTAGAAGAGCCATAGTGGAAAGTGAGATTAAAGACGTTCCACTTGCCGACGACGTTACCGTTGAAGATATAATGTTTATGTTGTCAAAAGCGACTTCACTTGGCGGAACGAGTATAGAAGACGGTGGCGTGAGCGGTGGCATGTATTCTGCTGCCGATATTTGCGGTATTATAGAAGAAGCGTGTCGTTTAGCGTTGGAACAGGTAATGGCAAGTGAAGATAAAACAATAGTGCCTGTTAGCCGTGAAATGTTTGAAAAAGCAGTAAGAAAGAATCCGCCTAGTATTAGCGCTGAAACTTACGAAAAATACGTAAGATTTAGAGAGTCGATAAACTAATAGCAAAAATCTAAAAAAAGACTTTTTTGCAAAAAGTATCGCACTCAAAACAGAGAAATTAAATAGATTTTCAATAGTTCTATTGTGTAATAAAATAAAAATCAATGGTGTGAAATGTTAAAAGATTTAAAGAATTTACGATGGCAAAATTTCATAGCGTTATTTTTTGCAGGATGTATAAACGCGTTTGGCGTTAACCTTTTTTTAGCGCCCGTGCATTTGTATGATAGCGGAATTTCAGGCACGTCTATATTTCTATCGCAAATAACGCCCGAATATTTAACGCTAGCAGTCTTTCTTGTGGCGCTTAACGTTCCGCTATTCTTGTTCGGATTAAAGAAACAAGGTATAGTATTTACCATCTATTCAATTTTTACGGTAATAATTTATTCGTTAGGCTCGTTTATAATAACCGACGTTTTACCTATCGACGTTTCCACTTCTTCACCGCTTGCGGGGGACGACCTGTTACTGTGTGCGCTTTTCGGCGGTATAATTTCGGGTGTGGGTAGTGGACTTACCATAAGGTTCGGTGGCGCGCTTGACGGCGTTGAAGTTATGGCGGTTATTTTTTCAAAGGTTTTGAATATTTCCGTCGGAACGTTCGTGATGATTTATAACGTTATTCTATACGTCATTTGTGGTTTTTATTTTCAAAGTTGGATACTTCCACTCTATTCGGTTATAGCGTATGCCGTTGGTCTTAAAGCCGTTGACTTTATCGTCGAAGGATTAAATAGATGTAAGAGTGTTATGATTGTTACTGATAAAGCCGACGAAGTTAGTAAAGCGTTAATGGATGCGTTCAAGAGTGGCACGACGAAGATTAGCGCAAAGGGCGGATATTCAAATGCAGATAAAACGGTTATTTATTTTGTTGTTAATCGTTTCCAAATTTATAGGATGAGAACTATAATTCATACTATCGACCCTAAGGCTTACGTTACGATAAGCGAAGTTGCAGACGTATTTAAGAACACTTAAATTTAATAAAAAATAAAACGCAGGTGAATTCACCTGCGTTTTTTGTTACGCATAATTACCGCTATTTATTTGTTGTTGTATAAGAACGTCAGTTTGTTGATATACGTTATACGGTTGCGCTAGCGACGCTTCAAGGCTTACGGTCATCATATCTAATATTCCAAGGTCGGCTTTTAAGGAGTTGACGTGCATTTCAGCGTCGTGACCGATATATGCGTTAAGTTCACCTAATTCGCTTACTAACTGTTTCAAGTTAAGTTTTAACGTGAATAAGTCGGTGTTGTTATAAGCATATTTAATAAGCGTATTTTCAATAGTTGTCGGCGTGCTAGAAGAAGTATTAGAACTTGAAGATTTAGTTATTTCTTTTTCTATCGTATCGCTAAGTCTAATCATTTTAAGTAGCGGCGTCATTATATCAGCCGTAAATTCTTCCACAGTATATTTATAATATTCGTTTTTAGTTTTTCCTGGGAAGGTTAAAATTTTCTCTCTATATTTAACGTGAATATAAATTATTTGGTTTTCAGCATCAAAGTATAGAGTAGAAGTTCCGTCGTAATCCTTCCAAATCCCGATAAAGTATTCTCTACTTATAGTTACTACTGCAAAGGTCTTATTGCCTATTACGTCAAGTTGGGCGCGGATGCCTATGGCATCTTTTGCAATATTCCACGTACCGATAGCCATACTTATATTACCATTAATATCAAACGAGCGCGATTGAGCAGTCTTTGAAAGCGATTTAAGCAATTCGTTTATCGAAGAGAAGTCACTTGCTTTACTGCTTACCGTGTAGGCAAACGTTTGGTCGGTAATTTCACCGTCTAACGGGGTTGCGAGCGTAAGCGCTAAATTAAGGCTTATATCGTCCATAACGATAGACGGAATACTTAAAGTTACTGCGCCGTCATTAGTAGAGAGTTGCGCTTGCATTGCGCTTGGCAACGTTTCCATAAAGATACTGCCGTTGACGTCCGCCGTAAGCACGCCACCATTAAATATCAAAGCATTTACAAGTTTGGTAAAGTCGATATTAAGGTCGGGAAGAACAGGCTCGCCGTTTTCATCAGGAACTAATATAGGTTTAAGAGTTTCTTGAAGTTCGGGCATTTGCGCGTAAATTTGTTTCAAGATGTCAAAGGTTTCGTTTGCTTTTGTGGTTGTGAAAGTGCCTTCTAAAACGTCAGCGTCAAGCGCATTGTCGTAGGTGAAGTATACGTTGATTGCGCCTTCTGCAACGAGCGACGGGTCAAGGTAAACTAACCTTATAGTATGTGTTGTGGTTGTAACGTTTCCGTTTGCGTCTGTTGTAATAATTTCAAGAACGAGATTAGCGTTTGCTCTCGGCGCACCTAAAAGTCCGTCGATTTGAACGTTTGCCGTTTTTATATTGTAAACGGTGTTGCCCATGCTCAAAGCGCCGCTAATATTGACGTTCATTGTGTCGGAAGTCAAAACGTTTGTAAGTGGTTGACCAAACGTATCAACTAACTCTTTAAGGTCAATGTATTCTTCGGTCAAGTCAAATTTAACGTTGAGAGCAGTTTGAACGGGGATTGCGTTAATATTTAATCCAAACGCCGTGAGTGCAACGTTAGCAATAGTTAAGTTGTTATCAATACTTTCAAGGTTAACGGAAATTTCAATATCGTTGATATTTAACTTAGCAGTAACGCCATTTCCATTTTCCGTGATAACTATGCTATCTAAAACATTAGTTAAATCAATACTTTCAAATGCGCCGAAGTCTAATTCGCCAAGCGCATCTTTTCCTGCAAACTTATCAATCAACGGTTTAAGTGATTCAATAATGGTTTCAATTTGATTAAAGTTTACTTTTGCCTTTATGCCCGAGTAACGTGCGTATATATCGCCCGTGTTCAAGTCAACGTATATTTCAGCGCCTTCCACACTTGCTACTATGGTTAATTCAACTAGATCAATGGTTGCAATAATTTCAGTTTTACCTAAGTTGATTTCAAGCGAAACTTTATTGTTATCGTCGATGATATCGAGTAAGGAAGTAATATTAGAATACTTACTTAAATCTTCTTGTGCGATAGCGTTAACAACTGTGTCGCAAGGTGAAACAGTAACTGATGTGTTTTCGATAGTTAAATTGATATTGTTAAGTTTGTAACCGTCGTTAGTAATATCAAGAACGATATTTACGTTAATACTTTCAACTACTGTCGAGATAGTTAAAGTATTTTCCGTTTCTACCATAGAGATAGAAGAAACAGCGCTTCCAAGTAACTTTGTAATATCAATACTATCAATGATTGCATTAAAGTCAGGAAGTTCAACTTTGCCGTCGAGAATAGGAGCGAGTTTGTTAAGAACGGGCTCGATATCAGAGATGGCAAGTTTAACTTTTAAGTCTTGATATTTAGCGTAAATAGTATTGTCAATATACTTAGCGGTAATATCACCAAGTTCAATATCAGCAACAAGGTCAACTAAATTAAAGTTAACGATAGCGTTAATATCGCCGATAGCAACGTCGAGTTTCAAGTTATTGTTATCGTCGATAATGTCCAAGAGCGGAAGTATCTTGTGATAAGTTTCGTTAAGTTCGGTAACGGTGATATTTGGGTCGGGTGCGAGAGAAACGTCAACACCGTCAAGAGCAACAACTGCGCCGGTAAATTCTATTTTATCATCGTCGGTGAAGTTGAGTTGAACGTTGAGCGAAAGACCACCAAGTTCAATGGGAAGGGTTACGATAGCAACACCTTTTTCCGTTTTAAGTATAGCGTTTTCTAAAAGGGAATTTACGTCAAAGTTATTAAGCGCTCCGTCAAGGCTATGCATTTCGGCACCCGTAAGATTAAGTATACGCGTTACGATAGATGAAATTTCGTCTATCGTGCCACAGGCTTTAAGATCGCCGTATTTTACGTAAGCCGTTTCCGATTGATATGCAACGAAAAGGTTGGAAAGGGAAATATCGCCCGCCGTAATAGTGTCGATATCGGCGCGAACTGATAACGAAGATAAATCGTTTATGTCAATATTTACTTGGGCGTTACCTTGAACTGAAAGTTTGGTGCCGTTAATATCGGCGTCTACGTTAAGACTTACTTTTAAGGGATTAGTGCCGGTGATATAATCGGCAAAGCCGTTCATAACGTAGTCGAGAGCAGTAGCCGTTTCGGGTTTGATTTCGGTTGTTTCTTTATCGAGATGCGAACGATAGAAATCTCCGTTCGGAATAGGTATATTTTCGCCGTAATGAGTAAAGTTTTCAGTAAGGGCTTCGGTACAGGTTACACCGCCGAGCATATCGACTTTGTAAACGCAATCGGTAACCGTTTGAGTAACGCGCCAGTTTTCGTCCATACGGACGGTAAGCGATACACGTTCAAAGATTGGCAAGGATTTAGTTCCTGCCATAGTGCGCATTTCGAGAGAAATTTTACCTGTTGCTTTTACAGGGTCAAGATTGTATTTATAGGAATAAATTCCATTTTTTTCGCCCAGAAATTCCGCTGATAGAATAGTTTCGTCGGTAATAGTGTAGGCGGTTATGGTGTTTGAATAGTGGCCGTAAGTTTCTATGAAAGAGTTTTTAGAAACTTTGTTTGCGTTGGTTTTCCAAGTAACTTCGTCAACAGAGTTAACTTTATCGGCATCAAGAACGACGAAGTTATCGTTTTTAATAAAGATTCTTACGCCAACACCCCTAAAAGTTGAGTGAGAGAGCGATTCTTTATAAATTTCGCCGTTGTTAATAACACGCGCAGATTTAACCACTTGGCTTACGCTTACGAAAGCAACGTTGGTAACTGCACTACCGGTAGAAGTGGTAGTAAAACTTTTTTCGTTAGCGAGCGCTGTAAATGCGTAGTACATATTCTTTTTAGCGTCGTGATCGGCAGGGGACGAACCGTCGTAGGGAAGCGGTAGCATAGTGCTAGACGTTTGCCCGATACTGTTTATATCGGGCTTGGAATTAAATTCGTTGCCCGAACAACCTAAAATAGCCCACGTAGAGATGCCTATCGTTAAAGACATTACGAGAGCAATAATTATAGTCTTTTTATTAAATAATATTTTTCTTAATTTACCCATTTTCAACTTTTTCCTTTATGTGTAAATTCTCTCATTATAAATAAATAAAATATAATAAAGTATATAAAGTATACATTATATAATTTGAACTAATTTTGAACTGAACCTTAAAATTAGAAAAAAAATTACATTTTTTCAGTTGTACGGTTTTTGTTGACAACTTGCAAATAAAAAGTTACACTATTAAGGAAGGTATTTGTAAGTGACAAAAAAAGGAAAATATTTAATGATTTGTGATACCATTTTAGATGCCATAGGCAATACGCCTATCATAAGACTAAAAAGAATGACTGATGAAAATTCCGCAGAGATTTTAGTTAAATTCGAAGGTCTTAACGTTGGCGGATCTATAAAGACGAGAACGGCGTACAACATGATTTGCGACGCCGAGAAAAAGGGATTATTATCGCCCGATAGTATTATCGTTGAACCCACTAGCGGTAATCAAGGTATAGGTTTAGCGCTTGTTGGCGCTGTTAAGGGCTATAAGGTAAAAATTATTATGCCTGATTCGGTTAGTGAAGAACGCCGTAAACTTGTTGAACATTACGGTGCGGAAGTGATTTTAGTTCACGACGACGGCAATATAGGACTTTGTATAGAAGAGTGCTTAAATATTGCGCTAAAAATGAAGAGAGAAGATCCCAAGGTGTTCGTTCCGCAACAGTTTGAAAATCCTGCAAATCCCGAAATACAAAGAAATGCTACGGGTAGGGAAATTTTAGAACAGGTAGGAAAGCCTATTCACGGATTTTGTTCGGGTATAGGTACGGGCGGAACTATTACGGGTATAGGCGAAACCTTGCGTTCGGCAAACTCCGATATGGTAATTTGGGCTGTTGAACCCGAAAATGCTGCAATATTATCGGGTGGCTCGATAGGAACGCACGTTCAAATGGGTATAGGCGACGGACTTATTCCCGCTATACTTAACCAAGAGATTTATAACGACGTATGTATAATAAAAGATGAAGAAGCCTTGCAAACTTCTAAGGATTTGGCACTTAAAGAAGGTATTTTGTGCGGAATAAGTAGTGGAACAAACGTGGCGGCGGCTATAAAACTTGCTAAGATTCTTGGCAAAGGAAAAACGGTTGTTACCGTTTTGCCCGACACCGCGGAAAGATACTTTTCAACGCCACTTTTTAAGTAAAAATCAAATCAAAAACTCCCGAAAAGGGAGTTTTTATTTTTATAATATGATGGTAAAGGTAGTGCCTTCGCCGAGTTTGCTAGTCGCCGAAATTTCGCCTTCGCTTATGGCGATTATTCGACTGACGAGCGATAATCCAAGTCCGTTACCAACGGACGCTCTTGAATTGTCGCCTTGGAAGAATTTTTCGTACATATGGTTTAAGGTTTCTTCACTCATGCCGATACCTTCGTCGGTTATCGTTACGACGATTTTACCCCTTTCTTTTTTAATAGAGATAGAAATTTTACCGCCGTCGTGCGAGAATTTAATGGCGTTACCTATAAGATTTTGCCATACCTGAGACATAAGTTCTTTCGAGCCGTTATAAATGGTTTTGGTTAGGTTTAAGTCGAATTCGATATTTTTTGCCGACCACTCGGGCTCAAGCGTAAGAATAGATTGACGGATTTGCTCGTCTAAAAGGAAGTTGGTTTTATCAATAACCATTTGTTGGTTTTCTATTTTTGAAAGGTTTAGAATATTGCTTGTAAGGTTGGTAAGTTTCTTGATATTGTTGTCAAGAACTTTTTCATATTTATTTCTAGTTTCGTCGTCTAAATCTTTTCTTCTTAGCGCTTTTGAATACGATTGAATTACTGCAAGTGGCGTTTTAAATTCGTGCGAAACGTTTGATATAAAATCGGATTTTAACGTTTCGATAGATTTAAGTTCACGCGCCATTTTGTTGAAGTCTTCGATAAGGTCGTTAAGAACGGGGTTTTTACTCGGTTCTATCGCAACGTCAAAGTTTCCTTTTGAGATTTCTTCCGACGCATTTTGAAGTTTTTGTAATGGTTTGGTTAGTATTTTTGCTAAAAGGAAAGAAATTCCCACGCCGACCACCGAACTTATAATAAGTAGTATTGAAAAGGTAAGTATAGGCGATGTTTCTTCTAGATTGAAAAATTCTAGTTGTAAACCCAAAATATTCATGCCGTAAAATAGCACTAGCGAAACGAGTTGGCTGGCAAAAACTATACCCGTTGTCTGCAAGAAAAAGCGATTGTATTTTTTACTTGGCGTCAGTTTCATTTTAGTACCGCCTTATAGCCTAGATTTCGTATGGTAACGATTTCAAAGTAAGGGCAATTTTGATATTTGTCGCGCAGTCTATGTATGTGTGTGTAAATAGTCATCTCGTCAGAATCGGTGTTTATGTCCCAAAACTCTTCCATAAGTTGGTTGCGTGTAAAAATAGTGTCGGGGTAAGAGAGAAGTTTAAAAAGAATTTGAAATTCCTTTTGTGGTAGCACGGTCGTTTCGTCGTCAATAGTAACCGATAACCCATCGTAATCGAGCGTAGCGCCACCTATCGTAAGTTTTCGCTCGTTCAAAATCTTGGCGCGACGAAGTAGCGCGTTTACACGAAGAAGTAGTTCGTCTATGTCGATAGGTTTTACCATATAGTCGTCCGTTCCAAGATTGAACCCTTTATACTTATCGTCTTGCGAAGATTTTGCGCTTATTATAAGAATAGGTATGTTTTTATTGACTTCTCTTACGTACGATATTAACCCAAATCCGTCGAGTTTGGGCATCATAATATCCGTTATGATAAGGTCAAAACGTTTATTATCGAATAATTCGATTGCTTGCTCTCCGTTGCTTGCGATAGATACGCTAAATTTTTCACGTTCTAGTTCTGACGCAACAAGTGAACTTAAATCAATATTGTCTTCAACAAGTAAAATATTAAGCATTTACTTACTCTCCTTATAAAGGGTGATTATATTATATCAAAAAAGCAAATTTTTTACAATAACGATACCTTAAATTTAAAAAATATATTTTTGTTGAAATTAAAAAAAGAAAAGACTGCGTTCAAGCAGTCCCTTTTTTATAACGTAAAACTTCCTATATAGTCGTGCCCTTTTATATCGGGGGCGGTTTCGAAGAAAAACTTGAAAGTTTTTTCGTTCGATACGAACAAGTGGGCAAGTGCAATCCCCGTGTCTATTCGGTTTAGTTGTTTTAAGAATAGGTGGCGCAAAATCCGTGTGCAATTTTGGTAAATGCGCACCGTGTCGCCCTCGTGCTTAAAACGCCACGGTTGAGAGTTCATTGCGCTTGGCGCAAACCTAGCGGGCTCTAAACGTTGGTCTATGGTGTCTGAAATTTTTTCCATAGGGGAACGGTTAAATTCGGATAGAGACGTGCGGTAAGGCTCGTCAGGGTAGCCGAAACATAGGGTTATTATTTGGGTTAATGCAATTCCGTCATTATCAATTTTTAAGGTTTCAGGTTTGGCAAGTCCTAGCCAACACGAACCTAACCCAACCGATTGTAGATATAAATCAACTTGTTGTAAAATAAATCCGGCGTTTTCAAGATGGCCGTTCTTTATTTCGCTATATATAACAATATATTGAAGTGGACGCCAAGAAAACAAACATTTGATTTTTTCTTTGGGTACAATCTCGAATTTTACCTTTATATCGGGGTAGAGTGGCTTTACGCTTTCTGCGAACGATAGAATTTGGTCGATTTCCTTTTGAGAAACCGCTATTTCTTTATATTTTCGTATAGATTTGCGAGTATAAATAGTTTTAGATAAATCCATATTGAACTCCTTATATAAAAAGTATATAATATCTATTATATAAAATCAAGCGTAAGTGCTAACTTTCGCTTGCAAAAAGAAAGGCGTTTGTTATATAATCTTCACGGTGAAATTATGGCAAAGATTAACAAAAAGAATTTATTAGGCTCGTGCTTACTCTTTTTAGCCACCGTGCTTTGGGGGACGTCGTTTATCATTTTAAAGCAAGCGATGGAAGAAGTGCCTGCATTTTATATAATTGCGATAAGGTTTTTAGTCGCAGGCGTGGTTTTGGCGCTCGTCTTTGTAAAAAAACTTGTTAAAATCAACAAGGGGATTTTCTTGCGTGGAATTATTCTCGGCTTAATACTTTCCATGGCTTATCTTATTCAAACGGAAGGTTTAAAATACACAACGCCGAGTAGAAATGCCTTTCTTACGTCGTCCTACTGCGTTATGACGCCATTTATCGTTTGGTTGCTTTTTAAAAATAAGCCAAAGAGTTATCATATCATTTCGGCAGTAACTTGTATAGTCGGAATAGGCTTAATTGCCCTTTCGGGCGGTAAAAACGAAACGGGCGTTAACGTGTGGCTTGGTGACGGGCTAACGTTGGTTTCGGCTGTTTTTTACGGTCTTCAAATAATCTATATTGAAAAGTTTCAACAACGTGGCGACGACAGTATGGTCTTGCTAGTTATAGAATTACTAACGGTTGGCGTTGTGGTTGCTATCGCAACTCTTATATTTGAACTCCCAAAATACGGTATAGGCGCTTACGCACTCAATCTCGATCAACTTTTGGAAATAGGTTACTTAACGCTTTTTTGCACGATTATTGCACAGTTTGCCCTTATAGTTGGGCAAAAGTTTACTACGGTAAATCAGGCGGCAATTATTTTAAGTTTAGAAGCGGTTTTTGGTACGCTTTTTAGCGTTATTCTGGGCGACGAAAAACTATCGGCAATACTGATAGTCGGGTTTGTTTTGGTGTTTATAGCAATGATTTTAAGCGAGACTAAATTCGACGTATTTACTTTGTTAAAAAGAAAATTAAAAAAATCGGAAAAACAAATTAACGACGACAAAAATGAAAGTAAAGAAAATTAAAACTCCGCAAACTAGCGGAGTTTTATTTTTATTTAGAAAATCAAAAAGGCGTATTCGGCGATAAGTACGGCGACGCAGGCTAGCACGGCGACTATTATCAAAGAACGCTTTGTAAGCGACGCTACTAGGGCTACTGCCGTGCCTACCGTTGCGGTAATAACGTTTCCCGTACAGTAAATAATGAAAGGGAAAGTCATTGCCGAGAGTACGGCGTACGGTATATAATACAGCAAACTGCGAAGATATACCGACTTAATTTTTTTGCGGAAAAATACGAAAGGAATCATCCTTATTACGTACGTTACGCCCGCCATGGCGAGTATCATTAAAAGCATAGTCAAAGTGTCCATCAGTTTTCACACTCCTTTTCCGTACCCGTGTCTTCTTGATCGTCTTTAACGGGGAAGAAGTAGGCGATTATTGCCGACGCTATAACTGCCGTTATTATGTATGCAAACCCGTTTGATAAGCCGTTAAACCACGGAATAAAATATAGCGCGCAACTTATTGCGGTGGATAAAATTACTACCGATAAAACGCCTTTACTTTCAAGGCAAGGTGGAATAATGATAGCCATAAACATAGCGTAGAGCGCAATACCGAGCGCTGACTGAATTTCCGCAGGTAAAATATTTCCTGCAATCGCACCCAAAAGCGTTCCTAACGACCAACCGATATAAGGCAGTAGCATAAGCCCCAAAAAATAGTTTTTGCCTATGGGTTGTTTCTTGGCTGATGCAACTGCGAAAATTTCGTCTGTAACGCCTGCCGAACAAAGCAAGCGATTAGGCAGAGTGAAACTACTATCAAGTTTTTGAGATAGTGTTATGCTCATTAAAAAATATCTCGAATTGATAACTAGTTGCGCAAGTATTATTTCAACGAAAGTTCCAAGCATAGCGATAATTTCCACGCCTGCGAGTTGACCTGCGCTAGTTAAGTTGGTCATGGAAATTAAGACGGTCATGATTAAAGGTAGTCCTAATAAACTTGCTTGAACACCAAATCCGAAAGATACGGAAAGGTAGCCAAGCCCGATAGGAAGCCCGTCTTTTACGCCGTCCTTAAAAGTGTATATCGATTTGTAATCCGTTTGAATTTTTGTCATAAGTCACCTTTGAAACAAGTGTATTTTATCACAAACGCCTTGATAGGGCAACAAAATGAAAGCGTGAGTAAATATTATTTTAAAATAA
>CASDPM010000040.1 GCA_949282465.1 uncultured Bacillota bacterium
ATATTTTATGTTTTTTTATTTTTTTATTCAAAGTCGATATACTCGTTCATTTTAACAACGTTTTTCATCTCAATAGTAAACGTCGTTTTCTCGTCAACCTTCAAAGTCGCCGTCTTACCGTCGTATGCGACTAAAATGCCGTCGTAAAACTTCTTACCCCTTATCGAAGAATAAAGTTTAACTTCAACCCTTTCGCCGATATGCGACAAAAAGTCTTGTTCGGTCTTAAACGGACGGTCTATTCCCAAACTCGAAACGTTAAAGGTGTACGGTTGACCAAAGGTAGGATCAAATTCATCAAGCGGATCGTTGATAGCGTTATGGAAAAGCGCGCAGGTATCGAGATCCACACCGCCTTCCTTATCAATAAAGATGGTAAGCGTGGGGTTTTTGCCTTGCTTAAACTCTACGTCGGCAACCGTAACGCCCAAAGGCTTTGCGATTTGTGATGCAAATTCCATAATTTCCGCTATTGATTTTACCTTCATTTTCTCTCCTTATAAAAAGATATGAGAACGGCAACCCGTTCTCATAAGTCAAGTACATCATAGATACTATGATAATATTACCATATTTAAAATAATAATGCAAGCGTTTTTCTAAAAAATACCAAACGATTTTACCCTTTTTTATTTTTTATTTTCATCATTTCGATAAGCGCTTCGGCAGTAGCGTAAGCATCGGAAAGCGCCCTGTGATGGTGAAACGCTATACCAAAATGCTCGGCTATGGTATGCAAATCGTGTTTTCTTAAAAATGGAAGAGTAGACCTTGCAAGTTCTACCGTGTCTAAAATCTTGTTTTTAAGTTCGTATTCTTCTGCGCCGGCAAAACGCTTAATAAACTTGGTGTCAAATTCAGCGTTGTGCGCAACTAACACTACCCCGTCGATAAACTTCATAAAATCAGGAATAACCGAACTGATTTTCGGCGCATCCTTTACCATTTCTTCGGTAATGCCCGTTATCTTAACTATTTCCTCTGAAATAGGGTAATCGGGTTTAATAAGCGTAGTAAACTGTTCGGTGAGTTTTCCACCCACGATTTTTACCGCGCCTATCTCGGTTATACCGTTACTCATTACGTCAAGCCCCGTCGTTTCAAGGTCGAATACGACGTATTCGTTAGACGTAAATTCTTCGGGCAATTCAACCACTTCGTCGAACACACTCGCTATCTTTACCGTAGTCGCAGGCGACGGGAATATCAATCTATATTCCTTGGGCGCAGTCTTTTTAAACCTATCTTTCTTAACGAAATCGTCGGGGAAAGAACAACGGTTTATCTTATTGAAAGTAAGCGAGCGTTTGCCGTTATATTCGCCTATGTTAGCGCGCGCAATAATGGCGTCACCCACCTGTAATTCTTTTATCTTGTGATAGGTGTTCTTCTTAGTAAAATAAACGCCACTCGTTTTGCCCGTAGTATCGTCTATATGAATAATAAAAAAAGGTTTGCCCGTTTTGGTTTCACGCTCGGCAATCTCGGTTATCTTACCACAAACTACCACGTCGCCCGAAAGTGCGTCTTCAATATAAAGCGCGGTGTCACCTATCGTAAAATCGTCGATTATAAGTAAATCCTTTACCTTAATTGTACGGTGTTCTATTTTTTGCAATTCCCCTTCGTAAACGTCGTCAGAAAGAAGACTTATAGTTTCTTCTTGTTCCTTTACTTCGGTACTTCCTGCAAAGTCCGAACAAAATTTTGTGGCAAGATAAGCGTTTAACTTATTCAAAACGCCGTTTCTATTCACGTAACTTACACCGTCTTCGGTAAGTCGAATAACGTATTTTACTATACTGCCGTAAACGGTAGAAATAACGTCCGTCGTCTTTAAAAATATTGATATCGACGGGTAGTTTCTATTTAAGTAATTATAAATCTCGTTGTTAATAAGTTGGTCGTTACTGACGATTTTTGTAACTGAAATTTCCACGTATCTAAATACGGGCGAAGTAATCTTCTCTGCCTCGGCAAGAATTTTCGCCTTTAAATCTTCGTCGACGGTGGCGTCGCATATAAAATTATATTTTAGAGTTTTTTCTTCACGACGAACCTCAATAGACGAAAGCCTTATATTTTTAAGTCTTTCGTCAATAAGTCTTAAATCGCTTATAAACTCTTCACCCGTCTTTACCGTATACATCTATCAATCTCTCCGAAAAATTCTTTTTCGATCTCTTCTTTTTTAACCTTTCTTACAATTTGACCTTTTATAAAAATAGCGCAACAATCTTTTCCGCCCGCTATACCAAGGTCGGCGTCCGCCGCCTCTCCCGGACCGTTCACCACGCAACCCATAACGGCAATCTTCGCCGGCTTTTTAATATCAGCAACGTACTTTTCAACCTTTGATGCAAACTTCATACAATCCCACTCGCATCTACCGCAAGTAGGACAAGCAACGATTTCCACGCCTTCGTTTTTAAGCCCGAGCGCCGAAAGTATTGCTTTACCTGCAACGATTTCTCTTACGGGATCTGCGGAAAGACTTACACGCAAAGTATCGCCTATACCTTTAAGCAACAAAGAACCTATACCTATACTGTTTTTCACAATGCCGTTATATTCAGTTCCCGCTTCGGTTACACCCAAATGCAAGGGGTAATCGGTCTTACTTGCAATATACTCGTACGCCTTAACCATAAGCGGTACGCTTGACGCTTTTACCGAAATTACTATATTTTCCACGCCGTATTTTTCCAAGACGGCGACGCTTTTAAGCGCGCTTTCGCCAAGCGAAACTTCGTTCTTGCCGAACTTATTTAAAAACTCTTTTTCGATACTACCCGTGTTTGAACCTACACGCACACAAATCCCTGCGCTTTTAATAGCCTCGGCAACTTGACGGATTTTATCTTCCGAACCTATATTGCCAGGATTTATTCTAACCTTATCCGCGCCACCTTTTATAGACGCCAAGGCAAGTTTATAATCAAAATGAATATCGGCAACGATAGGCATTTTAGTATGTTTTTTAACGGTAGCGATAGAGAAAGCATCTTTCTCATCCAAAACGGAATACCTAAAAATATCGCACCCCGCCTCTTCAAGTTCTATGGCGCTATTTACCGAATTAACCGTATCGCTCAAACGGTAAGTCGACATAGACTGCAACTTAATACTTTCTCCGCCACCTATAAATAAATTACCTAATTTAATACGTTTACTCATTATACGCCACCGAAAATTTCTTAAAAAATATTTTACCACATATTTTCGGTTTAGTAAAGAATTTAAGAAAATTTTTAACTAAGCGCTCTTGTTTGATACAAAAACACTATATCTTGATAATAATCGTCAAGATATATCATCAGCCTGCTTTCGTTCAAAATATCGGTATACGCAGCCTTTGCTGTAAGCGTGTTATAGTAACCGCAAACGCAATCAATAACGTCGTTATAATACCCAAGTTCGATAAGTTCGTCTTTGGAAAGGTTCATGCTTCTAATACTCAAAAATTTAAGTTCAAGGTTAGCCTGCGCCTGCTTGATAGTGTTTCGGTATCGAAGTTCCTTTTCTTCTAGCCCGTTGTTGTACTTAAAGATTTCGTTAAAGCGATCTTCTTCCTGTTCTTTTAGTTTCATAAATTCCGCTTGAACTTCGTTTTCGTTTATCTCCGCATAGATTTCTTCTGCGTTTGAAAGTTCTTCGTTTAAATTAACTATCTTTGCCGAAACTTCCTTTTTCTCTTTCTCATACCTTGCGCTTGCTAGGGCTATTTGTTCGGCACGTTCCTTTTCGAGTTGATAAATTTTCGTATACCTTAACCCCGAATCTTCTATTTGTTCGTTAAGCGACTGTTCGTTAAGCGACTTTATCGCCAAACGATATTTTTCTTCAAGTTCGGTTTTGGTAAGTTTTTCGGCATCTTCAATTGAACTTAACTTTGATTCAAGTTCGATAATTTTATCTTTAATTTTATCGGTATAATCAAGTTTAGCCTTTACGTGCGCAGAATACACGTTAAACCTTGCACGGTCAAGTAATGCACTATCAGACGGCATTTGTAGTTCTATTCTAGGCAGTTCAAGATTTTCAAGAACTACACCTTGATAGAAAACCTTGTTTATTCTATAATACACGAAAATGTCCGATAAAACGTCAAACATTTCCGCCTTGGTAGTCGGTGTATTAAAATCCATAATTATTCTCCTTTATACCTTAAAGTTATATATAACCTTTTTAACGCCTTTAACGGGTTTTTCCCCGTCCACACTAACGGAAAAATATTCCGAGCGCATATTCGGGTAAACTTTTGTCGATGCCATAAGACTATAAATTTTATTAATCCCACCCCCGCTAATAGTAAGCGTTACGGGAACGTCGGTTTTTATTTCAAGCGAATTTAGGGTTTTTATTCCGTCTACACCAAAATCGGTTTCCTTCATAACTACCGACCACTTTTCAAATCCTACTGCAAGCATTTTTATCTCGCCCGAACCTTTATCAATCGCCGTCCCGTCTTTAAGAATTAAAAGGTCGTTTGCACAAATAAAACACTCTTCCTTTTTAATTATATCGTAAAGGTAAAAATACTGCCCGCCAAAAACGTTTATAGGAATTATATAAGCGCCGTTAGCGATACACGCCCCACCACCTAGCGAGAACTCACGCTCACCGATAGTACAAGTAACTTCCAAGACCTTTTCACCCCAAAATTTATACAACTGCTTGTCGCTTATAAAGTAAACGCCGTCCGAAGTTCCCACTATACTTTCGCCGTCTATCTTTGAATTTAATCTTAACACGGGCCTAACCGTAACGTCGAGTTTTCCCGTGCCAACTGAAATCTTCAATATTCCATACTCGGCGAATAGATATAAACTTTCACCAAAGATAACCGTTCTAATAAGTTGCCCGTAAGAAGAATTTATAATTACGTAACTGTCGGTAATATAGTCGGCGTCGAATACCTTTCCACTTTCAAACGATCCAAAATAAAGCCTACTATTTTTCACGGCAAACGCCCTGCCTTTATAACAAGTATAGTTTTCTAGGCACAACACCTTAGAAACACACGCCTTTTCACCGTGCAGTATCGCAGTATTCCCACTAGCGACGACTAACGCCGTTTTACCCTTTCGCTTTACCGTAAACACCTGTGGGGGACTATCAAATTTTTCAAGCGAAAATTTTGATAGTCCATTTTTAGTTAGCGAATATAAATAACCGTCGGCGCAGTATACGAATTTCTTTTCTTCCAAATCGTAAAATTTTACGGGGTTATATTCTAACGGTATAAATTCCGAACTGCCTTTTAAGTAATAGCCCTTACCACTACTCGTAACGCCCGTAGAGTAATCGGCATATTCAAAAAGCGTAGCGGATAATTTTTTTGTTTTTACCGAAACGTTCGGTATACTCTTTATTATTCTCATATAAATCCCCTTGCCCTAATTTTAACGTTTTTAGGCGAACAAATTTCAGCAATACCGTCCATATATTTTTTATGAAAGACTACTGCATCGTCAAACGCCCTTTCGGTAAGGCAAAACTCGGCGCACGCCCCGTACGCTAAAATCCTTACGGGAATTTGACTTTCTTTATAGCCTATAACGTCGGTTATACCGTAATTACACGGCACGAAGTCGTACTCTATATCCACCTTAGCGCTATCCACTACGATATACTCTGCGCTTAACTTGTAAGTTAGTTGTCTGCCGTTTTCACCCGTGATACTGCGAATTTTAAGCAAGGTTTCTTTCAGGTCGGAAAAATACACTTTGCCTTGCCTAGTCTCAACGGTTTCACGTATCGTCATAGGAACATACGTACATGCGAGTTCGTTGATTACGATATTTAAGCAACGCGTCATAACGTCGACTTGACATAACGTTTGAGCGTCGAAACTGTCGGGATTTTCAGAACTTAAATATTCCAAAACCTTTTCTCTACCTAAAAGCGTTGCGGTGATTTTAATAACGTCTTTTACTGTCATAATCTCTCCTTTTTAAATATGCCGAGCCATAAGGCTCGGCATAAAACTTTTAACAATATTTTCTTATTGTGTAATACCACTTATCATACCCTGACCGATAGGGCGAGCGCAAATAAGATCGGCATACTTAACGAGCGTAGCCGTATAAACGGGCTTACCTGCAATTTGTTTAAGAATTTTCCCGTCCTCACCTTCCAACCATTGCCAGTCGCAAAGTTGATGCAAAGTAAAGTCTTCGGTATTTAAAAGGTACATAGTTCCGTCGGGACAGAACCTATCTGCAACGATAGGAATACCGTTGTAACTCATTGCTTTATAACCACCTGCAAGTTCCATAGTGTCTACGAAACGCTTGTTTTCAGCAAAGAGTTTTTGTAGTGCGCGACGAACGTCCCACGAGCAAACTATAAAGTTAACTGCACTACCACTATTTTCTTCGATAGTATCTAACGCCGTTTGAATTTTTTCTTCGGTAATATTGCCTGCGTTTTTCATGACGAAGGGATTGAGCCAACTGTGCTTAGCCTTATCTAATCCGTAAAGTGAACCGCTTTCGCTAAAAATCGCTTTAAGACCGGTAATCTCGTTATTATACGAACCTTGAACGGTAATAATAGCGCCTTCGGAAAGATTAGCAATTTCCGGGCCTGAAACGGTAACCGTCTTATTTGCTCTATCAATAAAGTTAATTCTTCTGTTTTCCGCGCCACTAATGATAGTGCCGTCCAAAGTTCTAAAATCAACTGTCATACCTTCGATAACGTTCTTTACGCTATCGAGCGTTACTACGCCCGACGCAATAGACGAAACGGATGCAAGTTTACCGCTACCGTCACCGAAAAGCATTCTACCGAAGTTAAACGAACTTGCTTTAAGAAGTCCGTCCATTTCAGCGTTCAAAAGGCTTACGAACGCGCCCGTGTTGTTTTCAGACGCCCTAACCGCCTTATCGGAAATTTCGATTGTACCGTAAAGGTTTTTAAGCGTTACGACGAACTGTTCGTAGTTATTACCGTTAGCCGACGGAAGATCGCCGTCTTCGGTACCTGCGCCTATACCGCCGTTCATGCCGTAAACAGCGAGTTTCCTTACTTCTTTGCCCCAAACGTCGTCGGTGGTTTGTTTGATTGCGGAAAGCAAGGGATTTGCTTTCAAGTTAAGTTGTTCCGCAACTGCGTCAAGATAAAAAGTTTTCAACGCCTTGTCAGCGTTAGTCAATGTTACTGCCATAATTTCTCCTTAATCAGTTAAAAAATTTTTTTGCGAGATTGCCTGCTTCGGCAATACTCTTGGGTTTTTCGGAAGGCGTCTTCACGCCCACGCCCGTTCCGTCTATCAGAACGGCTTTTTGCTTGGAATTAAGCACGCTTTTCAAGTAGTCCTTTAAGATTTCGTTTTTCTCTTCTTGGGTTATTACTTTTTCCGTACTCTCTTCACTAACTTGTTCGGTTGAAATCGGGCTTTGCTTATCGGTTTCCACCATTTTTTCTAATTCTTTCAGTCTTTGACAGCGTTTGGTAAATTCAGACTGTAAAGAATTATACGCATCTAAAAGGGCGTTCACGTCTTTGAACTTTCCTAATAAGATTTCTCCCCCTTTCTCGCTCTCGTCTACTTGGGGTAAAATTTGTTTATTCGTTTCTTCCATAATTTTCCGCTCCTTTATTAACGTTTATTCTTTGTTTGTGTTCGGATATATGAGCAAAAAGCCGTTGCTTTTCTTGTTCGGTAAGTTCCGCATATTCACTTAAAACGTATCTGGTATGCTCGTCAATATGAATAACGTCGTCGTCAATAACGTCGACTTGCTTTCCACTTGAACGTATCACTTCGTTTTCAGCCTGTGCCTTTTCTTCATGTAGCCTAGAAAGCCCTTTGCGATAATCCAAATCTTTATATCCTAAAAGCGATAAAACCTTTTCTTTGGTTTGAGCGCGGAGTACGCCGTCTTCCCCCGCTAAAAGTCCGCTTTCGTATAACTTAAATAACATTTCTCTCTTTTGTTCGTGCGTGTAAAATAGTTCGTTTTCACTCTCTAAATACACGTCGTCCACTTCTGCCGTACTCTTATCGGCATAATATACCTTGGTTTTATCAAACACGTCTTTAATTTTAATAAGTTTAACACCCGTCATAAAACGTGCGTAAAGTTTCAATGTGTGCCTTGCGAGTTCAAGATAACTATTTCTAATTCTCTCGGCGTTAACCGTAAGCCTTTCGTTATCTTGTCCGATTAAAATTTCCAACGCACTACCACTAGATAGCCTTGCGTTTTCCGAACTAGACGAAACGTCGCTTACACCGCTGACGATAACGAATTCACTCATCAGTTTCTCTTCTTCTTCGTCGAACGACGGTGGCAAATTAGTTTCCGCCATAATCTCGGGCGCTTTTGCACCTTGACGGTAAACTATAACCTTTCCCGGCGATAAACCGTCGGTAGCCAAATCGTCGGTATCGATAGCGCCGTCTTCAACGGTCATAATTCCCGTTGACAGCCTATTCAAGAACTCGTGTTTACGGTTCTTTACAGCGTTAAAAGCACGTTGTACGGGGATCAACCTTTCCACAACGCTCTTTCCGAAAAACTGTCCAGGCACGGCAACCGAAGTTTGCTTAACGAAAGGAAACACACCTTTCAAATCGCCGTCTTTAACGTAAGGCAAATCACCATAATACAAAAGTTTTCCGCCCGCCACGACTATAAGCCTGCCGTCGGGAAATTCTGCACACGGTTTTTCATATTTTTCTATTACGGTAACTGCGTCGTGCATAACGTGTACGGCTGGGGTTTTTGAATTTGAAAAATTACCTACACTTGTCAAACCGAATACGTCTACGTCTTGCCCAACGACGTCCACACCATATCTCTCTTTAATTTCTTTAACGGGCAACGCCCTTGCGTGAATAATGCTCGAACAATCGGTAACGTCTTCGGCGTAAAGGTTATCGGGAAAAATCTCGAAGGGCGAAACGGGAATAATCTTAACGTCCCCTTCGTACAATCTTTTTCCGTCGACAGCGCCTATTTCTTCACCGCCGTTGTTATTCCATATAACCTTATAAAACGCCGTACCGCAAAGTTCGCCCCACTCGGTAACGCGCTTAACCACGGTATCGACGTCGGCACGTTTAAACGCTTCGCCTATAAGCATCTCGGCAAGCGACGCTTTTTCCACGTCCTTATCGTCGTCTGACGACGGTCTAACCGAAACCTTTGGCGTCACTCTCGACAATTTTGCTAGCCTTGTTTCCATAACGGGTGCAATATGATTAAATACCCCCTTGGTTTGCCAAAAGAATTCCTTTTCCTGCTCGAAAATTTCTCCACGTCCGTCAATGTCGCAATACTGATTACCCGTAGCAAAGTTTAAGTTTAATTCCCATTGTCTTTCTAACGGCAATCTTTCCTGTCTTCGACGTGAAAAATCACTTTCAGTATCGGCAACGAGCCCTTTAATAAACGCCCGTTTTTCCCTTTCAAGTTGATCGGAAGTCTTATTTACTTGTTTTTGCAATGTTCTTCTCCTTATCAGTTTTTTTGTCCGCCAAAAGTTTAATAAGTCGCTGTTTTTCTTGTTCAAGTTCTTGGTCAGTCATACTCTCTAACGGAGAGACGGACTGTTCTACAAGCATTTTAAGCGCGGTAATATCGGGCGGAACGTCCTTTTTGGTTATCTTCTTTTTAGCAAGCCGAATTTCCCCTTCTTCGCTCGAAACGTACTCTTCAATAACTTCGACGGTCTCGTAACCGAGCGCCTTTTTAACTAGCGCTTTTCGAAGTTTTTTTGCCTGCTTAATATCTTTTTCGTCCATTACGCAATTTCTTTATCAATCTCTCCTTGTCTAAACTAATTTGCGATTTTATACTTACTCTTTGCGTGGGCGAAGGTTTGGTCATAACGTAATACCTTAAAGCGTCTAAGG
Organism: uncultured Bacillota bacterium; assembly: GCA_949282465.1. Taxonomy (GTDB): domain Bacteria; phylum Bacillota; class Clostridia; order Christensenellales; family Borkfalkiaceae; genus UBA1259. The sequence continues at coordinate 9,872 of CASDPM010000040.1, forward strand.
CGTGGTCATCCACTTTTTTGGGCGTGTCTTCTTTACCCCACCAGTAACTCTTAAACTCTCTTATAAGGTTTATGCAGTTCTTAAAAATAAACAGTTTTGGCAACCCGTTATTAAGTACAAGAAACTGCTTAACACGTTGCAACCCGCTAAACATATCTTTATTGACGCACGGGTTTGCCACTATTCCACAATCGTAGAAAAGTTCGGTAACGCTTTTGACCGACGCCAAAGTTCTTTGATTTGCCGCCGAGTCGATAATAGCGTTAATTCTTCCACGCCCGTCTTTCTTCCAACCGAGTGCCGAACACTTTTCTTTGATTACTTCCGAATGATAGATAACGTCTTTTCCACTCTCAAAATGTTCGTCGATTACAAAAATATTGCCGTCGAAATCAACGGCAAACCATAACGCGCAAAGTGGATTGTTAAGACCCGGGTCGATAGAAATATTATCTTGCCACTCTTTTGGCACCGAAAAAGGTTCTATTACGTGAACGTTCTCGTCGAACTCTGAATACACCAACCCCGTTCCGCTTTTAAACCTGCCGTAACGACGGCTTTCTATTTGATCGGGCGACAAACTTTTAGTAAGACTTTCCACTTCACTAGCATCTAGAAAAGGATTGTCAGCCCACTCCATAAACTCGTACCAAACTTGATCGGAATTAAGGGCGTTAAGAAAAATCTCTTCGTAAATAAACGTTAGCCCTTTTAACGGTGTCATCGTTCCGAAAATATCTCCACACCTATCAAGAACACGCATACGGCACTCGTCGTAAATATCTTTGGGTGGTTCTTCGTCAAACCAAACGAAGTCCAACGAACTCCCTTGAAATTTTTCTCTTCCTTGATCGCAAGATTTAAAGCCTATCACCGAAGTTCCACCGAACACGTTTTTAATTCGTATTTGGTCTATCACGCCCTGCCGTAAACAGTCCTTTTTTCCTGATAGCATAGTAACGTCTTCAATCCAGTCGGGATTAAGATAATCTAAAATCTTTGCTTGGGCGACGTCTCGCTGAACTTGTGTAGAAAGCGAAACTACCCACCCGAAAACGTTATCTTTATTTTTTCTATACGGGTGAATACCCCTTGCCATATAGATTGCTTCTACAGCGCCACACTCGGTTTTACCGCTACGGTTACCGCCGAAAACCCACCTGTTCTTTTTTTGGCATTTATGAAACTCAACTTGTTTAAGGTGTATTTTTTCACCAACGTTATATCTAGATAACTTGTTGTTTCTCACGCGACGGGCTTGTTCGAGTTCTATTTCCTTAATTCTTTTAACTATTTCAAGCATATTTGACAAATTTACCTTTTTTGCGATATTTTTTCCGTGTTCCGAATAATAAAGGTGATGTATAATCGTTTTTACCATTACTCAACGTTAAGGAATCATTATGAAAAAACTTATTCTTTTAATCACGGCGCTTTTATTCCTGCCCGTAACTACCCAAACGCTTTACGCAAAAGCCGATAACTTTTACGAATATCGTAGAATAATCACCGAAGACACCCCTTTCTATACCGACGCAGGCGGAATAAATCTATTGTTTTATCTTCCCTACACCTATTACGTAAAACTCATAGAACAGGGCGAAATACTTTCACACGTAGAAATTTACGGTCAAAACGGAATAGCCGTTATGGACGGATACACACCCACGGCAAGCCTATTTAGAGATAACCTAACGGTTGAAAATCCTTACCCGTTTCTTACCTTAAAGACGCTAGACACCGCCGTATTATATCAAGACAAGTCTTTGACTGAACCCGTTTGCTACGTCTTTCCCGAACGTAATATGTTCTATCTTGGGCAAATTACCGACCCCGTCGGAAAATACTATTATTACGTTTCGTATAATAACCGACTAGGCTATATAAGCGAAGAGAGCGTTGTGCCCTTTACCCTGCCTAATCACCCAAACGAACTTACGTTTATCACGCCCGATCCACCCGCCGAACAACCTAATAAACCACAAGAACAAACTTCAAACGACTTTTTCAGCCTAAAAATCGCAGTTGTTGTTTGCCTAGCCTTTGCGGGAATAATCGCCCTATTTATAATCTTAAAGAAAAAAGAGCACCCGTCGGTAGCCGTAAGTTATTACGACGAAAACGATTACGAATAAATTTAGCCAACCTTTCTAATACTAACGACTTTTTGCGTTTTCTTTTTTCTGAAAGATTGTCCGTTTTTAATGCAAACGTTTTCATACTCGTAAACTCTTCTAAGCAACTCTCTAAAAAAATCAATTTTCAAAAACTCGTTTTCAAAACGGTTATCGTCTATACCCGCCCTTTCCAATCTATCGGCAAAAGTTTCGGCAAGTTTAATTTGCTTTCTAAAATACGACCTGCAAGTAGTGTCTATACTCACGTATTCTGTTTTGGGCTTTGATTTGAAGTATTTATAGTCAAGGCATTCTCTTTCGTAATCGGTAAGCCTTTCAAGAATTTTATCAACCGTTCTTTTGGTTTCTATAAGTAAATCCTTTTGCATGGTAAATAACACGATTTTTTCGCATTGAAAGTACGCCGGAGACGTATCGGACATAGATGCAAGCGCCTTCTTTTCGACAAGTTCGTCTATTTGATCCATAACCGCCTCTAAACTAGAATAAGAATACAAAACACATTTTGCATATAAAACGTTCATAACAAAACTCCCTGTAAATTTTTTAACCAAACCATTTTCGCCGCAAGCACCCATATTATATGGATCGAAAATTTCCAAAGTCAACGTTACGTGACACTTAAAACAACTAAAAAAAATATACTTTTTTTGCTTGTCAGTAAGGCCTTGACTTAAAGGATTTTCCGTTGTAGAATTTCACATTTCAGAACATTTGTTCGTTTTTAGATTATAATACAAACTTGACAATTACTGTCATATTTGAATAAAAAATCAAAAAAATAAAAGGCGTAAAAAACCCGCCTTAATAAATTATTTTTTAAAAAAGATTAGTTTATTATATACAAAAAAGTTTTTATATGATAAAATAAACGATATGAAAGATTTATATTTTAGAAAACACAAATTTATATTTTTACTTTTCACCGCATTTATAATATCAGCGATAGCGTTTGGCTTTTCTTTAAATTTAAAAAGCGCTAATGCAAACGTTTCAGTTAATTTCACGCTTTTTCATCCTGATACCGCTATGGAATATAGAGAATTATCTTCGCCTATCGACGCTTATTTTTGGGATGGCAAGATAGCCATTATTCAAGGTGCGGACAATAAACTTTTAGTGTATAACGACGGTGAATATTCGGAAAAACAATTCACCACCTTAAAACAAGTCAAGAAGTTTGACGATCAAACGCTAATCGTTTCGGACAATCAAAGTTCGCCCAAATACTACAAGGTAAATTTCCAAGACCTAAATCAAGTTGAAGAACTTACGATAGGTGGTAGCCACTTTGACCTAAACGGCGAATATTTAGTTTCGGCATACTCTACCGCCCTTACCGTGTATAATTTAACCGACATAACTTTTAGTAACGGTTCGGCGTACAACAATAAGATTGATAGCGATACACCCGTATGCATCAACAACGATAATAAAGTTTTTTTCATACATAACTCTAAACTATATTTTTCGCAAATAGACGATATGAAAAATGAAACGCTAGTTTCTAACCTAAAACCAACTAGTATACTTGCCGATAGCGATTTCGTTTATTACTCGGTTGGCAGTAAAATCTACAAAAAATCACTTACTGATTTAAGCAACCCCGAAACCGACACCGAACTTACGCTAAACGCCACGGCGTTTGATAAAAGTTCTAATCCATACAACGAATATGATTTAGGCAAACTTTCATCCCCCACAAGTTTATCCTTTAAGAATGGAAATCTTCTCATAACCGATAAGATAGACGGCACGGTACAAGAATTTGCAATCGACCACAAAAACAACCAACTTTTATTCACGGTCTTTGCCGTTGCAAAAAACAAGACGGCGTTTAATAGAATAGGCGCTACTAATATCGAGATTGAACAAAACAGTAAGATGACCGCCGTTTTAGACAGTCTTAAACTTACTCTTATATGCGACACCGAAGACGGCAAGGAATATAAAAACGTTTTAGTAAACGGAACAGGCGTTACCCCGCAATTCCTTGCGCTTGGAAATAACACCGTTTTGCTTTCCGAAAACACCACCGACTTCGTAATCGTTGACGTAGACACGCAATCGGTTTTGCAAACCATATCGGTCGGTCAATCGGGCGACAGTATTACCGACGTATGTTATAACGACGGGAAATATTATATCCTTATAAAATCGGGCAGTAATACCGCCGTTTACACGGCAAATGAAAGCGACTTTGCCATCACTAAAATATTAGACGGACCTGCCACTAACACGGGCAATCCCGTTCTTACGGTTGACGTTGACGGCAACGTTTACCTTACCGACGATTATAACGACAATATCAAAAAGTATACGCTTACCACAAATGGTTACGACGCTTTGGCTACTGAAATAAATTTTTCGGTAACGGGTGTAAAAAAACTTTTCGTAGACCTTGCGGGAAATATCTTTGCGCTTAAAAACAACGCTATCGAATATTACGACGGAACTACCACCGAAACGTATACGATAACTCTTCCCGTAAATAAAGATATAACGTCTATATCAATGAGTTTTGATAAAGACCAAGTTCACCTTATTTGTCAAGGCGAAGAAACGGTTTTTGACACGGTAGAACTTCCTAACCTTACGCTTGCCGATATTGAAAAAACCACCGACTATAAAGTAAGTGGCGAAAGTGCAGATATAAACGACTTAAAAATCTATACCGTTCAAGAAAACGCATTTGTGTATTCGGTAAAAGCCAACCAAACGGGCTTTGACTTTATTGAAGTTATAGACGGCAATAATAGCGAATATCTTTTAATATACGAATACGCCGTAGGTGGACAAACCTTCTCTATACTTGCAGGCGAAAATAACGGCAAAAACGTTGAAGTTATAGTAAACAAAAAACATCTTGTTGAAAAACAAGACGTTATAAACGCCCCCGAATTTACGGTGGCTTACGTTGCGACTGACGTAAACTTATATTATTTACCCATAATAACTTTAAGTGATACTTATTGTGTAAAACTTAACGATACCCCCGTTAGACTTAAAAAGAAAACACCCTTTACTATAAATAGTTCGTTTGAATTCTTAGGTAGAAATTTCTACTTTGCAACCGTAGAAGTTGACGGCGCTTCGGTTACGGGTTATATTCCCCAAGCGTTTACGGTAGAGATGTTGTCGCAGAACGCTCTTTCCGAAAAGTTCTCATTTGAAACGATTGCTAATGCGATAGTTTATTCGGACAAAACTTTGCAAACTAAAATCGCCCAAATAGAAGAAGATACTATCGTTAAAGTATATGAAAATAAAGACGGAACAGCCCTTATAAGTTTTGAAAATTCCGACGGCGAAACGGTTATCGGTTACGTTTCAAGCGACGCTATAATAACACCGCCAAACACGGTGATTAGAAACGTTTTGGTAATACTTTTAGTTACCCTTTCGGTATCGCTAACGTCAATATATTTTATCTTAAAGAAGAAAAACTAACAATATAAAAACAAAAACCGCCCCACCAAACGTGGGGCGTTTTTTTTTAATCGTAATAAACGCTGTCTCTTCCCGTTTCGGAAACAAAACCCGAAAGGTTAAATTCTTCTTCAATATCAAAATTCTCTGCATTTTCGTAAGCGGCAAGTTTACTAATAGAAACTTCGTAAGCGGTCAAAATCTTTATATCGTCGTCGGAAAAACGCTTTTGATATTCCCTACTTTGAATTCTACCTGAAAGCGCAATTTTTTCGCCAACAGCAAGATTTTTAGCAAACCTTGCGTTCCTTCCCCATGCAATACACGGTATATAATCTGATTTATTGTAAGAACGGTTAACCGCAATCAAAATATCGGCTATTTCCCTATTAAACGGCGTAGTCCTATAAACGGGTGGTTTGCAAATATACCCTGAAAGCACAATACTGTTTGGATTTCTTATAGGTGCGCTATCTAAAAGTTCTCTCACGAACACGGTAAGCATAAGTTTACTTTTTCCGTCAACGAGTTTATTGTAACTCCTAAACTGCCCCAACGCATTAATAACCGACCCAACTTTCAAGTCCTTGTCGGTAATAAGTCTTTCGGAAACGGTTACGGGTAAAACGTCGCCCTGTCCCGAAAGACGGCGCACTAAAACGTTCATTTCGTAAAATCCTTCGCCGTACACTTCGTGCGAAAACTCCGCATCCGAAAGAATTTCTCCGCTGATAAAAACCTTGTTGTTTTTTTCTGTCAAATTGTTCATATATTTATTTCCTCCAAAGAATTTCTATTTATTACTTATCTGCGAACCGTCTACCGCCATACGGTAATCGTCCCTGTAAATAAGTTCACCTATCGGCACGAATTCATACCCTTGCCCTTTAAGTGCGCTAATAATTTCAGGTAGTGCGTCGGCGGTGTGTAAACCGTTATTGTGGAAAAGTACTATCGACCCGTTTTTAACGCGCGACAAAACCCTGTTTTGTATTTCTTTTGCGCTTAAATCTTTCCAGTCAAGGCTGTCTACGTCCCATTGAATAACGTAAAGATTAAGTTCAGTTGCCGTGTCGATTAGATTATCGTTATAATCGCCGTACGGTGGACGGAACACTTCAACCTTTTTGCCCGTAATATCGCTTATTGCTTGCGAAGACGTAGTAAGTTCTTTAATAATAGCATCCTTAGACAACTTGCTCATGTACGGGTGAGTGGCTGAATGAGTTCCTATTTCATGCCCTTTCTCGTCGATTTTTTTAACGTAGTCAGAGTATTTTTTCGTCCAAAACTCCACCATGAAAAAGGTACATCTAACTTCTTCCTTTTCCATAATATCAAGAAGTCTATCGGTGTAATCAACGCCCCAAGCACAGTCAAACGATATAGCGACTTCCTTTTGTTCGGTCTGAACCGAGTAAATAGGAAGTTTTCGCATCGTTCCACCGTAAAAAACTTGATAAGCGCCCGTTTTGCCAAGCGATAAAGCAGTTACGATAATAGTAAGAATAAAACACGCTGTCGTAAGCAATTTCTTTTTAGACAAAACGACAAAACTCATTATAACTTTCTCCACCCTGAAAATTTTGATACCCCTTGCCGAATTTTACGAAATGCTGTCGAACTTGCAAAAAGGCATATTTAATTTTTTTCGATAATAAATTTATGCAAATAAACTTTTATTTATGAGAAAATAAAATAAAAAACAGCCACTGCTAAGCAGTGACTGTGAAATGCTTTAATAAATATTTTATTTAATTATTGAATATCGTGCCAAATATTTGCGGCAAACGATTTTTCGTAAGATAGTTTCTTTTTCCCCGACGCAGAACGCCCTTTTTCAACGTCCGATAAAGTGTAATGCTTAAAGGTAAGACCGTCGTCCCCAACAAATTTTAGACTGTCCTTTTCTAATACGTAAATACATTTATCGCTATCAAGTTTACCAAAGTTATCGTTCATGTGGTCTTTAAGATAGGTAAGATATTCTAAACGAGTAAGGTCGGAAATCACTACTCTATAATAAAACTGTGGTTTTCCCCCTTCGTAAAGGTTAAGCCCAAGTCCCAAAAAGTCGATTTTAATATCTTTGGTTTCTAACCACTCTTTATTGAATTTTGTACGCTTAATCAAACCCGTTTTAATACATTTATCAAACAAATAATTCTCGTCTATATCGCCGTCTTCGGGGAAATCTAATTTCATAGCAATCGCCGAAGTAACCTTATTTTTAGATATAGTCGAATCCTTTTTTCGCTTTGGCAAAAGCATTTCGCCATCCGACAAATAAACTAGCGCATTTATACCCACGTGGTTAGACATTTTGGATTCTTCGGGCGAAGAAATTTTAGGCCCGTACTCGAACACGTCGCGAAGAGTTAAATCGTCGGCAAGCCTAAAATCAATCGATCGGTTGGTAACCAAATGCTTATAGTAGTCACTTCTACCAAGGTGAATAACGTATTCGTCCCCACGTTTTTCAAAGCCGTCCATTCTAATTGTGGCGCTATTTGATTTAGAACTTTGACTGTGCGCCAAAAATAATTCCTTATAGTTGTTCATTATAAACTCGTCTAGAACAAACTCGGAATCTGGGTGATCTTCTACCTTAAACTTATAGCCTTTGTTTACGATTAGATGCTTATACGCAACCAAACAGTTACTTCCGTTATAAATAAAATCTTTTCGATTGTCTTTACCCTTATAAATAGATAAAAGTTTTTCGGTGTCTTCGGTAACCTTGGTAGCATCTTCCAAATTGCCCATTACGACGTTCAGTATACCTATAAAAATTTGCCCGAATAAGAAACCGATAAGAATACTGAAAATATCGCTCATTACCGTACTGTTCAAAACGCCGACAAGGAACAAAATTCCAAAGCACAAAAGTGCACTAACAACGTATTTAATTATATGTTCACTAACCATAAACGTATAAAACTTAATCATAAGGTTTTTAAAAAACTTTCTCATAATGCGTTCACCTTAAACAATAAATCGTGTACACGGCGTGCACTTTCGACATCAATTTCACCGTTAAACCGTTGAAAATAATTATAATAATGCGCTTTAAGTCTAGGCATAGTATAACAATCTATAACCCTTTCTTCTATCAATATTTTTTGTTCTGAATTATCTATCGTCAACGGTTTTTTGTCGTAAACAAGGTAAGAAATCTTTTTATCTATTCCGTTTCGCCAGTCAATTTCAATCGTGGTGGGAACGTTGTCTATAACCATATCCACTTTGGCGTAAATAGGAAGTCCGCACTCTTTACAAGGCACGATAGTTTTATTTATAATCTTAACGTTATCAAAGGAAAGCCAAGTTTTAATCATGCTTATCATGTTGACGCCACTATCAATAAGCGCGCCACCCAACTTTCTTTTTAAGGGCAAAATCACCTTTCCATCTTCGCTATAAGCGTCGCTCACGAACACGTGAATTTTCTCAATCTTTCGCTTATCGAAAGTCTTGTTAAACTCTATCACTTCGCTACCGTGTTGCCAGTGAAACATTACTTCAAACTTGCGCCCGTTATCTTTTGCAATTTTAGTCAACTCGTCAAAATCTTGCATGGACAAAACTGCGGGTTTTTCCACTATAACGTCTACGCCGTGTGTAAGAGAATACGACGCAATCTCAAAATGAGTTTGTGGCGGAGTGGCAACTATCACGTAATCAGGTTTAACACGTTCAATCATTACCTTATAATCGTTAAAAAACTCGTAATCGGCAAAAACTTCTCTCGATAGTGCCGAAGGACTTACGTCTACCACCGCTTTCAACTCAAAGTATTTAGACGCCGTAATACCGTCAAGATAATTTTTCGAGATAGTGCCTAAGCCTATCAAACAAATACTTTTCATAAATAATTCCTTTCAACATTTAATATATTGTAGCACACAACGATAATACTGTCAATTAAGGCAAAAGGAAAAGCCCGCGCTAAACACGGGCTTTTTGGCTATAAATATTTTTTTATTCTAGTGGGTATATGCTCAAATGCGCAGTCGTTCAAATCAAGCAAGTTTTTATACCACTCTATAATTTCTTGTTTTTCGGTGTCGTTTTCAATTATAATCCCGTAACTTACGTTTGACTTATAAATATCGAACGCCTTTAACAAGTCGTTTCTAACCGTCCTTTTTGCCGTAGCAAGAAATTCCCCTTCAAAATCTTTTAGGTTGTTTTCAGTAATCTTTTTCTTCTCTAATATCTTCATGTTATTCACCTATCTTAACGTAATAATTTTGAACTACGGTATTTATCCCACCGTATTTGGAATTATCAACGTCCCCTTGAACAATTTTTTCACTTCCGTTTTTATAGCAAACGTATCCAACGGGAAGACTTACGTCTTCTTGCGTCGCCGTATCTAATTTATACGCCAAATTTAATCCGTTAAGCGACAAAACGTAGTCTGTATAAGAAGTAAGTTCGTCATCCGTAAATACCGTGTCTTTGGTTAAGTAGCCCGTCTGTCTAACAATCTTTTTGTTAACGACGTCTATATAATCGTAAAGACCAAGTTCAATAGCCGTATCGAGAGCAAAAGTACCGTCTAAGACGTACGGTTCGTACGGGGGCGTATCACTAACGGCAATATTCCCCTTATAAATAGCGATATAGTTTTTATATCTATTTGCCGTGTCGTAAGAAGCCGAGCCTATCATTAACGACGCCAGTCCATATTCGTCCGTTCTAAACTTTGCGTTAGAATTGTTACTATTTACCCAAACGCCGTTACAGTACGTAGACACTTTATGGCTTGCCGTCGAGCCTAGATTAGTTGCAATCTCTTTATTTTCATTATAAACACATATACTATAATCTGTATTAGGACAACCTTGGAAAGTTACGGGGGTTACGTTTCCTACGTATTTTGAAGTAGTAACACTCCCGTCGCTATTGATTTTTATTCCATCGTAAAGGGTAGGATTGAATAAGTTTCTACCCGTACTTTCAATGCCCTTAAAGTAGGAATTTTTCAAATCGGAAAAATATGGTGAATAATCTACCCTTTCAGTTCCAACCGTTAGCATAGGCTTAAAAGTTACGTTGTCGAACTTTTGCCCACCGTTCACCCAAATGAAACACCCAACTAACGTTTCATCTTCGGCAACGTTTGCAATTACGCCGTTTCCCGTATCAATAATAGCCCTATTCCATACCCCGTTTTTATTAACGTTTATGGTTAAATTATACGTACTGTTTGAATTACCACCCAACGGGCACCCACTTAAAAAGTAAGTTCCCGCCCCTAAATTAAGGTTTGACGTAAAATAACAACTTGACACCGCCGTAGCCGTGCCGTTTGCAGTAACGCTTCCGTCGTCATTTAAAATATAAGTAATTCCATTGTCAATTACATTAGCCTTTCTGCTTGGTATTAGGTTTACGCTTTTTACCGTGCCACCACTTATTCGTTTTACAATCGACCTTGCACCGTCCACAATGTTTAACCCGTCCGCCGTAGTACGAATAGAATACTTACTTTCCGCAGTAACCTGCCCAACGGTAGTGTCTAATGCAAAAGCGTAAAGGTCGCTTACTTTGTGTTCGACCGTATTTAATTTGTCGTTTACGTTTTCAACAACGCCTTGGGCAGTATTACTAACCAAAACGCTATCGTCTACTTTTGCGCTTAATCCCGACAAAAACTGCATAATTTCAAGATAATCGTCGCCAACAGTTGGCGTTTCAGAAATAATCCCTTCCAAAACTTCAAAAGTGCAAAGAGCCGTCGCAACTGTTTCTAAGATATTAGTAAAGTAAAACTGAACACCCACCGTTCCGTGACACGCCGTAACGATAGTTGGAATTTTTGCCGTCCACACGCTAAACGTGTTTCCGTCCTTGTCTAATACACCGTCAAGCGCGCCGTTACAAACGTTCATAAAAAACTTTTCGGTAACCGTGCCGTCGGGTAGTTTAAACGCCACGTTTACCATATTTTGTTCGCATACGGGGCTAACGAAATAAATACTGTTTGCATTAGACGACCCACGCACAACCGATTCCGGCAACACGGTTTTAGGCGTGCCGTCGGCATTAAAATAAAAAATCATAAAAAATCTCCTTTTTTTGCGTCATTATGCCATAAAAAAAGAAGAATTCAAGTGGTTACTGACAATAAAAGATAAAATAAAAATCACGCCCATATACTGAGCGTGAAATTAAATCTAAAAATTAAAGTAAAACCGACTAAAAGTTTTAAAGCATATACTTGCCTGCGTTATATAGCATAACGTTTGCAAGTTCTAATTGAGAAAGCGGTCCGTAAGGATTAACTTCAAAACTAAAAACCCCATCAAAACCTATCTCACGAAGTGCTTTAACCGTCCCTTTCCAGTCAACGCAACCAAAAAAAGGCAAAAGATGACGATCCATCTCACCAAACCAGTCGTTAAGTGCACCGAAATTATCGTGCAAGTGTAAAACGGTTAGGTTTTTACCCATATTAAGAATAAATTGTTCGTCGGATTTTTGTTTTTAAAATTT
>CASDPM010000041.1 GCA_949282465.1 uncultured Bacillota bacterium
TTGCCCCGTTGCCGAAAGCGTAGTTATTGTTCTGCCGTGGAAACTATTTTTTAAGGTTATTATAACGTTATATTCTTCACCCTTTTTTTCACAAGCGTATTTTCTTGCCACTTTAATCGCACATTCGTTTGCTTCTGCGCCCGAATTTCCGAAAAAGATTTTCTTCATTCCCGTACGAGTACACAAAACTTCGGCAAGGTCTGCACATGGTTTTGTATAGTATAGGTTGGAAGTGTGTTGGACTTTTAATAACTGCTCGGTTACTGCACTAACCCATTCGTCGTCGCTTACACCAAACGCCGTTACGCCTATACCCGTACCCATGTCTATATATCTCTTTCCGTCGTAATCGAACAAAATAGATCCTTTACCGTGCGATATTTCAATCGGAAAACGCGCGTACGTATTCGCAACGTATTTCCCGTCTTTTATTGTAAGTTCGTTCATTTTAGTCACCCGTTACCATTGTGCCGGCGCCTTCGTCGGTAAATAATTCCATAAGAATAGAGTGCGGAACACGTCCGTCCATAATAATAACTTTTTTAACGCCATGATTTATCGCTTCTATACAACAATCAACCTTAGGTATCATACCGCCCGAAATTACGCCGTACTTTTTGAGTTCAGCCGCTTCTTTTATTGTTATATCGGGAATAAGCGTTGTCGGGTCGTCTTTATCTTTTAAAATGCCGTCAATATCGGTCATCATGATAAGTCTTTTAGCACCGAGCGCACCTGCAATATGCGCTGCCGCAGTATCACCGTTTATATTATAAGCGTTACCCTTTTTATCGCAACCGATCGTGGATATTACGGGAATATAGCCTTTGCCTAACAAATCTTGAACGGGTTCGATATTGATTTTGGTAATCTTACCGACGTAACCAAGTCTTTCATCTTTCATCTTGGCTTGAATAAGGCAACCGTCCATACCTGATATTCCCATGGCTTTGCCACCCTTCATTTCAAGGTAGTTAACGAGCGATTTATTTATTTTACCTGCAAGCACCATTTGAACGATATCTATGGTTTCTTTGTCGGTAACCCTAAGCCCGTCCACAAACTCTGCTTTTTTGCCGAGTTTTGACATGAGTTCGGAAATTTCCGGACCACCACCGTGAACCAAAACGACTTTTACGCCCGTAAGCCACAAAAGAACTATATCTTCCATAACCTGTTCTTTAAGGCTTTCGTTTATCATTGCGTTTCCGCCGTATTTTATTACTATGATTTCCCCGTTATAATGTCTTATGTACGGGAGTGCCTGCGTAAGAACTTCGGCACGTTGCATATTAGAAAACTGTTTATCCATAATTTCTCCTTAACTTAGGTGCGATAATCTCCGTTTATCTTTACGTAATCGTAGGTAAGGTCGCAACCCCACGCCTTGGACGAATATTCACCACTATTTAATTCTACAAGAATTTCTATTTCTTTTTCAAGCAAAATTTCTTTTGCCTTTTCTTCGGAAAACTCTACGCCACTACCGTTTTTACAAACTTCTAAAACACCCTTGTTCGACTTAAAAGCAACGTCGATTTTATTAACGTCAACGTTAGCGCCACTATACCCGATAGCACACAAAACTCTTCCCCAGTTTGCATCAGCACCAAACATTGCAGCCTTTAACAAACTTGAACAAATAACGCTTTTTGCAACGGTTTTTGCCGTAGCTTTATCGTTTGCGCCCGTAACTGTACACTCTAAAAGTTTGGTTGCGCCTTCACCGTCGCCCGCTATCATTCTACAAAGCGCAACGTTTACGGTGTTAAGCGCTTTCATGAAAGTATCGAAGTCTTCGCCTTCACTATCAATAATTTTATTACCTGCCAAACCGTTAGCAAGCACGGTAACCATATCGTTAGTAGAAGTATCGCCGTCTATACTTATCATATTAAACGTTTCAGCAATATCCCCCTTTAACGCTTTTGATAACATTTCAGGGGAAATCGCAACGTCGCTCGTAATAAACACCAACATTGTAGCCATGTTGGGGTGTATCATGCCACTACCCTTTGCAATACCACCTATTCGGCAAATTTTTCCGTCAACGGTAAATTCAACGGCAACTTCTTTTGCAATCGTATCGGTAGTCATAATCGCTTCGGATGCCAATGCACTTCCGTCTTCGCTAAGCCCGTAGGCAAGTGTATCAATATACGCTTTAATAGGCGCTATATCAAGCGGTTGTCCGATAACGCCCGTTGATGCAACAACAACGTCAGTTGACGGAATATTGAGCGTTTTTGAAACGAGATCACACATTCCTTCGGCTATTTCAATACCGTTGGCATTACAAGTATTTGCGTTACCGCTATTACAAATTACGGCTTGTGCATAACCGTCTTGAATATTATTTTTTGTAACCGTAAGGGGTGCGCCTTTAACAAGGTTTGTTGTATACACCGCACTCGCAGTAGCCTTAACTTCACTATAAATTAAAGCCAAATCTCTTTTAGTTCTATTCTTTCTGATACCGCAGTGAACGCCGTTTGCCTTAAAACCTTTTGCCGCGCACACACCACCGCTAATCAACTTCATAACATATCTCCTTAAACGTTAAGTCCTATATCTTCTTTTATTCCTAAAATTATGTTCATGTTTTGTATTGCCGCGCCCGACGCTCCTTTTCCAAGATTATCGAAACGTGAAACGAGTAATATTCTATCTTCATTGCCGTAAACTGTTACGGACATATCATCCCTTCCACTAAACGAATTTGCAGATAAGAAACCGTTTTCGCTCACGTCTTCGTCAAAGTGAACGATATTACCTTTATACGCCGAACGCAAAACTTCTTTCACGTCGGCAATACTACCACCATTTAAATCGCTCTTAAACACGGGAACGGTTACTTCCATACCGCAAGCGAAATCACCTACTACGGGACAAAATGCAGGCGCATTTTCAAGCCCTGTAATAATTTTCATCTCGGGTAAGTGTTTATGCGATTGAGAAAGTGCGTATTGTCTTGGTGCAAAGAAACTTTGTGGCTTTTCTTCGCTCTCATACTCGGCAATCATCTTTTTTCCGCCACCGCTATAACCCGTCAATGAAAAACACGAAAGTTTGGCGTCCTTTTTCAATAGCCCTGCCTTAACTAACGGCTCAGTAAGCGCTATAAATCCACTTGCGTGGCATCCTGGGTTTGCTATCCTTTTAGAGTTCGCAATCCTTTCTCGTCTATTAGAAAGTTCGGGAAACCCGTATTCCCACCCGTCCATTACACGGTGTGCCGTAGAAGTATCTATTACCGCAACATTTTTATTTTCTATAAGCGTAACCGCTTCGATTGCCGATTGATCGGGCAAGCACAAAAAAGTTACGTCAGACGAGTTTATTGCATCTTTACGTGCCGAAAGATCTTTTCTCAACTCTTCGGGCAATTTTATTATTTCTAAGTCTTGACGGGCGGAAAGTCTATCGTAAATACGTAGTCCCGTGGTCCCCGCGCTACCGTCAATGAATATTTTAACCATTTTTTATTTGTTCCTTAACGTATTCTATTTGTTTTGAAACCGACTGTTCGGACGCTCCGCCTTCGGAAATACGCTTTTCTACACAAGTGCTAAGATTTATTTCGTTATACAAATCTTCTTCAAAAAGTTCGCTGAATTTTTTATATTCCGAAAGTTCCAAGTTTTCCAAGACCTTGCCCGTTCTAATACATTCGGCGAC
>CASDPM010000042.1 GCA_949282465.1 uncultured Bacillota bacterium
CTACTTTTTTTATTTATCTTTTTTATTTTTTTCTAAAAAATATTATATTGCTTTCAGGCAAGAAACTTTTAAGTTCGCTCATAAGCCCTTCACATTTTCTAACCTGACAGCGTGAATCGTATTTTTTGCCGTTCATTGCTATTATTGCGGGAATATCACCTGGATAACTTTCCAAAATGTCGAGCACTTTATCGGTTACCGAATCGTCTTCCAAAATTATCCCCATAAACAGTTTATCGTCTATCTCGTGAACTTCTTCTTTTACGTCAAGCCGTTCAATATTATCCACGATAATTTGCGGGGTGCTGTCTTTTATTTGTAATTTACCCGAAACCTTAACGATTTCTTCGTTATTTATTACCGACCTTACCCTATCGAATATCTTGGGGAATACGATAACTTCTATCGCACCGTAAAGGTCTTCTACCTTGACGAACGCCATAGTCGTACCACTTTTTGTAGACATGCGCTTAAACTCGGAAATGATACCGCCCATTACTACTTGTTCGCCTTCCTTTATATCCGTGTAAGTGCGATTGCCGAGTTCGTCTTCTTCAAAGAAAGAAAGTGCGTTTGTGTTGAACGAGAACTTTTCAAATTGTTCGGCGTAGTCGGACAAAGGATGCCCCGAAAGATATATGCCAAGCACGGTCTTTTCCAACGTCAATTTTTCTTTGGACGAATACTCAATCAAGTTGGGGTATTCAAGTTTAAGCCCTTCGTCTTCGTCAAGGAAAGTGCCGAAGAAACTCATTTGAACGTCGTCTTTTTTCTTATTTGCCGCCGCCACTCTATCCATGAATTCCGAGTGTACTTCCATAAGCACGCGACGGTTTATCCTAAAATTATCGAACACTCCTGCAAGTATAAGACTTTCAACCAAACGTTTATTAAGCGTTACGTTCTGAACTCTTCCGTTCTCGCCTTCGACCTTAAACGATATACAACGGTTTATAAAATCTTCAAACGAACTAAATTCGCCGTTTTTAGTTCTCTCTTCAACGATTAGTTGTATTACGTTAAGTCCAACGTTTTTAAGGCCAACCAAGCCGAAACGTATACCGCCGTTTTCACACTTAAAGTAAGCGTTACTCTTATTTATATCGGGCGGGAATACTTCTATGCTCTTACTCTTTAAGTAGGTCAAGTATTTTGATAATTCTTCGATTTTATCTATTCTATTGTTCAAAATCGAACAAAAGAATTCTACGGGATAATATCTCTTTAAGTACGCCGTTTGATATGCTAATACGGCGTAAGCGGCTGCGTGCGATTTGTTAAACGCATATTCCGCAAACTTCGCCATTTCGTCAAATATCTCTATTGCGATATTTGCAGGAACGCCGTTCTTTATTGCGCCAGGTATCGGATCGCCCTTTTCACTTACACCACCGTTTAAGAATATTTCCTTTTGTCTTGCCATTTCTTCCATGTTTTTCTTACCCATGGCACGACGGACGATATCCGATTGACCGAGTGAAAATCCACCGATTTTTTGGCAAATCTGCATAACTTGTTCTTGGTATATCATTACGCCGTAAGTCGCTTTAAGTAGTGGTTCTAACAGCGGATGTTTATAGGTTATAGTTTCGGGATTATGCTTAAACTTTACGTAGGTCGGTATAGAGTCCATAGGTCCTGGACGGTACATTGATACACCTGCGATAATATCTTCAAACGTGGACGGACGAAGATCACGCATAAAACGTTTCATACCTGGACTTTCAAGTTGGAATACGGCGTCGGTTTCCCCGTCGCCTATCAATTTATATACTTCTGGGTCTTCATAGCCAAGTTTATGGAAATCGAGTTCAACGCCAAAGTCTTCCCTTATATAAGTCATTGCCTTGGATATATCGGTAAGCGTACGAAGTCCCAAGAAGTCCATTTTAAGCATACCGAGTTGTTCAACTTCTTTCATGTCGAACTGTGTGGTAACGTCGTCGCCACTTCTTTGCAAAGGTACGTTATCGGCTATCGGCTTTGCGCATATAACGACGCCTGCGGCGTGCATACCCGTTTGCCTTGGCATATCTTCGACACGGATAGCCATGTCTACGACCTTTCTAACCGTTTCGTCCTGCTCGTACATCTCTTTAAGTTCTTTTACGCTGACGTCCGCGCCCTTTTTGGTCTTCTTGAACCCAAAACTTTCACTTATACTGCTCTTGCCGTCCATGAGTTTAGTAACCTTATCGGTTTCGGCGTACGGAACACGGTAAACTCTTCCTACGTCCTTTATAGCAACTCTACCTGCGAGCGTGCCGAAAGTTACGATTTGGGCAACCCTATCGTAACCGTATTTTTTACGAACGTATTCTACGACTTCACCACGCCTATCGTCTTGGAAGTCTATATCAAAGTCAGGCATACTTACACGTTCTTTATTCAAGAAACGTTCAAAGACTAAATCGTATTTTAAGGGGTCAACGTCGGTAATACCAACCGAATACGCTATAATACTAGATACACCACTACCCCTACCTGCACCGACGGATATTCCTACACTCTTTGCGTAGTTTATAAAATCCCAAACTATAAGGTAATATTCTATATAACCCATTGAGTGGATTGTTTCAAGTTCGTAATTAAACCTTTCCATTATCTCGTCGGTAATAACGGGATAACGGTCTTTAAGTCCTTTAAGCGCCAAGTCTTTCAAAAAGTCGTAAGCCGTTTGTCCATTATCGGGTATATAACCAGGGATAAGCGTGTTATCTCTTATCGGCTCACACTTTTTGTTCAAATCAAATATAGGCTCTTCACTACATTTTTCAGCAATTTTAAGGGTGTTATCGAGCGCTTCTGGTATGTTTGGAAACACTTCGAGCATCTCGTCGTAAGTTTTAAGATACGCTTGATCGGTATTCATCTTAAAACGAGTAGGATCGTCTATCGTGGACTTGGTACTTATGCACGCAATAACGTCTTGAACTTCGCAGTCTTCCCTTTCTATATAGTGAACGTCGTTTGTGGCAACGAGTTCTATACCGAGTTCTTTGGCAAGGCGAATTAGTTGTGGATTTATACGCCTTTGCTCTTCAATGCCGTGGTCTTGGATTTCGATATAAAAGTCGTCCTTAAATATATCGTGGAGCATGATAGCCGCTTGCTTTGCCCCTTCGTAATCACCTTGAACAAGGCGTTTTGCAACCCTTCCTTGTAAACACGCCGAAAGACAAACTAACCCTTCCGAGTGGTCTTTTAACAGTTTATAGTCTATTCTCGGTCTATAGTAAAACCCGTCTACGTAGGCAATAGAATCGAGTTTGATTAAATTCTTGTATCCTTTTTTATTTTTACATAGCAAAACAAGGTGGTCGTAATCCCTTTCGTCCACCTTATGGTCGTTAGCAACGTATAATTCACAACCGATTATGGGTAGCATTTTTGCTTCTTCTTCGGTAGCGCCTTCTTCTAACGCTTTCATGTACGCCTTTTTCGCACATTCGGCAAAATAAAGCGTACCGAACATATTTCCGTGATCGGTTATAGCCAAAGCGTGCATGCCTTTCTTTCGGCACGCCTTAAACACGTTATCAATTCTCGTTGCACCGTCAAGTAGACTATACTCGGTATGGACGTGCAAGTGTACGAATTCACGCATAAGTATCTCCTTACAGTTCGTTTGCTATACAAACTATCTTTCTCAATCTGTGGTTTAAGCAACTTTTGGTTATTGAAAGAAAATCGGCGAGTTCAACCATAGTGTAGTCGGCGTGCTCTCGCCTTGCTATCGCCGTTGCCTTTAAGTCGGGTTTTAAGGCGTCTAAACCCATGGTCTTTTCTATCTTATCTATCGCCGAAAGTTGCTTGTCCGTCGCTTCGATTTGGCGGTTAACGTTGCCTAAATCACAGTTCATACGACGGTTTGTCTTATTTGTAATCTCACGGTTTATCATTAAATCGGTGAGTTTAAGCACACTTACGGGTGCGCCCAAAAACGCCGTAAAATTCTTTATTTCTTCCGCGCTTTTTATATATACGATAAAGGTGTCTTTTCTTCTTGTAATCTTGGTTTGAACGTTGAAACTTGCAAGTTTTTCGGCAGTTTCTAACGCAGGCGTATAGTGAGAAAATACAAGTTCAGCGTGATAGCCCGTCGTTTGCCCGTCTTCTGACGGAACGGTACACCCACCGACAGCCAAAAACAAACCTTTTATAAAGGCACGAAGGCAACACTCTTTTTCACATATAGTAGAATACAGTTTTAAGTTAACGACCGTTTCGTCGTTATCTTCTATCAATACGCCAAGTTCTTTTAGTATCTCGATTGCTCTTTCACCGACCACGTTTAAAACTATCTTGTCCTTTTTATTAAGCCTATCTTCACT
Organism: uncultured Bacillota bacterium; assembly: GCA_949282465.1. GTDB lineage: Bacteria > Bacillota > Clostridia > Christensenellales > Borkfalkiaceae > UBA1259. The sequence goes on from CASDPM010000042.1 coordinate 4,335, forward strand.
AACCGAAATTTCACGAATTTCGTACTTAAACACTATTCTAAAAAGCGATATTATAAGTTCGGCAGTTTCTTCGTCGTTTGCGATAAATTCCAAACATAAAAAGCCGTCTTCTTCGTACAATGCGCCCGAACCACGAACAAACCCCGCAAGAAATGCTTTTTTACAACAACGGTCCTTGATCGGTTTTGATAGTAATTCTTTTTTTATAACCTTGCCGAAGTTCATCAGACTTTCTCCTTAAATCGCTTAAACCTAAAATCGGGCAATCTTCCGTCAATATTCATTATACGGGATTTATCAATATCAACCCTTTCTATCATTTTTTCCACGAGCGAAATTTCCGCCACACGGTTTGGTGAGTGCGCATCAGAACTGATAACGAAGTTTACACCCGTCTTGCCGACTTCATAAAGTTCTTGATCGGTAAGGTGAACTTTTTTTGCGTTAAGTTCTATATACGTGCCGTAATCCGCCGCCACCTTCGCTACTTCCACAGGGTCGGTATAGCACCCAAAGTTTATATGCGTTATCACGTCAACGGGGTTTTTCTTTATAACGTTAATAAAAGCCTTGGTATTGCGCGCGGTTAAAGATTTACTTACTTTTTTCTTCTTGAATAGCGATGCGAATAGGTCGGGATAAAAAAGCGTTACAGCACTTAGCGGCTTAAACAAAACGCATTTATGAAGCCCTGCCAAAAAAATATCGAAATTATCGTAGAACTTTTCTTTTAGGTCCACGCTTCCGTCTACGCCGATTATATTAGACTCTATACCAAGCAGGACTTTTACGCCCGTTTCTTTTGTCGCTCTATCACACTCTTCACGCATTTTAGGAAGTTTTCTTTTTGTTAGCCCAAAAGCAGGATGAGAAAATCCGTGATCGGAAATACCTATCTCTTTAAGCCCCCTATCCTTTGCCATAAGTGCATTTTCTAAAATACTGCCCTTGCCGTGGCTATATACGGTATGCGTGTGATAATCTGCGGTAAGTTTCATTAAAATTCCCCTATGTACTCCACTTCTTCTTTAAGAAGTATTCCGTATTTTTCACGTACGGTATCTTTTATTAGTTTTATCAGTTTATAAACGTCCGTCGCTGTTGCGTTTTTTTCGTTAACGATAAAGTTGGCGTGTTTTTCCGAAACAAACGCTCCGCCAACCGACGAGCCTTTTAGGTTTGCATCTTCGATAAGTTTACCTGCAAAAATCCCCTTTGGATTTCTAAAAACCGAACCGCAAGTTTTACCCGTCGGTTGTGTTTTTTTGCGCATCTCTAAAAAGGAACGAATTGACGCCTCGATAAGTTCACGTTCGCCGTGATTAAACTTAAACGAAACTGACGTTACCGTTTCTTTTTTACCGTAAAATCTACTTTTTCGGTAACCGAACTTACAGTCGTGTTTATAATACTTTTTAATTTTGCCTTGATCTACCGTTTCTACGGTAGTTACGTAGTCGGAAATATTATGCCCAAACGCGCCGGCGTTCATAACAACCGCCCCACCTATACTTGCGGGTATACCTGCAAGCGGTTCAAGCCCCGACATCCTATGGCTTACGCAAAATCTTAAAAGATCGTTTACGTTTGCGCCTGCCATCGCTTTAACTTCGTCAACCTTTAAAAACACGTCCTTAAAGCGTTTAGTAGTTATTATAAGCCCGTCAAAGCCTTTATCGGAAACTAGCACGTTGGTTCCGTTGCCGATAACTTTATACGGAACTTTATATCGTTTTGCGTCGGTTATAAGTGCGTTTAAAGTATATAAACTTTTCACTTGGCAAAAATATTTTGCCTTACCACCCACGCCGAACGCCGTGTGATACTTCATTTGTTCGTCAAAAGATACTTCGTCGGTAAAGCGCGTTAGCGTATCTTCAAACACGATATTGCTCCTTTTATCATTTTACTATAATTCGAGTTTTTTTTCAAGGGTTAAATAAGAACATTTTGAATTTTATTTGCGCTATCTTTATCACCCGAAATTGCCTGTGTTGACAGCGACTGTAATTCTTTTAATAATTGCTTTGACGAGAACGCCGAAAGCGTATACTCGTTTCTTATCTCTTGCATTTGAGCGAGCGTTGAATTTGTATTTTCCACACTTATAAACGGCGACAGCATTCCTATCTTTCCAAGTTTTAACTGTACCGTTTCAGAACTTAAAAATTTAACAAAATCTATTGCGTAATACTTTTTGGCTTGTATTGTCGACGTAACCGCCACGTATTGAAATAAATCGTTATACTTCTCTAACGGTTTTGTTAAAACTTCCATGCCACGCCGTTCTAACCTATGTATATCACGTTGCGTTCCAAGAAGATACGGGCTTTCGCCGTTAGTAAATTTTACGTACGCATCCATAGGTTGACACACTATATATTTTTGAACGGTGTACCCCTCCACGTGTAGCGCTAAAAGGGGCTCCGTATATTCCGACTGTGACACGATTACACCATTTGACAAATCGGAAAAATCACTTGTAAGTTTTGGATTTGCAATAAGAACGTAACCGCCCCTACACCACGCCGTTGCATACGTAGAATCTCCAACCTGACCGCCTTTTACAGTATCTATTCCGCCAAGAATACAAGTATTTTGTACGTTTAGTCCCAAACCGAAAGAAACGATATCGGGAAAAATTCCTTGCGAAAACTTTTCTTCCGCACCTTCAACGGTATAGTCGGTTACCATAACGAACACGCCTTGATTGTTCTTTTCATACGTTCTTGCCATTTCGAGTAGAAACTGTTTTCTTGAACCTATACCGCCTTCAAAACTGTCTATTTGCCACATGGAAATTACGCCCTTATACTCGGGTTTTTCTACAAACGGGGCGCTTGCGTTTATTTTGGTCTTTCCGTAAAGCAAAGTAAACGTTATACAAAACACTATAAATAGCGATAATATTACTCGTAAAATTTTCATAGTACAAGTATATTCGTTTAAAGTGCAAAAAAGGACTTTTCCGTAAAGAAAAATCCTTTTAATTCTAAATTAAATTTTTATAGGTCTTCGTGCCGTTCCAACCGTGGCAGTCGCCATTTTTGTATAATCAAATTCGTCTTTTATGACTGCTATAACGTCGTCTAGCGTAATCTTTTCAAGGCGTTTTAGGCGTTCGGTAAAATCGTATTCTTTGTTGAGATATATCATATATTTACCCGAAAGCAACATTTGTGACGCCGTACTCTCCCTACCCATTATGCAAGAAGATTTAAGTTGTTCTTTGCCACGGCTAAATTCTTGTTCGGTTATACCATCAGCCTTAAAGCGTTTAAGTTCAGCCATGATTGCCTCGGCAGCCAAGTCGCGCGAAGCGGTGTTTACACCAGCGTAAATTTCCAAAACGCCGTTATCTTTATACTGCGACGGATAAGAATACACGCTATATGCAAGCCCTAACTCTTCCCTTACCTTTTGGAACAGTCTACTGCTCATACCACCACCAAAGACGGTGTTCGCTATCGCAAAAGCGTCGGCGCGTTCGTCGTCTATGGCAAGCCCCGGCATTGCAAAGGCTATATGCGCTTGCTCAATTTTCTTGGTCTTAAAGAGTTTGTCTTGGAAGGTTTTTTCGCACTTTACTTGTTTTGCGCTCTTTCTCTTTTTGAAGTTATCGGCAAAATATTTCTCTACTATTTTTTCCGCTTGGGCAAAATCCACGTTACCTGCAATGGCTATAACCACGTTGTCAGCCGTGTAATACTTGTCCATATATCTTTTAACGTCGTCAGGAGTAAAACGCTTAATGTTTTTTGCAGGCCCTAAAATAGTCCTGCCTAAACCTTCTTTTCCGTAATAACTCTCGGCAATAAGGTCAAGGCACAAATCCTCGGGCGTATCTTCGCTCATGTTGATTTCTTCTAATACTACGCCTTTTTCTTTTTCAAGTTCGGTCTTATCGAAAAGAGAATTGAAAAATATATCCGACAACACTTCAATAGAATCTTCGGTGTGTTCCTTGGTAGATTTAGTATAATAACAAGTAAGTTCTTTTGACGTAAACGCATTGATTTGTGCGCCTATACGGTCTATATAATCGGAAATTTCAAACGCCGAACGCTTGCTTGTTCCTTTGAACATTACGTGTTCGATAAAGTGAGATATGCCGTTTTCTTCTTCCGTTTCGTTGCGACTGCCCGTCTTTACCAAAACGCCGATCGAAACCGACATTAACCCCTGTATTTTATTGACGACAAGCCTTAACCCGTTGTCGTATTCCTTATAGTAATTCATTTATTCTCCCTATATATCTTTTACGTTTTCGCTTACCGTAACAACCGAAAATCCCGCATCTTTATAAAATTCTAAAATCTTGGGCAAAGTTTTAAGCGTATGTTCTTTTGGATGCATTAAAACCAAGTCGCCGTTAGATAAGTTTTGAGTGGCGCGTGTAAAAATTTTATTCTCATCACTATCTCGCCAGTCAATAGTGTCTTTTGACCACATTATAACCTTATACCCTAGTTCGTACGCGCTATTTAGCGTATCAAAGGAAAAACTGCCCGACGGGGGCGCAAAAAGCGTCATCTTCGCACCGCAAAGCGCCTTGACGATTAAATCGGTAAGATAAATTTCTTCCCTATTTTTTTCGTAGGGTAGTTGTTTGTGGTCTTTATGAAAATAACCGTGATTTCCTAGTTCGTGACCTTCGCTTAATATTCGTTTAAGAGTGTCTGAATTATCGTCCGCCCAGCACCCACCAACGAAAAACGTTGCTTTTGCGCCGTGGACTTTTAACACGTCTAAAATACCGTTTACAACTTCCGTATTTTCATACACGTTAAACATTAACGAAACGTTTTTATAATCTTTATTGCCGTTATATATGGGATTGTTTTTTTCACCGCCGTATATGGGAGTTATCTTCTCGGGAATAAATATTACCGAAAACACTACCGCTAACACTAAAACGATAAGCACGTCGGTTATTACGGTTAATCTTCTTTGCCTTTTTAGTCTTTTCATTTTCACGCACCTCTATTCATTTTATGAATTAGAAGAGCGCAATTATTACGAATTTTTGCGACAATTAAATCAATATGGCGCACGTGCTATTTGACGTGCGCCACTTTTTGTTTTAGTAAAAAGATTAGTCGTTGATTATTTCAAGCAATTTAAGGTCGATACCCTTTTCGCCGATTTTGATAATTTCAACTTTAACCTTATCGCCGATATTAAGAACTTCTTCAACGGATTTTATTCTCTTTTCACTCATCTTAGAAATGTGAATAAGTCCGTCTTTACCGGGGGCGAGTTCACAAAATGCGCCAACCTTGGGAAGAATTCTTACAACTTCGGAAATGAACATATCGCCAACTTCGGGATCTTTTGCAATTGAAAGAATTATCGCTTTTGCTCTTTCAGCCTGCGCAGGATCACCCGTGCATGCAATGTTTACTCTTCCGTCGTCTTCAATATCAATCTTAACGCCCGTTTCTTCAATAATCTTGTTGATTATTTTACCTTGTTTACCTACAACGTCACCGATCTTTTCGGGATCAATAGCGAAGGATATAATTCTAGGAGCATACTTGGAAAGTTCTGCTCTGGGTTCAGATATAACGTCG
>CASDPM010000043.1 GCA_949282465.1 uncultured Bacillota bacterium
GCTATAAAAAAATGAAGGGTTATGAAGTTTTTCAACCTATGGGATTTGACGCCTTTGGTCTTCCCGCCGAAAACTATGCCATAAAAACGGGAATACACCCCAAAGATTCCACCGATAAAAATATTCTTAACATGGAACAAACTTTGCGTGAAATGGGCGCAATGTTTGACTGGGATGCAGAAATAAAAACATGCAACGAAGACTATTACAAGTGGACGCAATGGTTATTCCTTAAACTTTATGAAAAAGGTCTCGCTTATAGAAAAGAAGCCCCCGTTAACTGGTGTCCAAGTTGCAAAACCGTTCTTGCTAACGAGCAAGTTGTCAACGGCGAATGCGAAAGATGCCATTCGGTAGTAGTAAAGAAAGACCTTACTCAATGGTTTTTCAAAATCACCGATTATGCCGAAGAACTTTTGCAAGGATTAAACAATCTTGACTGGCCCGAAAAAACCAAACTAATGCAAAAAAACTGGATAGGCAAATCAACCGGTGGCGAAATTGAATTTACCGCTGAAAGTGGCGACACGTTTAAGGTATTCACAACGAGAGCCGACACCCTTTTCGGTGTTTCCTACGTTGTACTTGCACCAGAACACCCATTAGTTAAAAAACTTACGTCTAAAAAGCAAAAGAAAGCCGTTGAAGATTATATCGTTGAAACGTCAAAAACCAATGAAATCGATAGGCTTTCTACTACAAGAGAAAAAACGGGTGTTTATATCGGACATAACGCCATTAACCCCATCAACGGAAAAATTGTACCTATATACGTAGCAGATTACGTTTTATATTCATACGGCACGGGTGCTGTTATGGGCGTTCCTTCTCACGACGATAGAGACTTTGTTTTTGCTACCAAATATGGTTTACCTATTAACCGTGTTATTAAAGGTGTAAATTGTAACGACGATCTTCCCTTTACTGATGACGGAATCGTCATCAACAGCCTTGGCTTCGATGGAATGACGAGTGAAGAAGCAAGAAAAGCAATAATCAACAAACTCGTTAAAGAAGGAAAAGCCGAACACAAGACTAATTATAGATTAAGAGACTGGTTGGTTTCCCGTCAAAGGTACTGGGGCGCTCCTATTCCCGTTATATATTGTGATCATTGTGGAATAGTACCCGTTCCATATAAGGACTTACCCGTTCAACTTCCGTACGACGTTGAATTTAAGCCCGACGGCGAATCCCCGCTCGCAAAACACGAAGGATTTATGAACGTAAAATGCCCCGTTTGTGGCGCTGATGCACATAGAGATCCCGACACACTCGACACCTTCGTTTGTTCTAGTTGGTATTATCTCCGTTACCCTGACGCTAAAAATGCCGACGAACCATTTAACCCCGAGATTATCAATAAAATGCTCCCTGTCGATAAATACGTTGGTGGTGCGGAACACGCTTGTATGCACCTTTTGTATTCACGTTTTATCACAAAAGCACTTCGCGACATGGGTTATCTCACTTTTGACGAACCTTTCAAGTCGCTTGTTCACCAAGGTGTTATTTTAGGTCCCGACGGATTTAGAATGAGTAAGTCTAAGGGCAACGTTGTTGCACCCGACCCCTACGTTGAACAATACGGGTCTGACGTTTTGAGACTTTATTTAATGTTTGGATTCTCTTACACCGAAGGTGGCCCTTGGAACGACGATGGATTTAAGGCCATTGTAAAATTTCTTGAAAGAATTGAAAGACTTGCATTAAAAATCAATGCAATGCCAAATAATAAATATAATAACATAGGCAAAAATGAAAAAGAATTGCTCTACGCAACAAACTACGCTATAAAGGCTGTTGACCGCGATATGGAAGCATTCTCGTTTAACACCGCAGTTGCTAGACTTATGGAACTTGTTAACGCTATATCCAAGTACGATTCAATAGACGGCGATAAAAACGTTAAAGTTCTGAAAGACTGCTTTAAAACCCTTTTATTACTACTCGCACCTTGTGCACCGCACTTTACCGAAGAATTATGGGAAGTTTTCGGAAATAAAAACTCTGTTTTCCTTGCAAAATACCCTGAATGCGACGAGAAAGCCTTAGTTAAAGACGAAGTTGAAGTTGCAGTACAAATCAACAGTAAAATGCGTGCAAAAATCATGTTGCCTAACGGCGTGACACAAGACGAAATAAAAGATATACTCCTTAAAGACGAAAAAATATCTGCCGAACTTTCAGGCAAAGAAATCAAGAAACTTATCGTTGTACCAAATAGGCTTGTAAATATCATTGTTTAAATCTTGTAAGGTGAGTAAATGAACAAACAAACCAACAAAAATCAAAATAATATAACTCGTTATAACCCCGTACTTGATATGGGGTTAAACGATATTCAGGTTGCTGAACGCCAACAAAATGGACTTATTAACACGGTAAATCAAAAGTATTCAAAATCCTACTTAAATATTATCGTGAATAACTTTTGTTCTTTCTTTAACTTGTTAGGGCTTATTGTTTTTATAGCCATGTTATCAATCGGAAACGCCGCAAAACTCTCCGATTTCTTTTTCGTATTATTTTATATTGCAAATATTTCTATCGGCATCATACAAGAAATTCGTGCAAAAAAATGTATCGACAAACTCTCTCTTGTAAGCAACAAAACAATCAAAGCGATTAGAAATGGCAAAACGGTAGAAATCCCCTCTAACGAAATTGTTTTAGATGATTTAATCGTTTTGGGCATAGGAAATCAAATTCCAACCGACTGTAAAATTTTAGACGGCGAAATTGAAG
>CASDPM010000044.1 GCA_949282465.1 uncultured Bacillota bacterium
CTGTGAATAAAAGTTGATAAAATAAATTAAAAATTCTAAAAATATAAAGAAAAAACAGAAAACGAAGAAAAAAAATAGAAATTTAATAATAAAAAAATTTAATTGTTAATTGTTTAATAATATGTTATAATTATTAACATGAAAAACTTGTTTATAACTAATGGAATTAATCTTAGTAAAGAGCAGTTTGAAAAGTTTGAAATCTACTATGATTTACTTACTTTTTATAACAAAAAATTTAATATAACGGCTATTACTGAAAAGGAAGAAGTTTTTAACAAACACTTCGTTGATAGTTGTCTTGGTGAAAAGTTGATAACTGGAAAAACCTTTATAGACGTGGGTGCAGGCGGTGGATTTCCGTCAATTCCACTACTTATTTTAAGGGAAAATTTACAGGGAACTTTACTAGAAGCAACGGGAAAAAAATGTGAGTTTCTAAACGTTGTTTTAAAAGAGTTAAAACTCGAAAATGGCAGAGTTATCAACAGTCGTGCCGAAGAAAAAGCGAAAGATAAAGAGTTTAGGGAAAGGTTTGATCATTGTACGGCAAGGGCAGTTGCAAGACTTAATACTTTGTGTGAATATTGTATGCCTTTCGTAAAGGTTGGCGGAACTTTCGTTTCTTATAAGGGTGATGCGGAAGAAGAAATAAATGAAGCAAATAGCGCTATTAAAATTCTTGGCGGAAAAATAAAAACCGTGCTTAATTACAGTTTATTAGATGCAAAAAGAACGTTGATTGAAATAGAAAAAATAAAAAACACCGATTTAAAATATCCACGTGGTAACGGTAAAGAAAGGAAAAACCCGTTGTGAAAGAAATATTCATAAATAAGAATAGGGCGTGTTCGGTTACGGGACATAGGGTATTGCAAAAAGATTTTAATAAAGAGAGCCTAAAAAATCAGTTTATAGCCTTGATAGAAAGTGGAATTGATACTTTCCTTATAGGTATGGCTATCGGGTTTGATACGGCTTGTTTTAAGATATTAACAATATTAAAAGAAAGATATTCACAAATTAAATTAGTTGCTTGTGTTCCGTGTAAAACTCAACCGAATAGATATAGTGAAACTCAAAAAAAAGAGTATTACGAAATGTTAGATATCGCCGATGGAATTTTTGTATTGAGCCAAGAATATACCGCAAGATGTATGCAAAAGCGCAACGAGTTTATGGTTGATAACTCTAATATTTTAATTGCCTATTTAAGAAGAGATATAGGTGGAACGGCAAACACGGTAAAATATGCAAAAAAAGTTGGTATAAAAATAATTTTCGTATAAAAAAAGTCAGCAAACTGCTGACTTTTATATTTTAATTTATACCGTTTCTTTATCCGAAACGTTTGATAAAAAGTGAATAAGTTTTTCCGATTTTGGGTGATCGAATATTTCTTCCGAACTACCACTTTCGATAATTTTACCTTCCGACATAAAAATTACCTTGTCGGAAACGTTTTTAGCAAAGCCCATTTCATGCGTTACGATAATCATTGTTCTATCTTCTTCTTTAAGCGCTTTAATAACGCTTAAAACTTCGCCCGTAAGTTCAGGGTCAAGCGCAGAAGTGGGTTCGTCAAAACATAAAATTTTAGGTTTTAAGGCAAGCGCCCTTGCAATAGCAACCCTTTGTTGTTGCCCGCCCGATAATTGACAGGGGTAAGAATTGATTTTATCTGAAAGACCTATTTTTTCAAGTAATTTAAGTCCGTCGTCAGTAATTGCTTTCTTTTCGTTTTCCTTAAATTCTTTGAGTAAGCGTTTATATTCGGCGCGTGGTAGTTTTTGAGTTTTTAATTCCTTTTTGTACGCCTTAATTTTACCGTTCAATAAAAGTGTGGGCGCAAGGGTAACGTTCTTAAAAACGTTGTATTGTGGGAATAAATTAAACGACTGAAAAACAAGCCCAAAGTTAAGGCGTTTATTTCTTAAAGTTAAGTCGTTATCTTTTTTAGTATCTTCGCCGTTGAATAAAACTTCGCCGTCCAAAACCATATTGCCACAATCGGGGGTTTCAAGAAAGTTTATACATCTTAAAAGAGTAGTTTTACCGCTACCAGACGAGCCTATAATAGATATAACTTCGCCTTTTTCAACGCTTAATTCAATATCGTTAAGAACCTTAAATCCGTCCTTAAAAGTTTTGTTAAAATTTTTAATTTCAAGATAAGCCATTTTCTACTCCTTATAAAAATTCATTTTCTTTTCTAAATATCCGAAAAGAATAGTAAGTAGTCCGTTAAAAATAAGATAGAAAATAGCGGCGTAAACTAACGGAGTTAAAACGACGTACGTATTGACGGCGTGGTTTGCTGCGTTTAATAGGTCGATAACGCCCAAAATTTGTGCAAGGGCGGTATCTTTAACCAAAGTAATAACTTCATTACTCGTGGGGGCTAATACCTTTTTAAATACTTGTAATAAAATAACCTTAAAAAAGATTTGGCTTTTGGTCATGCCAAGCACTTGACCTGCTTCGTATTGACCTTTCGGTATAGATTCGATACCGCCACGGAAAATTTCCGAAAAATAACAAGCGTAATTTATAGTAAAAGCAATTACTACGAAAATAAATAGTAACGAAGAAATACTAATACCGAAAAATCCCGCAAAGTCTTTATTCATAATACCGAAAAGGTAAAAAGGAATAAAACTTACGAGTAAGATTTGTAGCATCAACGGCGTTCCCCTAATAATCCAAACAAAGCCTTTTGAAATTGCTTTCAAAGGCTTAAATTTAGACATAGAGCCGAATGCTATTACAAGCCCAAGCGGTATAGATAATATAAGGGTTACGGCAAACAGTAAAACCGTATTGCCGAAACCCTGAAAAAGTTCAGTAAAAATTTTTGCAGTATTCATTATTTTTCACTTGCTAAAACAACGGATTCACCAGCAGAACCGCCTTCAACACCGATAGTAGCCGTTGCAAAAAGGGTAATCAAATCTTTGAAACTTTCAATTTTTTCAGCCTTTGCTTTGGTAATAACTGCAACTTGGTTGTTGTTGAGATAGGGAACGGAAACGCACATATTAGCAGCGCGTTCGTCTGTTATAGTAAGGCCGTTCCAAATAAGGTCGATAGTGCCGTTTGCAAGAAGAGATTCTTTGGAATCCCAGTCGATTTCTTGGAATTCAAGAACGATTTCCGTGCCATATTGCTCATTGAGATAATCAACTACTGCTTTTGCAAGGTCAATATCAAAACCCTTAGTGGGCGCATTGTCAACAACTTCGTAAGCGATAGGTGCGAAAACGGTGTAACCAACAACTATTTTCTTTGCAGTTTTAATCTTGTCCCAACTGTCGTCGGTAGCGCTTGCCAAAGGATTTTCAGTTGAAGAAGTAAGGCACAAAGAAGCGTCAAGACCGTAAACGCCAGCAATCGTTTGATAATCGCTATTTGAAAGAGCGATAAGCGCTTCGTTAATCTTAGAAACGAAAGCCTTGTCTTCTTTTCTACCTGCAATACCGTACTGTTCGTTTGCTAAAACTAATTCGTCTAAAACAACGATAACGTCCTTAAATTCACCGTTGGTAGCATAATATCCTGCCATTACCGAGTCGATAATCGACATATCGATAGTGCCGTTTTTAAGGTTAGTTAAGGTATCGAGTTGAGAATCGTATTTAATCAAGTCTTTACCAAAGTTTCTTGCTTCTTTTCCGCAGGCGGTGAAAGAAAACATTGCTACGATTGCAAGAACAACCGTTAATAAGAGAGTAACAACTTTTTTCATAATAAAACTCCTAATTTTGTTTTAGCGCTTTACTACACTAAAGCGCGATAGCCTTTATATTATACTTTATTACTTTATTAAAGTAAAGCAAACGGGCAAAGATTTTTAAAATTTCTATGATATAGGGTATAAAAATTTAAGAAAAAGGCAAAAACAAAAGAAAAAGTAAAGGAGATTTATATGAAACTTATTGAAAGTAGAACTTTTGAAAACTTAGCGAAAGCGTATGCGGGCGAGTGTCAAGCGCGCGTAAGGTATGAATTTATGGAATACGGCGCTAGAAACGAAGGGTATAAGCAACTTGCCGAACTTATTGATAAAGTGGTGTATAACGAATTTAACCACGCAAGAATGTTCTATACAAAACTTCAAGACGCAAGCGATAAACCTATAAAGAATATTGATATATGCACGGGGTATCCGTTCAAGCAAAAATGGACGCTTTTAGAAAACCTTAAATTTGCTATCGAAGACGAAAAGAAAGAGATAGAATTATATAATGAATTTGCTACTATTGCCGAAGAGGAAGGCTTTCCCGATATAGCGTTATTATTTAGGAACACAGCGGGTGTAGAAAACTGCCACGCTATGAGATTTACCGAAATACACGACCAACTTAAAAACGGGACTATGTATAAAAAACCCAAAGCAGTAAAGTGGAAATGCGCAGACTGTGGATATGAAGCAACGCAAAAAGAAGCGTGGAAAACTTGCCCGTTATGTCAAGCAAAGCAAGGCTCGGTAATGCTTATATTTGAAGAAGAATAAAAAGGTAAAATAAAAAGCCCACAAGCACTAACTTGTAGGCTTTTTTATTAAAAAATTAGAGAATTTTGTTTAAGAAACATTTTTCGTAATCGGTAATACGCTTATCAACTGATAAAACCGCAAGACACAAATTAATGTAAGCATCTCATATATCGCTTGGGAAAAGTTCTATAAGTTCTTTTACGACATTTTGCGCTTCGTCGTTATAAAATTTACCTTCAACGTTAAACGCTTCTTCATCACTGTAACCACCAACGAAACTTGCTATAAAAAAATTCCCCGACGGTTTCGTCGGGGAAATCTTTAATCTTATTCTTTACCTGCAAGGCGTTTATAGGTTGCAAGTCTATCTTTACTATCTTTTTCGGTCTTTTCGAAGAGTTCTTCTGCAATTTCGGGACGAGCCTTCATAAGAGAAGCGTATCTAGTTTCGCCGAGCAAGAACGATTTATAATCGCCAACGGGTTCTTTGCTATCCAAAGTGAAGGGGTTTTTGCCTTCTTCGATAAGCGTGGGATTATATCTGTAAAGTTGCCAGTAACCGCATTCAACTGCCTTCTTTTCTTCTTCCTGAGATTTACCCATGTTGATACCGTGGTTAATACAGGGAGCGTAGCAGATGATAAGCGACGGACCGTCGTAACTTTCAGCCTCGGTCAAAGCGTTGATAAGTTGTTGTTTGTTATAACCCATAGAACATTGTGCTACGTAAACGTAACCGTAACTCATAGCCATCATGCCAAGGTCTTTCTTCTTAATTCTCTTACCAGCGGCAGCGAATTTAGCAACTGAACCGGTAGGAGTAGACTTACTTGCTTGACCACCCGTGTTAGAGTAAACTTCGGTGTCGAGAACGAGAACGTTAACGTCTTCACCCATAGCGAGAACGTGGTCTAAACCACCGTAGCCGATATCGTAAGCCCAACCGTCACCACCGAAAATCCAAATGGATTTCTTAACCAAGCAATCTTTATCTTTAAGAATTTCTTTAACAAGCGCGTCGCCGGGGCAACCACAACCGTCGCAAGCGTTAAGCGCGTCAACGAGTTTAGCAGATGCAACCTTTGAACCTTCTGCGCTCTTTCTGTTTTCTAACCAAAGATTTGCACAATCTTTAAGTTCGCCGTCGGGCGCGGTTTCAGCAAGTTTAGCAATCTTTTCAGCAATAGCGGCACGGCGTTGACCGTATGCAAGGTTAATGCCGTAACCGAATTCAGCGTTATCTTCAAACAAACTGTTAGCCCAAGCAGGACCATGACCGTCTTTATTAGTGGTGTAAGGACAGGTAGGTGCAGAACCGCCGTAGATTGACGAACAACCCGTAGCATTAGCAACTATCATTCTATCACCGAAGAGTTGGGTTATAACCTTAACGTAAGGCGTTTCGCCACAACCTGCGCAAGCGCCCGAGAATTCGAACAAGGGTTTGCTAAACTGCGAACCTTTAACGGTAGACTTCTTGCAACCAGGGCAAGCGCTAACGTCAACTTCGGGTAATTTTTCACTATATTCGTAGTTAACCTTTTCTTCTTCTACTACCGAGTTAAGCGGAACCATAGTGAGTGCAGTTTCCTTTGCGGGACAAACATTAGCACAAACACCGCAACCCATACAGTCGAGCGGAGAAACTTGAATTCTAAATTCGTAACCCTTATTGCCGACCATAGCCTTCGTGATAAAGGATTCGGGCTTATCAGCGCCTTCTTTAACAACGGCAGGTCTTATACAAGAGTGCGGACATACGAACGCACACTGGTTACATTGAATACACTTGCTTGCATCCCATTTGGGGATTTTAACTGCAACACCACGTTTTTCATACTTGGTCGTACCCGTGGGAACTGAACCGTCTGCATTAAATGCCGAAGAAGGAAGTTTATCGCCTTCGAGAGCGAGAACGGGGTGAACGATTTCCTTAAAGTATTTGTTATCAGCAACGTCTGCCATAGGAGCGCCCGTTTCGATAGTTTTCCAACTTTCGGGAACTTCGATTTTAACGAGATTAGATTCGGCTGAATCGATAGCGTTGTAGTTCATTTGAACAACGGCATCACCCTTTTTAGCAAAGGACTTATACGCCATTTTCTTCATATAATCAACTGCTTGATCGTAGGGGATAATGTTTGCAACCTTAAAGAAAGCCGATTGCAAAATGGTGTTGGTTCTACCACCAAGACCTAAACTACCTGCGATTTTGATAGCGTCGATAACGTAGAGGCTAATATTTTTGTTAGCGATATCACGCTTAACTGATGCGGGTAAAACGGTTTCTAATTCTTCAACGGTTGAAGCCGAAGTATTGAACAAGAAAGTACCGTTTTCCTTGATATCGCCCGTCATGTTGTAACGGGTAATGTAAGACGGGTTAGAACATTGAACGAAGTCAGCCGCGTCGATAAGATAAGCCGATTGAATAGGCGTATCGCCGAAACGCAAGTGGGAAACGGTAATACCGCCCGATTTCTTACTGTCGTAGAAGAAGTAACCCTGAACGTATTTGTCGGTGTGATCACCGATAATTTTAATGGAGTTTTTGTTAGCGCCAACCGTACCGTCAGAGCCAAGACCCCAGAACTTACACGATTTTGTACCTTGGGGTGCAGCTTCGTATTTTTCCGAGAAATCCAAAGAAGTATCGGTCAAGTCGTCGTAAATACCAACGGTGAAGTGGTTTTTGGGATTTTCTTGTTCGAGATTTTTGTATACCGAATAGATCATAGAAGGATTGAATTCCTTGCTACCTAAACCGTATCTACCACCAACGACCTTAATATCGGTCATGCCTTTTTCAAGAAGAGCCGAGCAAACGTCGAGATACAAAGGTTCACCGAGCGAGCCTGCTTCTTTGGTTCTATCGAGAACGGCGATTTTCTTAACCGACTTTGGAATAGCGTTTACGAAACTGTCGATTGCAAAGGGACGATAAAGTCTAACTTTAAGCAAGCCAACTTTATGACCTTCGGCGTTCATCTTGTTGATGGTTTCTTCAACGGCGTCAGCACCGCTACCCATCAATACGACGATATTTTCAGCGTCGGGCGCGCCAACGTAGTCGAAAAGGTGATAATTTCTACCCGTAAGTGCGTTAACCTTGTCCATCATTTCTTGAACGATAGCAGGCGTAGCGTTATAATACTTGTTCGCCGTTTCTCTGTTTTGGAAGTAGATATCGGCGTTTTGTGCAGTACCTTTTTGAACGGGGTGTTCGGGGTTCAATGCCCTTGCTCTAAAATCGTCGATATCTTTCATGTCTACGAGCGCTTTCATTTCGTCGTAGTCGATAGCGTCGATCTTGCTTACTTCGTGACTAGTTCTAAATCCGTCGAAGAAGTGAAGGAAAGGAACTTTTGCTTTCAAAGTAGAAAGGTGCGCAACGAGAGCCAAGTCCATAACTTCTTGAACGGAGTTACTTGCAAGAAGAGCAAAACCCGTTTGACGGCAAGCCATAACGTCGGCATGGTCACCGAAAATATTAAGCGAGTGTGCAGCGAGCGCTCTTGCACTTACGTGGAAAACGGTGGGTAGCAATTCGCCCGCAATTTTATACATGTTAGGAATCATAAGAAGCAAGCCTTGACTTGCAGTATAGGTAGTAGTAAGCGCACCTGCGGTAAGCGAACCGTGAACGGCGCCTGCTGCACCTGCTTCCGACTGCATTTCTGCAAGGCGGAGTTTTTGACCAAACATGTTTTCTCTGCCGGCGGCAGACCATTCATCAGCAACTTCGGCCATCGGCGAAGACGGGGTTATCGGGTAGATAGCCGCAACTTCACTGAAAGCATAAGCAACGTGGCTGGCGGCGGTATTGCCGTCGATCGTCATTTTTCTCATTATGTTACATCCTCCAAAGATAGTTAAAATATTTCAATTAAACATTATTATACTGCGGAATTTTATTTTAGTCAATAGGAAAAATAATAAATTGCCCAAAATCTGCAAAATAAAAAGGGCGAATTTTCCGTTATTTATTTTATTCGCTTGTAAAAAAACTTGCGTTTTGGTATAATTTTCTAAAAATATGGTCAAGGAAGATTAAATGGCGATTATTTCTTTGGAAAACGTTACGTTTTCTTACGACAAAAGGCATAACGTTCTAAAAGATATTTCCCTTTCGATTGAAAAGGGGGAATACGTTTGCGTTATCGGTCATAACGGTAGTGGTAAATCTACGCTTGCCAAACTGTTCAATGCGCTAATTGTACCCGATTCGGGTAGCGTTACCGTGGACGGGTTTTCTTCTGCTGACAAAAAATCGCTTTTTGAAATAAGAAAAAGGGTTGGCGTCGTATTTCAAAACCCCGACAATCAACAGGTCGCGTCCATTGTTGAAGACGACGTTGCTTTCGGTCCTGAAAACGTAGGACTTCCCCGTGAAGAAATAGGGAAAAGAATAGATTTTGCCCTTTCCGCCGTCGGTATGGAAAGTTTTAAAAAGTCGTCCCCTGCAAGGCTATCGGGTGGGCAAAAACAAAGGATTGCCATCGCAGGTGTTTTGGCGTTAAAACCCGACGTTATCGTTTTAGACGAATCGACTGCTATGCTCGATCCAAAAGGAAGGAAAGAAGTTCTTTCGGTAGTCGATAAACTCAATAAAGAACAAGCGGTTACGGTTATAAACATTACGCACTATATGGAAGAAGTTGTCGAGGCGGATAAGGTTATAGTTATCAACGACGGCGCAATCGTAATGCAAGGCACACCTCAAGAAATTTTTGCTCAAAAAGAAAAACTTAAAACTATCGGTTTAGAAATCCCCTTAGCAACCCGAATAGCAGATAAGTTAAGGGAAAACGGCGTAAAACTTCCCGACGGAATACTCACCGAAGAAAGGCTGGCGGAGGAATTATGCAAATTGTAACCAAAGACTTAGTTTATACTTATAGTCCCAAAGCCAAAGACCTATCGGTAAAGGCGTTAAAAGGCGTTTCGGTTACCATAAACGAAGGGGAATTTTTCGGTATCGTGGGGCATACGGGTAGTGGCAAAACCACTTTCGTGCAACACCTTAACGGACTTATTAAGTTGGAAAAAAATAGCGGTAGTGTTGTAATAGGTGACTTTGATTTAGGCAATAAAAAGTGCGATTTCAAGGCGCTTCGCGCCAAAGTTGGCATGGTTTTTCAGTACCCCGAATATCAACTTTTTGCCGAAACGGTTAAAGACGACGTTGCGTTCGGCATAAAGAATTTCTTCCCCAAGATTTCCGAGCAGGAAGGGGAAGATATGGTAAGGTCCGCCATCGAGATGGTTGGGCTTAATTACGATAAGATAAAAGATAAATCGCCGTTTGAACTTTCGGGTGGTCAAAAAAGAAGAGTGGCTATTGCAGGCGTAATAGTAACCCGTCCCGAAGTTTTGGTTTTGGACGAACCCGTTGCAGGGCTTGACCCCAAGGGCAAGAAAGAGTTTTTGGATTTGCTACATTATTTACACGGCAATATCGTAAAGACTGTCATAATCGTTTCGCACGATATGAATATCGTAAGCGAACATTGTACGAAAGCATGTATTTTTTCGGGTGGTGAGATAGAGTTCGTTGGAACACCCAAAGAGATTTTTTCTAGGTACGAAAAAGTTGAAGAATTAGGTTTAGAACTTCCCGTTACGGCATATCTAACTCGTGCGCTTGCAAGTAAGGGCGTAATAATAGATAACGATTTTACGGTGGACGGGTTTGTTTCCGCCTTTTTGGAAAGTAACAAAAAGGGGGAAAGATTGTGAAAGACGTAACTTTCGGGCAATATTACCCTGCAAATTCCTTCGTTCATAAAATGGATGCAAGGGTGAAAATTTTAATCGTAATAGCGTATATCGTAGCGGTATTTTTGGTAAAATCCTTTCACTTTTTGGGCTTTTGCGCTTGCTTGGCGTTTGTGATTATTGCGACTATTTTGGCAAAAGTGCCTTTTTCAAAGGTACTTCGCAGTATTAAAGGAATACTGTTTTTTATAATTTTATCGGCAATATTACAAATATTTTTCAATAAAACGGGCAACGTGCTTGTCGAGTGGAGTTTTATTTATATCACCGATATGGGCTTACTTAATGCCGGATTTATCGTGGCAAGAATTACGCTTATAGTTTTAGGCGCGTCGCTTTTAACGCTTACTACTTCGCCCGTCGAACTTGCCGACGGTATAGAAAGTTTAATGTTTCCGCTAAAATTCATTAAATTCCCCGTGCACGAGTTTGCGCTTATCATGAGCATAGCACTTCGTTTTATTCCTACCCTTTTGGAAGAAACGGATAGGATTATCAAGGCGCAAAAAGCAAGGGGCGCAGACTTTGAAAGCGGAAATTTATTTAAGCGTGCCAAAGCGCTTATACCCGTGCTTATACCCCTTTTAATCGGGTCGTTTAGGCGTGCCGACGAACTTGCCGACGCTATGGATGCAAGATGTTATGCAGGCAGTAAAAATCGTACTAGATACAAAAAAATGAAAATTTCTTATCGTGACGTTTTGGGCGTGATTTTAATTGCAGGTTTAATCACGGGCGTGGTATTCCTTAATCAGTTTTATATAGTTTTGGCGGTGGCGCTATGAGAGTTAAACTTATTCTAGGCTACGACGGAACAAACTATTGCGGTTGGCAAATTCAACCTAACGGAAATAGTATTCAAGGGGCGGTAGAGTGCGCTATTAAGACGCTTACGGGCGTGAAAGTAAAGGTTACGGGTAGTGGAAGAACGGACGCAGGCGTGCACGCTAACGGACAGGTTGCACATTTTGATATAGACGGGGCGTCTATTCCCGCCGAAAGATATGCTAATGCGCTTAACACCGTGCTTGCACCCGATATAAGGATTTATCATAGCGAGCAGGTTAAAGACGATTTTAACGCTTGTAGAACGGCAAAGAAAAAGACGTATAAATATTCGCTTTACCTTGCAGAAACCGAGAACCCGTTAAAGGAAAGATATGCGCTAAAAATAAGCCCGAAAACCGACGTAGACGCTATGGAAAAGGTTTCTAAAATCTTTGTAGGGGAACACGACTTTAAGGCGTTTAAGGCAAGTGGTGGAAGTTCACAAACGACGGTTAGAACGGTTTATTCGATAGAGTTTGAAAGGCGTGATAGCGACTTGTCCATTTATATAACGGGTAACGGATTTTTGTATAATATGGTAAGGATTATGGTCGGCACGCTTTTAGGCGTAGGGGAAGGAAGACTTACCCAAGTCGATTTAGAAAATATGCTTAATACGGGCGAGAGAAAACACGGTGGTAAAACCTTGCCTGCAAAAGCACTTTGTTTAGAAAAAGTTGAATATTGATATAAGGGGAAATATTATGAAATACGCCGAACTTAAAAATCTTGATCGTTTTGATTCCTACGCCGATATCACGGGTACTTATTCACGTGGGCGCTACGGTCAGTTTGACGCAACTTTCCGTGATTACTAAATGAAAGAAGCAACGCCTGAAATAGAAAAAATGATAATAGATTTTCGTAACAAATACGAATTTAGGGAGTGTTGTACCGAATACGAATTCGCAGAAGATAACGACGAACTAGGCACGGGCTCGTGCAGAGTTTATTATGAGTATAGCGAAATAGGCGACGCTTGCGTTTTCCTTTTGTATGAGAACAAGATAGTCGGCGTAGCGTACCCAAGTCATAGCGGGATACCCGTCGTTTGGTTTCACGAAGAAAATCCAGGCTATACCGTACACGACGAATATTCTTTCCATGAAAAAGTAAAAAAACAATAATAAAAACACACCATATCGGTGTGTCCCATAGAGATTGTTAGCCCATAAAAAAGTATAGCACACTATACTTCACTAAAAGTGAAACGTAGTGTGCTTTTGTTATCCACGAAAATTAAAGTTTAATAAGTTATATTTTTAGCCTTGTGGCTAAAAGTGATATGCAAGTTCCTTGCGTGATATTTTGACTTTCAGTCAAAGTTATATTATATTTGCCATAACTTACCCTATGGGTAAATATAACTTTGCATAGCAAAATATAACTGCGAAAAGCAATATAACTTGCCGATAGGCAAATATAACTAGTGCGTCAGCAATAATCTTTATTACTGACGCACTAATCGGTGTGTTTTCTTTTTATTTTGCAATGCCATAATAATTGTTGGCGTTATCTTTAAGAATTATATATTCGTCAAGTTCATAAGCGTTTTCTATACGGGTTTCGGTATTGCGGTTTGCAGATACGGAAAGCGTCAAGGAATAATACCCACGGTCTAAAACGTTTTGTATGTGCGCGTCGATATCGTCTAACCACATTTTTTTACACGAAAACGGAACGATAACAAAATAAATTAAAGAAAACAAAATATATAGCGCCAAAATTCCACCCGTAATAAATAAAGCGAGTTTCAGTTTGGGCGATAAAATTTTCTTTCTTGATGAAGAAGGGGTAGAATAAAGACCTAAAAATTCGTTTACGTCGATATTAAAAAATTTACAAATTTCCAAAGTGAACTCGGTACTAGGAATACTAATTCCCGTTTCCCACTTACTTATAAGTTTATCGGAAACGTTTAGCGCCTTTGCAAGTTCGCTTTGCTTTAAGCTTTTTTTCTGTCTTAACGTTTTAAGTTTTTTTCCTATTTCGGTTGCGTTCATGCCTTTATTCTGCATTAACTTTTGAAAATTTGTCAATAAAAAGCACTCTATGATTCGTGGAATGGCAAATTTTCCAAAGTAAAATAGTGGTTAAAAAAATAGCGAACACAATATATAGTAAAAACCGAAAAATCAACGGAAAATCTATCAAAAAAGTGGAAAAATCGTTGAAAAATACTTGACAAACACCGCCTGAATATTTTAATATATTTAGGCGTTTATAATGCAATTTTTGTGTTTTAAGGGATTAGCCCTCCTGTTCGCAAGCGAAGGTCGTGTGTCGTTTGCCGTAAAAGTTGCAAGGTTAAACATTAAAATACTAATAATAATTTAAGGAGAAATACACTATGAAAACCTACATGGCTCACGCAGAAAACGTAGTCAGAAAATGGTACGTAGTCGATGCTGAAGGTGTTGCGCTCGGTCGTCTTGCAAGCAAGGTTGCAGCAATACTTCGTGGCAAGAATAAGCCCACGTTCACACCCAACGTTGATACGGGAGATTTTGTTATAATCGTTAATTGCGACAAGGTCGTTTTAACGGGTAAAAAATTAGAAAAGAAATATTACAGATACCACACCGGTCATATCGGCGGACTTAAAGAAATCCAGTATAAAACTCTTATGGCAACTAAGTCTGACGTGGCTGTTTACGAAGCAGTTAAAGGCATGCTTCCCAAGAACAGTTTAGGTCGTAAGATGCTCACCAAACTCAAAGTTTACAAGGGTGCAGAGCATAACCATCAAGCACAAAAACCCGAAGTGCTTAAATTAGTTTAAGAGGTGAGTTATTATGGCAAAGGCTACTAGTAAAAAGAAAATTCAATATTGGGGAACGGGCAGAAGAAAAAAGGCAGTTGCACGTGTTCGTCTTATTCCCGCAGGTGACGGAACTATCATCATCAACAAAAAGAGTCTTGACGAATATTTTGGTCTTGACACCTTGAAGTTTATCGTTCGTCAACCGTTAGAACTTACCGAAACTTCGGCAAAGTACGACGTTATGGTTAACGTAAACGGCGGTGGCTTTACCGGTCAAGCAGGCGCTATCAGACACGGTATCGCTCGTGCTTTGTTAGAAGCAGAACCCGAAACCCGTGGTGCTTTGAAAAAAGCAGGTTTCTTAACCAGAGATTCCAGAATGAAGGAAAGAAAGAAGTACGGCTTGAAAAAGGCTAGTCGCTCTCCTCAATTCTCGAAGAGATAATTTTATATCAAAAGCAAAAGCACCTACGAGTTGGGTGCTTTTTTGTTATTGTTTGGAAAATTATCAACTTTTTTGCGTCTTGCTTGTTGATAACTACTACCGTTTAGAGTTGTTTTTTTGCATTACTCTTTTAACGAAATCTTCGTGCGAATTCATAGTGCTAAGCATAGAAGATTGCAAGGGTAAAGACGGTGGTTTTTCTTTTGTTTTAACGGGCGTAGCACTTGAAGAACTAAACGGACTTGATTGATTATTTGGTGATATGCCGTGTGAATTTTCTTGCGGTGTGGACTTAGGAAAACTGTCTTTATTGTTTTGATAGAAATTATAAAAAGAATTAAGCAGTTTAAAAATGCCGAATTTGTCCAAAAAATACACCCCCTAATTAACAAAAAAACGAAAAAAACGGAAAAAATCATTGCAAAACTTATTGATATAGTATATAATAATTAATACTTGTATAATAGTATATTCGGCTACTTATAAAAAGTTGACCGATTTGACACGGGGTTTTTATGAAAAAGACTTTAAGTAAAATTATCATTGCAGTTTTGGCGTTATGCCTAATGCTTTCGGCAGTCGCTTGTGGCGGATCTAGTTGGAAGTGGGATGCGTCGAAAGTTACTTTGAAACCGGAAAACGCAGGTGCGTTGATTTCCGCAGGTGGTTTTATTGCCGAAACGGAAAATTACGTTTACTACGTTAACGGCGCAGGCGACTCTACTGCCGACAACACTATGGGCAAGCCCGTTAAAGGCGCGCTCTATGCGGCAAAGAAATCCGATTTAAGTGAAACTTGCGTAGTCGTTCCCAAACTTTTCGTTGCGAGCGATTATAACGCAGGTATCTATATTTTCGGCGAATACGTTTATTATGGAACGCCTTCTACCGAAAAGAATTCTTCGGGTTCTATTGCATCGAACGAATTAGTTTTCGCTAAAACTAAACTCGACGGAACGGGTACTGAAACTTTCTTTACTGCCGATTCTCTTTCGGTTGAGTATAGAATTATAGAAATCGGCGGTATCGTTTATATCGTATATTACGACGGAACGGACTCGCTTATCTCTTATAATACTTCTACCAAAGAAAGCATTGTAATAGCCAAGACCGACGTTAAGGCAAAGAACGAATCGCTCGGCACGTATAAGTTCGTTAGTGGTGGCGCTGAAAAAGACCTTACCGTTTTGTATACCGTAACTATTTACTCAGAACCCTATTACGAAGAACTTGCCGAAGAACAAGGCAGTAATTATCAAAGGGCGTCTAAGAGTTACAATAGAGTATACGCTTATAAACCCGGTGACAGCAAGGCAGACGATAGCGATTGCTACGGCGTCAAGGTTCTTGACGGAGAAGGCGTAGGTGGAAACGCAAAAACTTATGCAATTAGCCTTGTAAATAACGGATACGTTTTCTACACCGAAACCGACGGTATGAACATCGTTAAAAATTACGCTATTGACGCAAACGGTTTACACACGGGCGCACAAGCAACCGTAATCACCGATACTACCTATGCTAGTGAATCTTCTTATATTGTTTCTCTTAGTGAAGTATATGCTCTTGAAAACAGTATGATAATAAAAACTACGCTCGACGGCGAAACCACCTTGGTTAAAAAGACTTTGGCTGACGGCGCAACGGTAAGTAAACTTCTTTTCAAGAACGGCGATTATATGTACTTCTATAATTCGGACAACAAGATTGCAAGAATTTGCATTTCCGAAGATATAAACGCAAGATCGGACGTTGATATGGAAGTTCAACTTGTTTCGGAAGACACGGTTGACACCGCTTGGTACGCACCTGAAATTATCGACAACAAGATTTTCTATCTTGATAACTCTGCAAGTGGCGCGTCTTACGTAAAATACGTTGCAGTAAACGGCACGGTTAAAACGGAAACGGATGACGACGATAAGATTACCAAAGCATATCTCGAAGGACACGAGTTCTTGGGTGAACTTCTCGACGAAGATAAGGCAACTATCGTAACCGCAGAAATTCAAGCGCTTGCAACAACTTATGCGACCACCGTTGATTTTGACAAAGATGACGACGATAACGTTAAGTTGACCGACGGTGCTCCTACGGTTAAGGCAGTTGCAGATGCAAGAGCATCTTATAACGCACTTTCCAAAGAAGCAAAAGAATTCGTTTCGGAAGAAACGCTTGCAACCTTGGAAAAATACGAAACGGCTACTGAACTTGCAATTCTCATGTATAAACTTAACGATTTCGATAGTCTTGACAATACTGCTAAAACCGCATTACAAAGCGCATATAACGCAGTAAAAGCAAAATTAGACGCTATCGACGCCGACAAGGATTTGGACGTTGCTACTATTAGACAAATGATGCCCACGAACATGAACTTCTTCTATCAAGAAGCAACTGAATTCTTTAAGGCTAAATAATAAAAAAATAAAACTAAACCGCTCAAAAACTGTAATAGCCATAGGGATATAAATTCAAAATAAAAGTGTAGCCCACTATACTTCGCAAAAAGCGAAATATGGTGGGCTTTTCTTATCCACAAAAATTAAAGATTTAAGTTATATTTTTAGCCTTGTGGCAAAAAGTGATATTGTTTACGCAGTAAACAGTTTAGCCGAGCGTAGCGAACGCCAACTGCGTAAGCAGTTATATTTTGACCTTTGGTCAAAGTTAAATTATATTTGCCTATCTTTCACTACAAGTAAAAATATCACTTTGCGTTAGCAAAATATCACGCCGAAGGCATATCACTTGCCGTTAGGCAAATATAGTTGTGGCGTAACGATAAATCCCTATCGCTGCGCCACTAAAAGGGGCGGTTTTTTTACGTCAAAAAAATGAAAACACACGCAAAAATTCCCTTTTGAGAAATTTGTACAAAATTCGACAATAATTTTGCACAGATTAAAAAACAATGCTAAATTTTGTATAAAATTAGTTGGTAAATAAGAGATTTTGTAGTAAAATACAGATTGTTAAAAACGTAAAGGAGAGTTTTATGCAAAAAAGAACGGTGTTTTTATTACAGGATACAAAAGAGTTAAATGA
>CASDPM010000045.1 GCA_949282465.1 uncultured Bacillota bacterium
AACATTATTAACTATATCATTCTCTTCAAGCAGTTGGTCGTTTAACGGATTTATTCCGTTTGCAAGTTTATCTATGTATGTTTTCGCCCTACATAAAATTACAAAATCTTCCATAAGAATTCTCCTTGTGTATTCTAGTTATTTTCTCCTTTTTATAATTTAGCCATAAGCCGTTTTGAGGAAGTTTTTTTTGCAACTTTGTTTGCCGAAACAATACCAACGTAATCAGCAGGAATTATATTCTTTTCATCCGCCATCGCAACGGTAAACGCTTTTGTTTTTAGTAAGTTTTTTACCGTTTTATGCGTCGCACTTAAACAAATAGAAACTTGCGAAGTATCGCAAACAGTTCCCCAAGCGGCGTTCATTGCGTCAGGATTGCCATTTTCGTCGTACGTACCGACAATAAGTACAGGCAACGGATATACGTATGCTTTTGAACTTAGATTTTTTCTCATAATTTTATTCCTTTTATAATCAATTTACACCAAGAAAGGTTCTTTCGTAAGACGATGAACTATAATTTCATCAACTACTGCATTACCTCTATTCTTTAATAAAAACATAACGATATCCGCTATATCTTGTGGAACGATCATTCCGTCGGAAGTAAGATCGGGGCGAGATATTTTTATCATGTCCGTATAAACACCGCCTGGCGATATTGCGTGAACTCTAATACCGTCTTTATAGACTTCGGACGCCAAGGCTTTTGTAAATCCCAAAAGGGCGTGTTTAGATGCGGTATACGCACTTTGATTTGGATAGCCCGCATGCGCAACTACCGACGCGATATTTATTATGCTTGCTCTTTTAGAATTTCTCAAAACAGGCAAAAGTTTTTGAGTTAAAATATAAGGCACTCTTGCATTGATATTCATAATTTTATCAAAAACTTGAATATCGGTTTGTTCTACGCTAGCGTTATGCGCTACCCCAGCGTTATTTATTAGTATATCGACCGAACCAACTTGTTCTAAAACTTGATTTATTCCATCTTGCAAGAGTTTATCGTCGGTAAGTTCAAAAGGTACGATAGTTGCTTTTACGCCCATATTACGCACCAAGTTTGCCGTTTCTTCAAGTTTTTCTACGTTACGCCCACCAAACAAAATGACGTTAACACCTTCGTTTGCAAGTGCTATTGCGATAGCGCGTCCTATTCCGCCACCCGCACCCGTTACGATCGCGTTTAATCCTTTCATAGTTTGTTACTCTCCATACTTTTAATATTAAAAAAGGTTTATCTTAACGACAAACCCTTTTGTTTTATTTTTTTATTCCACAGGCTTGGGCGCTGAAACTTTAATACTTACGTCAAACGATTTAATCATTTCTATTCCACAACGATTATCCGTAGTTACAACAATTTGACCGTTTTCAATTAGAATACGACCTTTCGAGAAGGGCTTTTTTCCACCCGTCAGATCATAAGTCTTTTCAGTTTCTTCTAATTCAGTTCCCGTAGATAAAGGGTCCGAACCTGCATCTTCTTCTATAATTTCCACCGGCTTATGAGCATAGAATTCGCAGTCAACCGCCCACTTGCCCGTTGCACTTATATTAAACTCTGTGGCATTTATCTTCATGTAATCGAATATAAGTTGATTTAAATCGAAAGATTCTTCATAAGTATTAACTAATAAATTATTATAACTTTCCAAAAAGAAAGTATCTTCGCACTCGGTCATAGCGGTGCCGTTCGCATATAGATTAATGGTTTTTAACTGCCCTTCCCTTATAAGCAACGTCATATCACTTTTGGGAATAACTTGCACTTCATTTTCATAAACCAAAACTTTGCCGTCACCTGATGCAATTTCATAAGAGTTTTTATCAGTCGCCTCGTCAAGTTTAAATGCTGCCGAACGAACTACCATAAACTGCCTTTTTAATTGAAGACTGTTGTTTAAAATTTCCCCGTTGTCGTTTTGCGATCTTTGAAGAGTGTAGATTGATACGGTGTAACTATTCGTTCCCGAAGGCGTCATACCAGAACAAGCAACAAACTGTGCCATACAAACTATAACGACTAACATAGAAATTAAAGATAAAATCTTTGATTTTTTCATATTCTTTCTCCTGCGTTAATATAAAATAATAGAAAGTTGATTTTTCCTATAAAACTTTGGCAAAAGTTGTATTCATATAAGTAATATTATATCAAACTTTACAAATAAAGCAAATAAAATAATAAAAAAAGGTTTTTTATTTGTATTTTTAAATTTATTGTGCTATAATAAGCAATGTTGAAAATAAATTTCACAAAAATTATGCGGATATGGTGGAACTGGCAGACACGATAGACTTAGGATCTATTGCGAGAGCGTGGGGGTTCAAATCCCTTTATCCGCACCATTTACAAAACAAAGGTATGACACAATCGTGTAATACCTTTGTTTTTACATTTAATTTCCATTTTACAAATAACATTTATGGTCTTAAAAGGTGTGAAATAACTTTTTTATTATATGCATAAAACGTTTTCGAAAGTGCTATATCAATCCTGACTATTGACAATTTATTCTTTTTGTTTTACAATGGTCATAGAAATCATATAAAGTAAATAATAAAGGAGAAAAGAATTTGATTTACATAAAAGGCGAAACGCAACTTCCTGCTGACGCAGAGAAAAAATTGCTTGCGGAATTAGAAAACTATCGTCTTGTGCTATCCCGTACGGTTTATTAGGAAAAACTAGACGAATGCCGTGAAGGCGAATATACGTATGAAGACGTATATTCTTTGATAGACACCCAAAATTGTCCTTTTGAAATCTCAATTATTATCAATTATAATAATTATAATTTTGTTGGGATTTCAGTCGAGCATAAATCCACGACAAGTTGGAATGCAGGCCTTAACAAGGAAGTAACACCCTTAATGTGTTGGTTATACGTTGACGGCAGGAAAGATGGAACATACTCATCAAGATCCACTTACGATAGTCCTAATAATTATGACGACATTAGCACGTCCTTTGAACTTAGACGTATTTAACGAGTTCTTCCCTTGCAAAAGGGGCTGTCGCAAGTTGATAAAAAACTTGCGGATGGCTCCTTGATTTTTTAGTATTGTCCTCGCTTTTAGAAATATTTTCTTTGTACACAATTATATTATAAAAGCAGAAAACACTCAGCCGTTTTATCTCGGATGAGTGTTTTTTTCGCAAAAAGACTACCGCTTAACGCGACAGCCCCGATTTTTTATTCACATTTAAAAGAATATAAAGTAACCGTATGATACTTTTGACCTTTTTTAAGTATGGGCGACGGGAAGTTAGGACAGTTAATTGCATTTGGGAAACCTTGCGTTTCTAAACAAAAACCGTATCTCTTATGATAAACGCTTTCGCCTTTACCTTTAACCCCCGAAAGGAAGTTACCCGAATAGAACTGAACGCCTATTTGATCGGTAAAAACATCCATACAAATTCCCGAAGATACTGCCTTTGCCGTTGCAATCTTTCTAAACCCTTTACCGTTAAGAATAAAGTTAGTATCGTAGCCACCAGCAAATATAAGTTGTTGGCTTTTTTCTTCTATATCACGACCTATGGTTTTAGGGATTCTAAAATCATGCGGAGTACCTTCAACTTTCATTATATCGCCTTGTGGAATAAGTTTATCGTTGGTAGGCGTTACGGCGTCGGCATCAATATTTAAGGTCGTGCCCAAAATATCGCCGTTTCCTTCACCATCAAGGTTAAAGTAAGTATGGTTGGTTAAATTGATAATGGTATCTCCGTCAGAAACTGCATTATACTCAATTTTTAATCCGTCGTTTTCGATAGAATAAGTTACCGTAACGTTTAAAGTTGCTGGATAACCTTCTTCACCATCAACGCTTACGTAAGAAAGTTTTAGCGTTTCACCTATAATTTCAACGTCCCAAATCTTATCGTCAAAACCGCTTATACCACCGTGCAAGGAATTCTCACCGTTATTTACGCCGACTTGATACTGCTTTCCGTTAAGAGTAAATCTACCCTTTTCAATACGGTTACCAACCCTGCCTATAACAGCGCCCAAATAACCTGCGTTAGTTCGATAATCTTCTATGTTATCGTAACCCAAAATCACGTCGACTGGATTACCATTTTTATCAGGAACAATTAAAGATTGTATCGTTCCGCCAAAATTTAATATTCCCGCGGTTACCTTGCCGTTTGTAAGAGTATATTTTACAACGTCTTTACCGTCTAATTTTCCAAAAATTTCTTGTTTCATACTAACTCCTTAATCGTTAAAAAGTCCAAAACGCACGAAGGAATAATTTTCTCTTTCCATACTGCTCTTTCCGTCTTTCCACGAACCTTGTAATTCAAACGAGTGCGGACCTACAGAGAAACATTCTTCCGCTTCAATTAAGTGGTGTGGTCCCATTAAGTTTCTATTAGATGAATAAAGCGTTATAATTGCAGTATTTTTTCCCTTTACAACATAATCAGTCAAGTCCACCAAATCTGCAAAATAAGACTTAACAACCTTTTTGCCATTTAGCGTTATATCGCAAAGGTGGAATCTTCCTTTAAGATCTAAAATACATTTACCACCATTGTGCTCAAATTCCTTTTTTAAGGTTATATCACCTGCAAAGAACGGGAACCCGTCTTTTATAGTATCAGTTATAACCGTCTTCTTTTTACCTATATAGAAATTATCTTCCGAGATCAAAACGTTCTTTTCTTTACCCTTTACAAAACCGCTTTCGGAATATACCCCGAAATCACCCTGTACAAAGCACGCTTCAATCGTCGTATCGTAAGCCAAACAGTTTTTAAGAGTTTCGGTAACGTTTTCACCGAACAATGCGTAATAAACGTTTTCGCCTTGATGAAAATTGATTTTAATTACCGCTTCGTTCTTCCCTTCTTTAACCAAAGACGATATATTTGCTTTATAGAGTTTCTTTTCAAAATCAGAAACGCCGTCGAATACCATCATTTTGCCGTTTAACGTACATTCGATATTATTCATATCTTCGGTAAGGAAAGCAATCCTTTCGGG
>CASDPM010000046.1 GCA_949282465.1 uncultured Bacillota bacterium
CTTCACAAAGTAAGGGCGGTTTAATAAAACAATCTTTAATTGCGGGGTTTGCCGTCGGACTTGACGGTGCGCTTGCCAACTTATCGCTTTCTATCATGGGCATAAACGCTTTTTACGTTCCTATCGTAATTGCAGTAATGCACGCGATTATGATTGCGCTTGGCATTGTGCTTTCGGAAACGCCCGTGATTAAAAAATGCGGGAAGTTTGGTTTTCTCCCTCCCGCTATTTTGATAGCACTGGGAATTTACAAATTCCTCGGCTTTTTTATATAGTTATCGCCCCTAAAAACATAGGGGCGATAATATTTTGAAAAATTATATTTAATATTCAGGTTTTATAATGGTTACCGATTTTTCCGTGTCAAAAGTATCCCACGGACGCAAATCCTTGGGTGGTTGAACACGGAAAACCATTCTCTCTTTACTTACAGGGTGCGTAAATGAAAGGTAATACGCCCAAAGCGCAAGATAACCTTTCTTCGCCTTATCTCCACCGTAACGCATATCGCCGTAAACAGGCGTGCCGATAGAACTCATTTGAACTCTTATTTGGTGACTTCTACCCGTATGCAATCTTACTTCCGCAAGCGACAAACCGTCTTTATATTCCAAAACTTTATAATCTAGTTGAGCGAACTTTGCGCCTTGAACGGTCGACGGACAAACGTATACCATGTTATTCACAACGTTCTTTTTCATATAGTGCGTAAGCGTTGCCTTTTCTTCACGGGGTTTACCGACCAAAACGGTGTAATACTTTTTCTCAAAGTCACCTTCTTTCATTTGTTCGGAAAGACGAGCCGCCGCCTTAGAACTTTTAGCAAACACCATGACACCACCCGTAGGACGGTCAAGTCTATGCACAAGCCCCAAGTAAACGTTACCTTGCTTATTATAAGTTTCCTTTATGTATTCCTTAATCATTGTAAGCAAGTCTTTATCTTTACTTTCGTCTTCGCACGAAGGCACGTTTTGAGGCTTTAACACCACGATTATATGATTGTCTTCATGAAGTATAGTCAAATCTTCCATAGTCCTACCTATTGATCCATATACCGCTGTTACCACAAGGAAGTATCACGCCCTTTTCTTCGGTGTTTAATCCGACTTCATAAGCGTCGGTTTCGCCACCAAATTTGTTAGCAACGGTTATTTGTAAAATATTTTTCAAAACTTGCGGTTGCAAGCCCGTAGTGTAACTGTTTATCAAAAAGAATAACGGATTATCACTCAAAACCTTTGTACATAACTGCACGAGCGAGAAGAGTTCGGTTTCAAGTTTCCACACTTCACCGTTAGCACCCCTACCGTAACTAGGCGGATCCATTATAACGGCGTCGTATTTTCTTCCACGACGAATTTCTCTCTCGACGAATTTTTTACAATCGTCGATAATATACCTAACCTTTCCGTCTTCTACTTTGGAAAGCCTTACGTTTTCCCCCGCGCGTTCCACCATACCTTTTGCGGCGTCAACGTGGCACACCTTTGCTCCTGCTTTTGCACAAGCGACGGTAGCGCCACCCGTGTAAGCAAAAAGGTTTAGAACCGAGATTTCACGACCAGAATTTTTTATTAAATCGGTCATCAAATCCCAGTTTACCGCCTGCTCGGGGAAAAGCCCCGTATGCTTAAAACCCATGGGTTTTATTTTGAACTTTAAGTCTTTATAGGTAACCGTCCATTCAGGGGGCATATTGCCTTTTATACTCCATTTACCCCCACCCGTTTCACTACGAAGATATTTCGCCGAAAGTTTAGGATATTTATCCATATCGACGTCAGTCTTCCATATAACTTGGGGATCGGGACGGAGCAATACGATACCGCCCCAGCGTTCGAGTTTATACCCGTCGCCCGACGCAATTACCGAAAAGTCTTTCCATTCTGCTGTTCTCATCAAGTAAAATCCTATTTCCTATTTACCGTAACTACGCACGGCGCGCCGTTAATATCAAGTGTCTTGGTAAAGCCTTCGCCCGTACCTTTCTTCATACTGTCGGCAAGCGTTACGCTCTTGATTTCATCACCGTCGGCAAACGCGTTCAAAATATCGGCGTCGTCAGACGAATATAAAACGTCTATCCTATCGGTAACTTCAAAGCCTGCGTCTTTACGCATTGATTGTATTTTAGAGATAAGTTCTCTCTTAACGCCTTCGGCTTTGAGTTCTTCGGTAATGTGCGTATCTAAAACTACGGTTATACCGTTATCACTTGCAGAAGTAAATCCTTCTTCACTCTCGCTTGAAATAAGCAAGTCGTCAAACGCAAATTCAAAGGTTTCGCCATCATATTCGGTCTTATAAACTTCGCCACTCTTTACAGTCCTAACGACTTGGTTAGCGTCGCAAGTTTCAAGGAACGCCCTTAACTTGCCTAAAAGTTTACCGTATTTCGGACCTAACGTTTTAAGTTGCGGTTTAATCTTATAATTTACAAACCTTGACGCGTCGGAAAGATATTCAACTTCCTTAACGTTAAGTTCGTCCTTTGCAATCTCTAACAAACCTTCGGTCAAAACGGTCTTCCTTTCCGAGCATACGAATATCTTGGAAAGAGGTTGACGGTTTTTGATGTTAGAAGAGTTACGGCAACTTCTACCAAGAACGACTATATCGAGAACGTTTTGCATACCGTCTTCGAGTTCTAAATCTATCATACTTTCGTCTACGGTCGGGAAAGCGCACAAGTGAACCGACTTAGGCGCATCATTGTAGAAAGCAGGCACAAGGTTTTGATATATGCTTTCAGCCATGAACGGTGTGAACGGCGCGGAAAGTTTTGCCATTGTTGTAAGCACCGTGTAAAGGGTGGTATAAGCGGCAACCTTATCTTCCGACATATCGTGTCCCCAGTAACGTTCACGACAACGACGAACGTACCAGTTAGAAAGATCATCGGTGAAACTTTGAAGTGCCCTTGCGCTATCAAAAATATTGTATTCGTTAAGTCCCTTGTCAACCGTCTTTATAAGCGTGTTGAGTTTGGAAAGTACCCACTTATCCATAAGTGAAAGTTTGCAGTCTTTCAAGTTATAGTTGGCAGGATTATATTTATCTATATCTGCGTAGAGTACGAAGAACGCATAGGTATTCCAAAGCGTACCCATAAACTTTCTTTGTGCTTCGGAAACGGCTTCTTCGTAGAACCTTGACGGTAACCACGGTGCAGAACCCGTATAGAAATACCATCTTACAGCGTCTGCGCCCTGTTTGTCGAGTATGGTCCACGGATCGACTACGTTACCTTTGTGCTTACTCATCTTGATACCGTTCTTATCGTTAACGTGCCCTAAAACGATACAGTTCTTAAAGGGCGCTTTATCGAACAACAAAGTTGAGATTGCAAGCAAGGTGTAGAACCAACCACGCGTTTGATCTATTGCTTCGCTTATGAAATCCGCAGGGAAATGACTTTCAAATAATTCCTTATTTTCAAAGGGATAGTGATACTGTGCGAAAGGCATTGAACCCGAGTCAAACCAACAGTCGATAACTTCTTTTTCTCTAACGAACGTGCCACCACAATCACAGTCAAAAGTGCAATCGTCGATATACGGACGGTGAAGTTCTATATCCCCGTCTATCTTGCAAAGGTCTTTAAGTTCCTTTTTACTGCCGATAACGTGTATCTTACCACACTTATTACATACCCAAACGGGAAGCGGTGTACCCCAGTAACGTTCTCTGGACAAGCCCCAGTCAATAACGTTTTCAAGGAAGTTACCCATTCTACCGTGTTTAATGGTTTCGGGCATCCAGTTGATG
Source organism: uncultured Bacillota bacterium (assembly GCA_949282465.1). GTDB lineage: Bacteria > Bacillota > Clostridia > Christensenellales > Borkfalkiaceae > UBA1259. Next base: position 3,772 of record CASDPM010000046.1, read on the forward strand.
GAATTATTCGCTTCGATAAGCCTATCTTTAATTGCGGTCATCTTGATAAACCAACTTGACCTTGCGTAATAAAGAAGGGGCGTATCGCATCTCCAACAGAAAGGATAACTGTGTTCAAAAGCAAGTTCCTTAAATAAAAGTCCCCTTTCTTTCAAATTCTTTATAACTAATTTATCGGCATCTTTAACGAACAAGCCTGCAAGTTCGCCCGTTTGTTCAAGCATTTTACCGCGATCGTCGACGAGTTTAACAAACGGCAAGCCGTATCTTCTACCAACGTTAGCATCGTCCTCACCGAAAGCGGGCGCAATATGAACGATACCACTACCGTCGGTAAGCGTAACGTAACCGTCGCACACTACGTAATACGCCTTTTCTTTGAAACTGCCCAAAGCATAGTCGAAGAGGGGTTCGTATTCAGCGTGTTCGTATTCTAAACCTTTCTTAACCGAAACCGTTTGATAGTTTTCAAAGAGCGACGGAACGAGAGCCTGCGCAAGAACGTAAGTCGCACCGTCTTCTGCAATAATTTCGGCGTAATCTTCCTTGGGGTTCATACAAAGCGCAACGTTAGAAGGAAGTGTCCACGGCGTAGTCGTCCACGCTAAGAAATAAGCGTTTTCCCTACCCTTAATCTTAAAACGAACGAAAACCGAAACGTCTTTTACGTCTTTATATCCCTGCGCAACTTCGTGCGAAGAGAGCGCCGTTCCACAACGGGGGCAGTAAGGTACGATTTTATGACCTTTATAGAGCAAGCCCTTTTCGGCAATAGTCTTTATAGCCCACCATACCGATTCGATATAATTATCGTCGTAGGTAACATACGGGTTTTCCATATCAGCCCAGTAGCCGACACGGTCACTCATTTTTTCCCATTCGCCTTTATATTTCCAAACCGATTCTTTACACTTTTTTATAAAGGGTTCGATTCCGTATTTTTCTATTTCTTGCTTGCCGTCGATACCCAAAAGTTTTTCTACTTCAAGTTCTACGGGAAGACCGTGCGTGTCCCAACCTGCCTTACGCAAGCAATGATCGCCTTTCATAACGTGATAACGCGGAATTATATCTTTAATAACACGGGTTAGAATATGACCTATGTGCGGTTTGCCGTTTGCCGTGGGCGGACCGTCGTAAAAAGTAAATTCTTTCGAACCTTCGTTTTCAGCAATATTCTGTTCAAAAATCTTGTTTTCCTTCCAAAAGGCAAGGATTTCCTTTTCCCTATCGATAAAGTTTAAGGACGCGTCTACTTTCTTGTACATTACATAATGCTCCTATTATTTATACTAACTTAATTAAGTATACAAATATTTGTCGATTTTGTAAAGTTAATTTTTGCAAATTCGGGAATTTTACATAAAATAACTTGCTATTTATCGTTTTTTGGTCTAAAATAATATAGCCGTGCTAGGCGGGGAGTTAGCGATGCCCTGTAATCCGCAATTCGCTTAGCGGAGTTGAATGCCCTTTTAGGTATTCGGCGTGGAAGGCAGAGCCATATAAGGGACGTTGATATTAAGGTCTTATGCAACGCGCCACTGCGAACCGTGTCAGAACAGGAATGTAGCAGCACTAAACAGTTCAGCACGTGTGCCATAAGGTTGCTTTAAAGGAGTTACCTGTACGGTCACCGCTTCGGCGACGTCTATCGACAAGGGATGCACGGCTTTTTTGAAAAAAACGCTTTGCGATTTTTCGCAAAGCGTTCGTTTTTTATTTAATATCTTTTCCGCCGAATTTTCGGCCTTTTTTATTTTTAAAATTCTTTTACGTCGGAATTTTTATACACCGTAAAACGAATAGTATAACCGTTAGTTTCTTGCGGTTCGCTTACTTGAACGCAATTCCACTCGGGTTTTTGATCCAAGTTTTCATAAAACACTTCCGCACCGCCGTCAGCGTCTACCTTAGTAACTAAAACTTCGCTACAATATGGCAACATGGTCCTATAAAACATTGCGCCACCGATAATAAAAACGTCGTCGGGATTGTATTTTTTAAGTTCGTTAGACAACTCTTCCATACTGTCCACTATCAAACAGTCGTCACGCTTTTCGCCACCGGGGAATAATACTATATTCGTTCTATTTTTAAGCGGTTTTCCGCCCGGGAAAGACTTTAAGGTGTTACTGCCCATTACTACGACTTTATTGAGCGTCTTTTCTCTAAAATACGCCATATCGGCAGGCAAACTGAACAATAAATCGTTCTTCTTTCCTATACCCCATTTTTTATCAACTGCAACTATCGCTTTCATTAGATTGCCACCTCGAATTTTTCTTCAATTTTATTGTACTGATAATTTTCCAAAACAAAATCGTCAACCGTAAATTTATAGAAATCTTTTACGTCGGTATTGATGATGAGTTTAGGCGCTTCAAACTGCGGATTTTGCATCATCTTTTCCACTACGGGAATATGCCTATCGTAAATGTGCGCATCGGCTATAACGTGTACGAGTTCGCCGACTTTTAGCCCCGAAACTTGCGCAAGCATCATAAGTAATACGGAATACTGAACAACGTTCCAGTTGTTTGCCACGGCAACGTCGTTACTTCTTTGGTTAAGTATACCGTTTAAAGTATCGCCCGAAACGTTAAAGGTCATAGAATATGCACAAGGATACAAGTTCATTTCGTGCAAATCTTCAAAGGTATAAATGTTGGTCATTATGCGCCTTGACGACGGGTTATTCTTTAAGTCGAAAAGCACTCTATCAACTTGGTCGAACTCACCTTCTTTATACTTGTGCTTTACACCGAGTTGGTAGCCGTAAGCCTTGCCTATCGAACCCGTTTCGTCTGCCCACGAATCCCAAATATGGCTATTTAAATCTTTAATATTATTAGACTTCTTTTGCCAAATCCACAAAATTTCGTCCACAGCCGACTTAAATGCCGTTCTACGCAAGGTTAGAATAGGAAATTCTTTGGTCAAATCGTACCTATTAACTATACAAAATTTCTTTACCGTATGGGCGGGCGTACCGTCGTGCCATCTAGGGCGAACGGGTAAATCCTTGTCCCAAAATCCGTTGTTTATTATATCGGTACAGTTTTGAATAAATATCTTATCGGCTAAACTCATAACAAATCTCCTTATGAATTAAAATGCATCTTTCGTTTGTTTTTCCCATCGGCGTGCTATGAACGAAAGCACTATACGTTTTGGAACCAACTTCATTATAAAGTTCAAAAACTTATTGAACCCACCTGGTATATATTTTATCTTGTTCTTTTTTACTGCTTTAAGCGATTTTCTAGCCACGAAGTCGGCAGGCTTTGCCGAAAGTTTGCCCCATAACCCTTGACCTTTGATATCTTCTATAATATCAGGTCTTGTGGGGACACCGCCCGGCATAACGACCGTAACCTTCACCCCGTCCTTTTTCAGTTCGTAATGCAAAGACGTAAAAAGGTTTATAAGTAGCGCTTTACTTGCGCTATAAAGAGCGAAGTACGGCATAGGCGAAGCGCCTGACATACTAGACACAGTTATAACTTCGGTATTTTCTACACGGCGATTAAGTAACGTATAGGTTAAATGCACGGTTGCTTCGGCGTTTACACGGAGTTGGAACAATAGTTTTTGTTCGGTATAGTCCATAAACGCTTTTTGTATATCTACCCCTGCGACGTTTATAATCCTATCGAACTTTACGCCTTCCCCGTCGATATAATCAAGCATAGCACTTCTCTCTATCTCACTAGTCAAATCACACGCAAAATATTTTACGTCTATTTTAGCGTTTACTTTGTTTATTTCAACTTTAAGACCTTCGAGTTTATCTTGACTTCTACCCGTAACGAAAAGGTCGTAACCGCATTTGGCACACTCTATGCAAAAGGCTTTACCTATACCGCCCGTTGCACCGCTTATAAATGTATACGCCATAATTATTTCGTGGTTAAAACCTTACTTGTAACGCCGTTTATCATACCGAGTTTACCCGACAAACTGTTTATATACTCTTGCGGTGCGTCCATCGCTACGGTTATGATATTTACGTTCTTGTTTTTATACGGGATACCCTGTCTACCGATGATGTAATCACGGAAATCGTGCAGGGTTGAATTTACACGCTCTACGGCGTCGTAATCGTTTACTATAATTGCCACAACGGCTATTTTTGTTTCCATAAAATTCTCCTTTGATATATTGTAACATAAAAATTTTCTTTTAGCAATAGAATTGCCCGTTTTTGACGGCTTCTTTAAGTTTGTCGATAGCCTTTTTCTCTATACGTGATATGTACGAGCGGGAAATTTTTAGAAACTTTGCGACTTCTCTTTGCGCGTAATTTCTCTCGCATTTTAACCCGTATCTTAAACATATTACCGTATACTCTCTTTTAGTGAGCACGTTCCTTAAAAATTGCAAGAACTTTTCACGCTCGATACTCTTATCTACTTCAGCAAAAACTACGTCGTCCTTTTCGCAAAGTAAATCCATTAGCGTAAGTTCGTTGCCGTCTTTATCTGCGCCGACGGGATCTGAAAGCGACACGTCGTTTTTGTGCTTTTTATTCGAGCGAAGTAGCATTAAAATTTCGTTCTCTATACAGCGTGCCGTATAGGTAGCAAGTTGCGTTCCCTTACTTAGTTCGTAGGTGTTTATAGCCTTAATTAATCCTATACTACCCACCGAGATAAGATCGTCGGTTTCAGCCGAACCCGAATATTTTTTAACCACGTGCGCTACTAACCGCATATTGTGGTTTATTAGTTTTTCTTTTGCCTTTAAATCCCCTGCTTTCATTAGTTTTAAGCACTCGGTTTCTTCTTCCTTGGAAAGGGGTTTAGGAAAAGAATTTCCGCCTAAAACACTACCCGTAAAGAAGGTCAGTTTGCCGATAAGAAACATTAAACTCTCAATAAACATTTTTAATTCTCCATAAATTCTTTTTGTATATAACTATGAAGAAAAATAACTAAAAATAATTTACTGCAAGTCCTTTTAAGAGTGTCATAAAGATCTTTACTTTTTTATTTTCTATGCTATCATACTCTCGGCGTTTGGAATTTAACAAATTAAGGGGGTGTTGCGGTATAGATTCTTTTTATTTCGTAAACGCTTTCGGATTTTTCCGAAGGCTACAAATACTTCGCGCAGAAGAAAATTCCGTTAATGAACTCCCGTAGGAGGAAAAATGGAATACGGTTATTTTACCGAGATTTTATCGTCTTACGGAATATCCGCCGTCGTTATTGCGGTGGTCGTTTCCGTTATTTGTATCATCTTAGAAAAGGTATTTTTATCTAAACTTAAAAACGGCATAAAAGGTTACGTTCCTTTTATCGCCGGAATCGTGATTACTTTTTTATACAATCTTATCTTTTTAGGCGTAAATAGCGCTATTACCGAAGAAACTTTTTATTCGGGGCTTTGTAGCGGTTCGCTTGGCGTTATAATCAAAACCGCCGTCAAAAAAATTGCGAGTGGAAAACACGTAAAGAAAAGCCAAACTTCGCTTTTGATTGAAGGGATTATTTGCGAATACGTTACCGAAAATTTGGCGGTGGTTGTAACCAAAATCGAAAAAACCGTTAACGAAAGCGCGCCCGAAACACTTACGGAAAAGATTGAAAGCGTATTGAGTGAACACGTATCCGAAAATATTTCCAAAGATGAAATCGTTAATATTGCGTCTATTCTTATAGATGCGATAAATTCGTTAAATTCTTAATTAACCAAAAAGATACCCGACGCATAGTCGGGTGTTTTTTTATTCTTTTTATCGAATAAATTTTAATCAAATAACAATACTATTTCTATGAATTTAACGGGAAATTTACAAAAAGACGTTGATAAACTTAAAAAAAGTCTTAAATCGGAAGATATAGTTTTTCTATCGGTAACGGCAGGCAAATCCCCAGCCGTGATAATTTTCGCCAAAGACTTAGTTGACAAAACGGCTATCGGCGATCTTATACTTCGACCACTCGCCAAAATAAATGAAAATATAACCGAAAAAAACATTACCGAATATTTTCTAAGCCCCGAGCAAAAACAAGTGTTTGAGTACGACGAAATAATCGAAGAAGTAGTTATGGCAAAGGCGGTTTTTTTGTGTGATAAATTAAAGACAGCCTATTCGTTCGCCTTTGAAAAGTTTGAAAAACGCGCCATTATGGAACCGCCAACTTCCACCGTTATAAAAGGTCCGAGAGAAGGGTTCGTGGAAAGTTTACCCGTCAACGTGAGTTTAATAAGGCGCAAAATAAAATCGCCCGATCTTCGATTTGAAAATTTGATAATCGGCAAATACTCTAAAACACCCGTTTGTTTATGCTACATCAACGGCGTTGCCGACAAAAAACTAGTCAAAAAATTAAAAAGCAAACTCTCGGGGATTAGTATCGACGCCGTTTTAGATTCTTCTTACGTCACTAAATTTCTCGGCGAACATAAAACTTCGCTTTTCAAGCAGGTAGGCAACACCGAAAAACCCGATATTTTAGCCGCTAAAATTCTAGAAGGTAGGGTTGCCGTTTTAGTAGACGGCTCGCCTATCGCCTTGACCGTGCCCTACCTTTTAATAGAAGACTTCCAAAGTCCTAGCGATTATTATAACTCTGCTTATAGCGCTACGCTGGCTAGAACTATAAGGTTATTTTCGGTACTTTTATCAATGTTTTTACCCGCCCTTTTCGTGGCGGCGGAACTGTTCCATTTGCAACTTATTCCACTAAGTTTTTTGCTAACTATCGTTAACAGTATAAAAGGCATTCCACTTTCACCAAGTTTCGAGATGTTTTTCACCCTTTTAATTTTTGAAATTCTAAACGAAGCGAGTGTGCGTATGCCAAGATACGTCGGCATGGTCGTTTCTATCGTCGGTGGGTTGGTTTTGGGCGAAACCGCCGTTTCGGCAGGAATTATTTCCGCACCAACTCTTATGATCGTCGCTTTTTCGGGAATATGCCTTTACACCGTGCCAGAACTTGAACAAATATTTTCTTTGATAAGAATACTCTTTTTGGTGATAGGTGGCTCTATCGGGGGTTACGGACTAATTTTGGCTAGTGCAGCACTCTTGATTTATCTTGTATCGTTTGAAAACTATTCGACGCCGTTAGTAGCGCCCTTTTCACCACTTATCACAAAAGACCTTAAAGACGGATTTTATAAAGGATTTCTTATTGAACAAGAATATAGACCTTTATCAATTTCAAACAAGAATAAAAAACGCATGAACACTACGGGAGGCAAGGTAAAATAAATGGAATTTCAGTTAAAAGTAAGACAAGTTTGTTTGTTTTTTATCGCTTTTATGCCTGTTACTAAGTTTTTTATTCTTCCAAGTATTCTTGCTGGACACGCTAACGAAGATATGTGGATTTCCGCTTGTATCAGTCTTTTATTAGATGCAATTACACTAACCGCCGTCTTATTTGCCTGCAAAAACGCAAAGACTGACTTTTACGGTCTACTAAAACTAAACTTCGGCAAGGTGGGCGCTAAAATAATTATGGGCTTTTACTTTGTATTTTTTATGCTTAAAGCAATCGTTCCTATAAGCGAACAACAAAACTATATCGAACAAGCGCTTTACGAAACCATGCCCAACCTTTTAGACTTTATGCCTTTTTTCTTGGTGGCGTTTTTCCTTTGTCTTAAAGGCGCAAGGGTTTGGGGACGTTGCGCAGATATTTTATGGGTTATTACTTCTATAGGAATGATTATGCTTTTTTCTCTTTCCACGTCCAACTGCGACTTTCAAGCAATCCTGCCTATCGGAGTGAACGGTGCGGGGAAAATTTTGACGGGTGTTTACAAGTCTAGAATTTGGTTCGGGGACGCTGTTTATATTATGTTTTTTATAGGTCAATTCG
>CASDPM010000047.1 GCA_949282465.1 uncultured Bacillota bacterium
TTTTGTCCCTATGGGGTGCATATGAAAAACGTTTTTACAACAAAAAATATTGCAGGTATGGCGGTCTTTACAGCATTATCGTTCGTGGTGTACTTGCTAGAAATTCCTATATTTGCATCGACGCCTGCAAGTTTTTTGGAACTTGATTTATCAAACGTGTTCGTCATGCTTGCCGGGTTTATGTACGGGCCTATTCCCGCCATAATGATTACGGCGATAAAGGAAGCGATCCACATATCGGTCGGCAGTACGGGTGGCGTCGGCGAACTTGCAAACTTTATTATAACTACGGCGTTCGTTATAGTTCCGTCGTGCGTGTATACTAAAAGAAAAGGGTTTAAGACTGTTATAATCACCCTTATCGTGGCGTGCATACTTCAAACGGGTATTTCGCTAGTCGTTAATAAGTTTGTGAACTTTCCTTTCTTTACGGGTGGCGTTCCTTTCGTCCCTAACGAAGTTTCTGAGCAAATGTTCAGTTCTCTATGGGTATATATTCTTGCCTTTAACGCAATCAAAAGCGTGGTGATTTCAGCGGTAACAATTTTGCTTTATAAACGTGTTTCGCACTTATTTAAGCGCATAAACTTGCAAAGTTCTAATGTGGAAAAGAAGGTTAAACAAATTATATCCGAAAGCGCAAGCCATACGGAAGAGATTGCTTTCGAGTATGCTAAAACCCTTAAAAAGGGGGACGTAGTGCTTTTGTCGGGCGATTTGGGGGCAGGAAAAACGGCGTTCGTTAAAGGCGTTGCTAGATACTTTGGATTAAGTGGTGTTACAAGCCCGACTTACGCTTATCTTAACGTGTACGGCGATTTTATTTATCATTACGATTGTTATAGACTTTCTTGTGGGGAAGACGCCGAAAGGCTAGGGCTTAACGATTATTTTGGCGGTGAAAACGTTTGCTTGATCGAGTGGTCGGAAAATATCGAAGACGTTTTGCCTAAAAAGGTCAAGCGTGTTAAAATAGAAAAAATAAGTGAAAATCAAAGAAAAATTGAGTTATGAATTATATTGCAGTAGACACTAGCGGTAAAAACTTGACCGTTATAGCGTGTAAAGACGGCAAATCACAAATTTTTTACGATCCTGATTGCGCGCTTAAACATTCGGTAACGCTTATGAACGCCGTTGAAAGCACGGCGGAAAAGGCAGGGCTTGACCTTCTAGCCGTTGACTTTTTTGCTTGCGTTGTCGGTGCGGGGTCGTTTACGGGTATAAGAATAGGCGTGGCAACCATTAAGGCGCTTTGCTTTGCTTACGGTAAGCCGTGTCTATCAATAACTTCTTTCGATACCATGGCATATAATAAAATCGGCGGAAAACTTTTGACCGTTATCGACGCAAAACACAACGGTTATTACGTTTGCGGGTATGACGACGAAAAAATTGTTATCGAGCCGTCGTATTTAACGGGCGAGCAACTTAACGCCATAAAAAAAGGCTTTAAGTTAATTTCGTCTGAAAAAGTTTCGGGGTTTAAGTGTAAAGACGTGGACGTCGTTCAAGGCTTGATAAAAGCGATTGAGAGTAAAAAGGAAAGCGTTACTTGTGATTTGGAAAGTTTAACGCCCCTATACGTTAGAAAAAGCCAAGCGGAAGAAGGCAGATGATAAAAAGATTAGACAAAAGTTTTGTCGCTAGTTTAGTAGAACTAAATGAAAAATATTTTTCCGACGGCTGGACGGAAAGTATGTTATTAAGTGCTTTTAACAGGGCTGACTTTTACGCTTACGGTTTTTTTGAGAACCAACTTTTAACGGGCTTTATAACTTACACCGTGGGTGAAGATTTTGCCGATTTAGAAGACGTTTTAGTCGTGCCCGAATATAGAAAGAAAGGTCAGGCAAAACAACTTTTAGAGTTTATGATTAACGACCTTTCTAATAAGGGCGTAAAAAAAATCCTTTTAGAAGTAAGAAATTCAAACGTTCCTGCTATAAATCTTTACGAAACGTTTGGATTTAAGGTTTTATCTAAACGAAAAAAATATTATATAGACGGCGAAGACGCGCTCGTTATGATAAAGGAGAACTGACATAAATAACTGCGAAATCAATGATTTTGCACCAAGGAAGAAACCGCTTTTATTCTTGCACGGATATCTAGCGGACAAAAACAGTTTTGCCTATCAAATACCCTTTTTTTCGCGTGACTTTGACGTTCACGCTATCGATCTTAAAGGTTTTGGCGAGAACGTCGGTATGGAATACCCGTATTCGCTTGACGATTACGTCGACCAAGTAAAACGATACGTGTTAAGCCACGGGATTGTGGGTACGCACGTTATAGCGCACTCTTTCGGTGGAAGAATAGCGCTTAAACTTGCCTATAATTCGCCAAATATATTCGATAAATTAGTTCTTACGGGTAGCGCAGGATTAAAACCGAAAAGGTCGGTAAAATATAGATTAAAGCGGTTTGCTTTTTCCACGCTATCGCTATTTATAAAAAAAGAAAAATTGACGAAATTTTACTCGCGCGACTATCTTGCTCTCGATCCTATCATGAGAGAGAGTTTTAAAAAAATCGTCGGCGAATATTTAGATTATACCCTTAGCGGAATTGAAAATTCTACGTTGATAATAAACGGGGAAAAAGATAAAGAAACCCCGCTTTATACGGCGTATCGCTTAAAAAAAGGCATTAAGAACAGTCAACTTATTATAATTAGAAACGCAGGGCATTTTGCGTTTATAGATAGCCCTGTTAAATTCAATACGGAGGTAAAAGAGTTTTTGCTCTCTACGTAATATGTTTCCGACAGAAGTATCTTCATTCTCACAACTTTTTACGACTAATCAAGTGATAGTCTATTTAATTTTGAGTATAGCAAACGGTATACTCCTTCTTTTTGCGTCCATGAAATACTTACTCGTTTTGCAACAATGCGGTTACTGGCGTAAACGCTATTTTAAGTGGGTAGGAAGCAAGGATTCTTCGTATAATTCACGCTTAATGCTTTTGTGCCTTTTGGCGTTCTTGTTCTTTTGCGTTCTGTGTATGTGCTTTTCGGGTATGCTCGGCAAGGCTGTTTCGTCCTACGTTGGGTTTATATCGTACTTCTTATTCATGATAGTTTATATCAATACCGAAAAGAACGTAAACTCAAAAATTCCTTTGCGTAAAACCCCAAGACTTGTTAGACTTATTATAACTTATATCATATTCTTAACGGCAGTAACGTTTGGGGTAATAACGCTTTTTAACTATCTATCTTTCGTTATTGCCGAAGAAGTATTCGCAATTCTTCGTTTCTCGATGCTTTGTATTTTGCCGATATTAGTACCATATTTATTGTTCACGGCATATTGTATTAACGAGCCGTTAGAGTGGTGTATTCGCACTCATTATTTAAGAGTTGCTAAACAAAAACTTCAAAAGGCCGACGTTATTCGTATAGGAATAACGGGCAGTTACGGCAAGACTAGCGTTAAGGAAATATTAAAGACCATACTATCGCAAAAGTTTAGGGTGCTTGCTACCCCGCAGTCGTATAACACGCCACTCGGAATGGCACTTACCGTTAAAAATCTAGATAGCACGCACGATATTTTCATTGCGGAAATGGGCGCTAGAAGTAAAGGCGATATAAAAGAACTTACCGATTTGGTTAAACCTAAGTACGGCATTTTAACGGGTATCAACTCGCAACACCTAGAAACTTTCTTGACTATTGAAAATACCAAAGACACCAAGTTCGAACTGTTTGAAAATCTTACCGAGGGTGGGTTAGGTATTTTCTCGCACGACAACCAAGGTGCAATAGAACTTTACGAAAGGTACGACGGAAAGAAATTCTACGCAGGCGTTGACGGAAAGAATAATCTCGTTTATGCGACTGGTATTCATACCGATCGTAACGGCACGCAGTTTATACTTAACGTCAAGGGCGAGCAACCCGTAATATGTTCAACCGTATTACTTGGTAAACACAGTATAAGTAATATTTGTCTTGCGTCGGCAATGGCGTATAAACTCGGCATGACGCCCGACGAAATCGCACTTGGTATTAACCGTATTCAATCGGTTGGGCATAGGTTGGAACTTCGTCCTAACAATAAGAATATTGTTATTATAGATGACAGTTATAATTCCAATACTGACGGAATAAAAGCGGCTATGGAAGTTTTAGATATGTTCGACGGAAGAAAAATCGTAGTTACACCAGGACTTGTGGAATTGGGTAAGGAAGAAAACCTTGCGAACTTTGAATTAGGTAAGACGCTTGCAAATCACGCCGACATGGTAATAGTAGTCGGTAAGCACAATGCGCAAATGATAATCAACGGCTTGCTTGAAAACGGCATGGATAGGGAAAACATTAAATTTGCTAAATCACTTAATCGTGGTAACGAGGTCCTTAACGATATAATGAAAGAAGGCGACGTCGTATTATTTGAAAACGACTTGCCCGATAATTACAATTAAAGAAAAACAAAAACACCAAAGCGGAAAAAATATTGCGGAGGTGTTTTTTTAATGAAGAATATTGCTGTATTTTTTGGTGGAGTTTCGGTCGAGCACGATGTTTCGGTTATTACGGGCGTTTTAACGCTAAACTCTATCAGTAAAACTTATTATAACGCCATTCCCGTTTACGTCGATAGCGACGGCAAATGGTACACGGGCGAAGTTTTGTGCGACGTGGATTTTTATAAGTCGATAGATTATAAAAAAATAAAACCCGTAACGATTGTGTCAGGGCTAAATAAACTTTATACCGTCAAGGGAAGAAGACTAAAAGAACTTTGTACCCTTTCGGTTGGCATAAACTGTATGCACGGCGAACGTGGTGAAGACGGCTGTCTTTCGGGACTTTTGAAGATGTGTGGCGTCCCGCTTGCGTCGCCGGATATACTTTCTTCGGCAATAAGTATGGATAAATACGTAACCAAAACCGTACTGAAAGGGATAGGTGTTAAGACCTTGCCGTGCGTAATCTTTAAAGATAATAATTTTGAAGAAATAGAAGAAAAGTTAAACTACCCCGTAATAGTAAAACCGTCGAAGTTGGGTTCTAGTATCGGCATAAAAAAGGCTACTAATCGAGAAGAACTTAAATTTGCGATAAACTATGCAAAACGGTTTGGTGAGAAAATTATCGTTGAACGGTGCTTGGAAAATTTTACCGAGATAAACTGCGCCGTGTATAAGGGTGCGGACGGAAAAATTAGGACTTCGGAATGTGAACGCCCCGTTGGGAAAGACGAGATTTTGTCCTTTGAGGATAAATATAGTTGTGGCGGAAGGGAATTTCCTGCAAATATTCCCGAAGAGATAAGCGGTAAAATAAAGACTATTGCCGAAAAAGTTTATCGTGAGTTGGACTTTACGGGTGTAATCAGAATAGATTTTATGATAAGTGGAAAAAACGTGTATTTAAACGAGATAAATTCCGTTCCAGGTTCGCTTGCCTATTATTTATTTTGTGATACGTTAAAAGAGTTCAGTAAAATGTTAACTGAAATGATAAGTCTTTCGGAAAAGAATTTTGCGATAGATATGACCTTGCAAAAGAAATTCAATTCATCACTTCTTAATATTACGGGTGGTAAGAGTTCAAAACGCTTGTAAAAATTGCGTTGTATGTGATAAAATACTAACGATAAAAATTTTTGGAGAAACTTTTATGGAAAAAATCAGGATGACAACTCCTCTCGTCGAGATGGACGGCGACGAAATGACAAGAATTTTATGGAAATGGATTAAAGAAATTCTTATTGAACCATACGTTGACCTTAAAACGGAATACTACGATTTGGGACTTAAAGAAAGAGATAATACCGACGACAAGGTTACCGTTGAAAGCGCTAACGCTACGCTTAAATACGGCGTTGCCGTAAAGTGCGCTACAATAACCCCCAACGCACAAAGGATGACTGAATATAACTTAAAGAAAATGTATAAAAGCCCTAACGGAACGATAAGGGCAATCCTTGACGGAACGGTGTTCCGTGCGCCTATTTTGGTCGACGGTATAACCCCTTATATTCCCACTTGGAAAAAGCCTATCGTAATAGCGCGTCACGCTTACGGCGATATATATAAGGCGGTAGACGGGCTTGCAGGGGCAGGAAAGGCTGAAATAGTTTATACCGATAGGGAAGGAAATCAAGCAAGACAAACGATTTTCGACTTTAACGGTGACGGCGTAGTTATGGCTATGCACAATACCGATAAATCTATCGAGAGTTTTGCTCGCGCTTGTTTTAACTATGCGTTGGACGTAAAACTTCCACTTTGGTTTTCTACAAAAGATACTATAAGTAAAGTTTACGACGGAAATTTTAAGGCAATCTTTAACAGACTTTACGAAGAAGAGTATAAAGAAAAGTTCGAAAAGGCAGGCATAGATTATATGTACACCCTTATCGACGACGTGGTTGCTAGAATAGTTAGAAGCGAAGGGGGAATAGTTTGGGCGTGCAAGAACTACGACGGCGACGTTATGAGTGATATGGTCGCAACTGCTTACGGCAGTCTTGCTATGATGACTAGCGTTTTGGTTTCGCCCGAAGGGATTTACGAATACGAAGCAGCGCACGGCACGGTAACAAGACACTATTATAAATATATGAAAGGCGAAGAAACTTCTACTAACCCCGTAGCAACGATATTCGCTTGGACGGGTGCGCTTAAAAAACGTGGCGAACTTGATGATATCCCTGAACTTGTTGCTTTTGGCGAAAGACTTGAAAAAGCCACAATCGAAACGATAGAAGCAGGTGAAATGACAGGTGATCTTGTGGGACTTTTCAAGAAAGAAGGAGTAACGCCCAAAAAACTCAACAGTAAAGATTTCTTAAAAGCAATAGCCACAAGAATATAGAAACAAAACACCCTAGCATGGGGTGTTTTTTTAACAAATCATGGAAAATTGGAAACAAAACACTATTGACGGTGTAAATTTAATTTAGTATAATTTAGAAAGTCACAAAATTCAACATAGTTACATTTTTTTAAAACTTAGAGCCATTGACAATTTACATTGTAGTTGATAAACTAAA
>CASDPM010000048.1 GCA_949282465.1 uncultured Bacillota bacterium
CGTTTAATTTCCTTATTGCGTATCTAATGCCTAATCTAATAATGCCGTCGTGGTTATATAACTTTTTTGACCTAATGCAAATGCCTGGTATAATTATGGTTGTTGGTTCGGTGTTTGTAGCCGCCGTTACGGCAGGAAGAAATGAAAAGGGTTTTGGTAAATTTACAAAAGGATTTGGCGCAGTTTACGGACTTATAAATATCATGAGTGATATATTAAGTTACGCGCGTTTATTTGGACTTATGCTTTCGGGTATGATTGTTGCTCAGACGTTTAACGATTTGGGACTTGGAATTATTGCCGGCGGTGGAGTCGGTTACTTGTTCGGCGCTTTTGTTATGGTTCTTGGTCATACTTTCAATATTGCAATGGGCGTGCTTGGTGCGTATATACACGATAGCCGTTTGCAGTATATAGAATTCTTTTCTAAATTTTACACGGGCGAAGGTGAAAAGTTCACTCCGCTTGGTTCACAATTTGAATACATCTATTTAACTGAATAGATAATAATATAGAAATTATTTTGGAGGATACATTTATGTCACCTGAAGCTTTAGGAATATTAGGACTTGCAATTTGCGTTGGTTTGTGCGGTATCGGTTCTGCGATCGGTCTTTGGTTTACCGGTTCTGCTGCTGCAGGCGTAATTGCTGACGATGGAAAGAAGTTTAGTAAAGTTCTTATTCTCGTCGTATTGCCTGCAACGCAAGGTATTTATGGATTTGTTTTTGCAATAATCGGTATGGGCGCAATTTCAAGCGGTGCGGCGTTACTTGCTGCTGCAATGCCGTTAGCATTGACAGGGCTTGTTTCGGGTATATTCCAAGGAAAAACCGCTGTAAGCGGTATTTACGCGGTTGCCAAGAATGAGTCACTTTCTGGTAAATTAATACTTTTTCCTGCAATGGTTGAAACCTATGCTATTTTAGGTTTAGTTGTTTCTATTCTTTTGATGCCGGTGGGTATTTAACGTTATGGAAGGCAAGGATGCAATAATAGAAAGAATTTTAAGTGACGCTACTGAAAAGGCGAGTTCTTTGCTTTCTAGTGCAAAATCGCAAGCGCAACAAAAAATTGACAGCGTAAAACTTTGGGCGGAAAACTATAATTTTGCACAAAAACAACTTTTGGATGCAGAAGTCAAAGATATTGTTTTTAGAAAAATAACGGTTGCCGAACTTGACGTTAGAAAGCTAATTCTTAAAGCGCGCCAAGACGTTATTAGTACGGTTTTTGATAAAACGTATGAAAAACTTTGCAATCTTGACAAAAAGACTTATCTTGAATTCGTTAACAAACTTGTTGAAAACTATGCGGACGACAACGACGAAATAGTTTTGAGTTGTGACGGCGTTCTTTCTGACGTAGATGTTAAAACGTTAAAAGTTATGTCGGTAAAAAAATTAACGGTTGCAAAGGAAACGGGAGATTTTATCGGTGGAATTATGCTAGTTGGCAAAGTTTGCGATAAAGATTTGTCATTTAAAAGACTAGTGGATAATAAAAAAGACGATATTTCGGCGAAAATCGCCGAAGCGTTATTTGAATAAAAATTATGTCTAACGCAATATATTCAAACGCACGGGCAAAAGCCCTTGAAAACCGTTTACTCGGCTTGGAACGGCTTTTTCGCATGGCTGAATGTAGTTCTCCCGAAGATGCTTTGCGTATTCTTACGGAAACTAATTTTGGTGATGGATTAGTTATTGAAAACGTTCTTGATTTTGAGAAACTTATAAATGCCGAAAGGCAAAAACTCGTTGAGTTTATTAAGGAAACTTGCGCTAGTATGGCGTTCAAGTCCTTTTTCTTGCTCAAAAACGATTTTCATAACGCCGAGGCTTTTATAAAGGGTAAATATTTGCGTTTAGACGTGACGGACGTTACGGTTGAAGACGGACTT
>CASDPM010000049.1 GCA_949282465.1 uncultured Bacillota bacterium
ATAAAACATATCACGAGTATGTTTAATATTTCACTAACAACTCTCTTCTTTGAATATATTTTTCTCATGATAATATTATATTATCACAAAAGAATTTTAACCTATTTATTTAATTTTTTATATTCCTCACGAGCAATTTTATCGCATCTATTATTATATTCGTTATCGGAATGACCTTTAACTTTTATAAAATTTACCGAATGAACGTTTGTGAGTTCCAATAGCCTTTGCCACAAATCAACGTTCTTTACTGCGCTTTTAGAAGACGTTTTCCAACCATTAGACTGCCAGTCGACAATCCAACCTTTTAAGAAGGCATCAACGACGTATTGAGAATCACTAAACAAATCAACAATACATGGTTCTTTAAGCGCTTCTAACCCCCTAATTACCGCCAAAATCTCCATGCGATTATTTGTAGTTTCTCTTTCAGCACCACTAACGATTTTTTCCACACCGTTATAGATCAAAATCGCACAAAAGCCCCCGTCACCAGGATTACCCGTACATGCACCGTCAGTATAAATCTGTATTTGTTTCATTATAGATTTTCCAACTCCATAGACCTACGAACACACGCATCAATCGCCTGCATTGTTATATCATTTAGATTATTATTTTTATAAACGTTAATTGCTTCAATAGTGGTTCCACCTTTACTACAAACGGCATTTATCAACTCGTCAAGCGTTTTATCATTGTTAGCAAGAACCATTTTTCCCGCGCCTATCATTGTGTTAACTGCAAGTCTTTTCGCACTTTCCTCATCAAGACCATGTTTAACCCCTGCGTCAATAATCCCCTTTAAGAACAAATAATAATATGCAGGCGAACTTCCACTAACACCGGTAACAGCATTTAATTTATCTTCTTCCACACAAATAACGTCTGCAAGTGAACTAAAAAGATTTTTAATAAAATTTATATCATCTTCATCACTAAAATCACTTAAATCAATCCCAACAGCGCCGGCACCTATCGAACAAGGTGTGTTTGGCATACATCTTGCGACCTTTGCGCCAATGAATTTAGACTTAATTTTTGCCTTTTTAACACCTGCCATAATCGATATAAATTTACACTCTCCTATTGAACAATTGCCATCAATAACAGATTCAAAATTTTGGGGTTTTACAGCAAATAAAACAAATTCGGAATTAGAAATTAAATATGCGTTATCCTTAGTAGTTGCAATACCAAGGTTGGCTTTTTTATTTAGCGCATCATCACTAATATCACTTACAATTATATCGTTTGGGCAAAGTATTTTTGAACTTATCACGCCACTAATTATTGCGGACGCCATAAAACCTGCGCCGATAACCCCAAATTTAAATTTCTTTTTCATTTTTCACCTTAATTTTAATTGACTAAATATACTTTTTATTATATAATCTATATGTTTTTAGGGGAGTGGCTCAATTGGTAGAGCAGCGGTCTCCAAAACCGCCGGTTGCGTGTTCGAGTCGCGTCTCCCCTGCCAATATCGTAAAAACGCTGTTTTTTGGCTATTTTTAGTTAAAAAATGGCGTTTTTCTTTATTTTTTTTAGTGAGTTTTGTTACTATTTTGTGTATTTTGTTACTAAAAAATGTTACTAAATTTTTGCACAATTAAATTTTAAGTCTTTTTGTAAAAAAAGTCAAATAAAAACGACCTTCGTATTTGAAAGCCGTTTTTATTTTTAAAAAACTTCTATTGGAGAAACATGGTATGCAATTTAATTTTCATCTCTTTCTGCAAGTTCTAGTCTAAATTGTTCTGCTATAGAACCTATATCAAGCAGTTTATTTTCTAACATAAGAATATCAATATCTTTTGGCAAACGTCTTAAATCAGTTCGTCCGGTTAAGTAGTCGATGGAAACATTAAAAAAGTCTGCTAGTTTAATCAAAGAATCCATTTTAGGAATTTGACTTCCATCTTCGTAACCAAGTTTAGCAGTGTGGCTTAATCCTGTACCTTGCG
>CASDPM010000050.1 GCA_949282465.1 uncultured Bacillota bacterium
CAATAAGGTTATCCGCTCTATGACGAGATTTACATTCCTTACAATCCATTTTAGGATCGGAGAAAGATGCCGTATGACCGCTTGCCTCCCAAACTCTTGGGTTCATTAAGATAGCAGCGTCAACGCCGAAAGAGTTATCGCTTTCCTGAACGAAACGTTTCCACCAAGCGCGTTTGATATTGTTTTTAATTTCAACACCTACGGGGCCGTAGTCCCAAGTGTTACCCATACCGCCGTAGATTTCACTACCTGGGTAAATAATACCTCTACCTTTGCAAAGGTTTACAAGTTTTTCCATAGTTGCAGGACTTTTTGTTTCCATAACCGTTTCCTTTTTTGTTAGTTTTTCCATACAATTGTACATTATCAAATAATTTTAGTCAAGCAAACTAAAAGGTTGATAAAATATTTAATTTTTGCTTTTGTATTTTTTATATTTGTGCTATACTTTATATAAGATTTTTATACTTTAAGGTGAACCAAATGACCGAAGCAACTAATTTTATTGAACAAATTATTAACGAAGAGTTGGAAAGTGGTAAAGTAAACGGTGTATATACCCGTTTTCCGCCCGAACCCAACGGTTATCTTCATATAGGGCACGCCAAATCTTTATGCATAAATTTCGGCATGAAAGATAAATATAACGGTAAGTGCAATTTGTTTTTCGACGATACTAACCCTTCTAAGGAAAAGACCGAGTTTGTAGACGCTATTAAGGCGGATATTAAATGGCTTGGTTTTAGTTGGGATAAGGAAACTTACGCATCTGATTTTTTTGAAAACATTTATAATTACGCCGTAACGCTTATTAAAGACGGCAAGGCGTTCGTTTGCGATATGAGTCCCGAAGAAATAAGTTTGAATAGGGGCAACTTTAACGAACCCGGTAAAGAAAGTCCTTTTAGAAACCGTAGCGTTGAAGAAAACTTGGCGCTATTTACCGCAATGCGCAACGGTGAGTTTAAGGACGGGGAAAAGTGTTTGCGCGCTAAAATCGATATGGCGTCGCCTAACATCAATATGCGTGACCCCGTTATATATAGAATACTTCACCAAACGCACCATAGAACGGGTGATAAATGGTGCATTTATCCTATGTACGATTTTGCACACCCTATTTGCGACTATTTGCAGGGTGTAACGCACTCGCTTTGTACGTTAGAGTTTGAAGATCATCGTCCGCTTTACGACTGGGTTGGTATCGAACTAGGGTTTTCGCCCAAGCCTAGACAAATTGAGTTTGCAAGGCTTAACGTTACAAATCTAGTAATGAGTAAGAGATATTTAAAGAAACTCGTTGAAGACGGCTCGGTGGACGGGTGGGACGATCCTAGAATGCCCACGCTAGCAGGTCTTCGTAACCGTGGTATTCCCGCCGAAGCGCTTAAAGATTTCTGCGCAAGAATAGGCGTTGTTAAAGCAAACTCCGAAGTTCAAATAAGTTACTTGGAAGCGTGCGTAAGGGAATATCTCAATATTCACGCCGAACGTGCAATGGCGGTTTTGAAACCCTTAAAAGTTACCATAACCAACTACCCCGAAAATCAAACGGAAGAAGTTGATTTTGACGTTAACCCCAACGAAGAAGAACGCCGTACAAGGTCGGTTAAGTTCTCTAAAAATATTTATATCGACGCCGACGACTTTTCGCTCAACCCGCCACCCAAGTATTTTAGACTTAAAAAGGACGGCTACGTAAGGTTAAAGAGCGCTTATATTATTAAGTGCGACGACGTTGTTTTAAATGACAATGGTGAAGTTAAAGAACTTATTTGTTCTTACGTTCCTGAAAGTAGAAGTGGAAACGATACTTCGGGTATAAAAGTTAAAGGCGTTATTCAATGGGTAAATGCCGACGACGCAGTCGACGTAGAGATAAGGAAGTACGGCTATCTTTTGAAAGATGAAGAATACGCAGGTCAAGATTTCTCGGAAAGAATGAACCATGACAGCGTTAAGATTTTCAATGGTAAGGCAGAACCTTATATCTTTGAAGGCGAAAAAGACACGCCCTATCAGTTAATTCGTACGGGCTACTTTAAGCGCCTTGACGTAAAAGGAAAAGAAATTTTGAGCGAAATAGTGTCGCTTAAAGATAATTTTAACAAATGAGAAAAGCCCGCGCTAAAAGTGCGGGTTTTGGCTTATAAGGAGATTATGAAAGCGGAAAATAAAGCGATAATTTTAAGACTGATTTTATCATGTTTGATAATTTTGGGTATAATGGGATTGATATATTTGGTTTGTTATCTTTTAGGAATAACCAACCTTACGAGAGAACAAATACAAGACTATATATCTTCTACGGGGGTTATCGCGCCACTCGTATTTATATCTATAAGTTTTTTACAAGTAACCTTCGTGCCGATACCAGGCTCGGTAACCATTTTGGCGGGGAACTATATTTTTGGCGCAGGGCTATCTTTTTTGTATTCGTATATAGGAATGATGCTTGGCGCAATCTTGGCGTTTGCGCTTGGTAGATGGCTTGGTAGACCGTTTGTCAACTGGGTTGCAGGCGGTAGTGATAAAGTAGACGCCTTTATAGAAAAACTGAAAGGCAGAGAAAACGTATTGCTTTTCTTTATGTTCTTTTTGCCACTTTTTCCCGACGATATTTTGTGCTCGGTTGCAGGTATATTGCCTATAAGTTGGCTGGGGTTTATTTTAATGCAAGTGGTTACTCGCGCTACGTCGATAGGTGGAACTTTGCTTTTTATGTCGGGCGAAGTAATACCCTATCACGGTTGGGGGCTTGTCGTTTTGGGCGTGATAGTCGCCGTTTGTATTGTAGCGTTTATTTTGTCCTTAAAATACGCTAGGCAAATCAATGCGTTCTTCGATAAAATTATAGATAAAATCTTTAAGAGAAAAGCCGATTGAATTATAAATTTGCAAAAAAAAAAGGTATTGCCATTTACAAATTTTTATGGTAAAGTTTACAAAACGGAAAGGAAAAATGGGAGTTTTATGAAAAAGATAATTTTAACCTTGATAGTTTCATTATTTGTTCTTATGACAAGTATGTCCTTTGTCGGTTGTGGTTTAGGATCTCGTGGTTCACTAACCGATTATAATGCGAACGTCCACCCGAAGAAATTGATACCGAACATTTTGTTGTAGATGACGATACGACCTATTATACTTCGCCAGGGTTTTCATTGTGTATGGAAGTAAACGGCGAGTTTTTGATAATGGATTATTTTTCACTTGACGGAACAAAACGTATTTACGATAACTTGTTTTTTTACGTTGAAGACTATTTTTATATTGTAACAGACGATTATAAAGAGTTATACGCTTCGCTTAGCGATAGTGTTAGCGCCGAGTACGCCGAAGAAGAAACAAAGCAGGGGGAAGCCGTTCAGATAAATATAAAAAAGCAGGTATATATAAACTGACTTTTGACGTAAGCACGCTAAAATTTGATTTAGAATATGCAACGTATAGTTGCGTGTATTACGACGGGAACCATTTTGAAACCTTGCAACCTAACGATAGTTCAGTTCCGTATATATTCTCTAAAAGAATTTCTGCCGATACAGATATAACGAGTGTGCCTGATTTTCATACGGCTAATTATAGAACGTATAAGTTAGACGTCGCTCCGTCGGATTTGATATCTGGTAGTGGAAAGTATTATTATTTTAGAAAAGCGGGAACTTACGATTTAACGATAAACTTAAAAACGTTTACTATTAGCGTTCAAAAATTACCCGAATAAAATATGCAAAAATAAACGGTAGGCATTTCGTCTACCGTTTAAGTTTATAAAGAAAAAAATTTGGCGTTTAACAAGGTTAAAAGATTTCACGTATTGCTAAAATTTCCCCGTTTAATCCGTCGATAAGCAAGGCTTTTAAGTTGTCAAAACCACCCGCCAAACCTACGTACCAGTAGGGTGCGCCGTCTTTAACGGTTATGCGCTCTCGTATTTCTAAATTATAAACTCCGTTTTGGTCGCAAAACCCGTCTATCATAGTGCGTTGATTTTGATAAAGAGAGTCAAGCGCAGTTTTGTAGTCTATGGTATTTTCGGGAAGAATTGATTTTAGCGTTATTATTTCACTTGTCGAAGAAGTTGTTAGATAAATTTTAAATTCATCAAGATTGAAATTTTCCACTTCTACGCTTGCGATAAGGCTACTAGAAATAGGGTCTAATTTAAAG
The DNA here is from genome assembly GCA_949282465.1 of uncultured Bacillota bacterium. Classification (GTDB taxonomy): domain Bacteria; phylum Bacillota; class Clostridia; order Christensenellales; family Borkfalkiaceae; genus UBA1259. Next base: position 4,174 of record CASDPM010000050.1, read on the forward strand.
GTTGATTTATAAGGCGTGCTGTTAAATGTAAAACTTAACGAATAAGTGGCGTCGTCCGAATATTTATCTAATAACTTAAAAGTAAGTTTATGTACTTTCTTGCCTATTTTGGCATTGTTTTCGTATGGTTCTTCTCTAAACCCGTAATGCGCTTTTATAGAATAGTTTTGGCTTTCGCCGTGATATAAGTTTAATCGCAATTCGCTCACAAGGTCGTAAAGTGGGTTGACGGGTGCGCAACTGCAAAATAAAAAGGCGCACGATAGAAGAAGTAAAAAGGGTATAAAAAGTAATCTTTTTTTCATAAAACACCTACCTACATAATAAAATTATGTTCAAATATAAAAAGTAATGATTATTTTTGTGTTTTTTTGTGGACAAAGTATTGATTTTTACTTCGGATTTTGATAAAATAGAAAAAATAATATTAAGGAGGAAGAAACCTTGCAAAGGCTGATGTGGAAAACCGTAGGCATTACGCTTGCCGTTATATTTGCCACCGTTGCTATCGTGTTCGGTGCGCTTACGCTGTTTTACCCTAAGGCAATGGGCGACCTTTTTGCCGAGGCAGGGAATTATTCCACCACCGTTTGGTTTTACGAAAAGCAGTACGGCAAAACCCAAAGCATTGAAGATTTGGCGGTTTTGGTTGACCATCTTGACGAGAATAAAGACTGCGAGAAAACTGAAAAATATTCTACGTTGCTTATCACATCCAACGCTTTTAACGACTACGTTGAAAGTTTGGTTAAAGCGAAGGATTTTGCAACCGACGTAAACGCAATGGAATTTTATTACGGTAAATGCGTCATATCAAACGCCAAACTCGGTCAAATAGACGATGCCGTGTTATTTTGCAAAAACTTCGTAGAACGCGTTGGTTATACCAACTTTAACCCGTTCAGAATAGTAATAGCGTCTTGTGGCGACGAATTGAACGTTCAAGACCTTACGACGCTTAAACTCGGTATAGAAAGTCTTTCGTTGACGGGTGAAAAAGTAAATCAAGATATACAAGATATTCAAAATAAAATAAACGCAAAAGGAGAATAAAATGGGTAAAATTATCAAAGAAGGCTTAACGTTTGACGACGTGTTGCTCGTTCCGCAAGCAAGTGAGATTATTCCGAGAGACGTTGATTTGTCAACTAAACTCTGCGAAGGTATTAAACTTAATATTCCGCTTATGTCTGCCGCAATGGACACGGTTACCGAATCAAGACTTGCAATCGCAATGGCAAGGGAAGGCGGTATCGGTATTATTCATAAAAACATGAACATTGAAGAACAGGCAAACCACGTTGATAGGGTTAAGAGAAGTGAACACGGCGTTATTACCGATCCTTTCTTTTTAGAACCCGACAACTTGGTTAGTGAAGCGATTGCGCTTATGGAAAAGTACCGTATAAGCGGTGTTCCGATTACCAAGAACGGCAAGTTGGTGGGTATTCTTACCAACCGTGATTTAAGGTTTGAAAACGATTTTGATCAACCCATTAAAAATATAATGACCAAAGAAAATCTTGTGACTGCGCCCGTAGGCACTTCGCTTGCAGACGCTCAAAAGATTTTGGGTAAACATAGAATAGAAAAACTTCCTATCGTTGACAAAGAAGGTTATCTCAAAGGTCTTATCACAATTAAAGATATTGAAAAGGCTATTCAATATCCTAACTCGGCAAAAGATAAGAACGGCAGACTATTGGTCGGCGCAGCCGTTGGCGTTTCTGTAAATACTTTGGAAAGAGTAGACGCACTTGTAAAGGCAAAAGTCGATATTATCGTCGTTGATAGCGCACACGGTCATTCCAAGAATATTCTTGAAATGGTTAGACGCATTAAAGCGCAATATCCCAACTTACCTATTATTGCAGGTAACGTTGCTACGGCAGACGCTACCGAAGCGCTTATTAACGCAGGTGCAGACGTCGTTAAAGTTGGTATCGGCCCTGGAAGTATTTGTACCACGCGTATAGTTGCAGGTATCGGTATGCCACAACTTACCGCTATTATGGACTGTGCGGAAAGAGCGGAAAAATTCGGCAAAAAAGTTATCGCCGACGGCGGTATTAAATATAGTGGCGATATAACCAAGGCTATCGGTGGCGGTGCTGCTGCGGCTATGATAGGTAGCCTTTTCGCAGGTACTTACGAAAGCCCGGGTGAAATCGAAATTTATCAAGGTAGAAGTTTCAAGGTTTATAGGGGTATGGGTTCTTTACCTGCAATGGCTTGCGGTAGTAAAGATAGATACTTCCAAGAAAATGCAAAGAAACTCGTTCCCGAAGGTGTTGAAGGTCGTGTTCCTTACCGTGGCGCGCTTTCCGATATCGTATTCCAAATGTGCGGTGGTATTCGCGCAGGTATGGGTTATTGCGGAACTAAGACTATCGACGATTTGCGCAAGAACGCTAAGTTCGTTAAGATTTCAAGCGCATCACTCGTTGAAAGTCATCCCCACGATATTTCAATCACGAAGGAAGCCCCCAACTATTCAACCAAAGCGTAATAAAATTTTATTAGAAAACAGTCGTTTATCAAACGGCTGTTTTTTGTTTACTAATTGAACTTTTTGGTGTAAAATATATTTAATATGAATTTTGATTTTATCGGTAAGAAAAATTTAAAAAATAGCTGTTTTGCATTTACCGCTATGATAATAATATACTTGTTGATCTCGTTTTTAGGGCAGGGGCTAATTTCGACTTTAGCCGAACAACGTAGCGTTATTTATTACTGGATATCTTCCTTGTTTTCT
>CASDPM010000051.1 GCA_949282465.1 uncultured Bacillota bacterium
CCTATTTCTTTTATGTATGTCTGACGCTTTTTAACAATTTCGTAGTCAAAATTTTTCCATTGTTGTTGAATGTTAAAATTGTGTTCAAGCATAGGATTAGATTCTAACAATTCAATTCCGTCGGCAATAATGTTTTTAAGCACGTTCGAAATAATTACTGCGTTAATACCCGAATTCTTATACTTCTTTCTAACCCCTATAAGTGCCATTTCAAGTTGTTTAGGTTTCTTTATCGAATTTAAAACGCTTATAAACCCAACGGGAAAAAGTCTTCCTTTATTCTTAATTAGAGCATCACAAATAGAGGGCAATACTACGCCGAATCCTGCGAGTTCACCGTCAGGATCAACCAAGAAACTTATGTATCTTGTGTTTACGATAGTTGCAAACTGGCTAAGCACGTTCTTTTGTGCGTCGCCCTCAACTGGAACGTAACCATCCAAATGCCCGTACGCTTCGTTTAATACTTCAAACAATTGATTGCCGTATTTATCTAAAATTTGTTTAACCGACATTGTTTCAGCCACGTCGGTAAGATGATATTTTTCCTTTAATTTTTCGCCAAGTTTAACGATTTTTTCAGGGCGTTCTTGGGGAATATTGAAACGGAATTCAACCCATTTACTTTCATCCTTAAACCCTAAAAGTGGCATTTTTTGTGAAAAATACGGGTAAGAATAGTTGGTTGCGTACGTACTACGAACGTCAAAACCATAAGTTAACATACCTTCCCTATCGGTATCGTTAAAACCCCAAGGCCCGTGTATAAGTTCCATGCCGTTTTCCCTGCCGAATTTTTCAACAGCACCTAAAAGCGCCTTAAAAACGTCTAAATCATCTATACATTCAAAACGGGAAAATCTTATATACTTTTTGCCAGTAAGCCTGTTATCTTCATAATTTATAAGACCCGCAACACGCCCGACAAGTTCGCCGTCCTTATAACACAAAAAACCTTTTGCCTTGTTGTTTTTTAAGTTATAGTTTTTCTTTTCGTTAAAGGTATTCATCTCGTCTCCCAAAAGCGATGGCACGTAATACGGACAATTAGCGTACAATTTTATGGGGTACGTAGCGAAAAGTTTTAAGTCTTTTTTTGTTTTTACTTCTTTAATTTCTATCATAGTAAAACTTCTCTCAACAAATTTTTCATATTTGATTATACAACTTATTTACAAAAAAAACAATCAAATAACAAAAATTCTCCGCCACAGCGGAGAAATTTTGTTGATTTGTAAATAAATTTATTTATTCTTGTGTTTCGGAAACGATTTTGGGCGGGCGTTCGTCTTTAAGTGCCATAATATATTCGCCGTATTGTTTGTCCGTAAGTTTTACAACTTTATTCTTTTTTTTCTTTTTCATAAAGGTTACCTCCGATATTTTAAGAATAAAAATATTATCGGCAACCGAATAATTAAATATACCACTAAATTAAATTATGGAATAGACAATCATTCCCAACACACCGCAAAGCAGTATTATGATTACGGGGTTTATTTTAGTCTTTCTGCAAAGAACAAACGCCACGATTGCTATTCCCAAAGCGACGGGATTAAAGGCAAATTCCGTTTGAAAAGTAGCATGCGTACTTGTCCCAAATAGTGCAAGTAACGTTATTGATAACCCTGCCGAACCTATAAGCCCTGATACCGCGGGGCGTATTCCACGCATAAGCCCGTCGATAGCGCGCACTTTCCTAAATTTCTTATAGATAAAGAAAAACAACGTGCAAAAGATAACCGACGGAACTAAAAATCCTAAAAGCGCCACTAGTCCACCAAGCGTTCCCGCCATTTTTGTTCCTACAAAGGTAGCCGAGTTAATAGAAAACGGACCCGGTGTCATTTCCGAAAGAGTTATCATTGCGGAAAATTCTTCCAAAGTCATCCAACCGAGATTATCAACCACCACACTTTGCGCTACGGGGATTGATGCGTGTCCACCGCCTATCGAAAAAAGTCCTATTTGAATATAAGCCCAAAAAAGTTGAAGATAATTCATTTTTCTTCCTCCTTTTTAGCCTTTTTCTTTTCGTTAAAATACGAAACGTACGAACACCCTATTCCAAGGATCGCCGATAAAATTACCACGTAAATAACCGTGCTATAATTAAACAAGAACAAAGTGAGAGAGCTTATAGAAAAGGACAAAATTAAAAGAACGACTGTAAAAACCGATTTATCGTTTACAAACACTTTTTTCCACATATCGTAGCAAAGGCTTATTATTACCGCTACAACGCCTGCCTGCATACCTGCCATTAAATACCCTACGATAGCGTAAGCCTTGATAGCGTCGTAAAAATAATACAGCGCCGTTATAACTGCAACGGGCGGAATTATACTTCCTATTATCGTTAAAAGCGCACCTAAAAATCCTGCAATCTTAAACCCTACCAACATGGACGTGTTGAGAGCAATAGCACCGGGGGACGCCTGCGCCAACGCTCTTAAATCAAACATTTCATCGTCGGTAATCCATTTTAATTTTTTAACGAATATATCACGCAAAAGCGACAATACTACAAACCCACCACCGAAAGCCACCATGCTTATAAAAAAGGAAAACCATAATAGTTTCAAATAAACCTTGGCGGTAATTTTAGCCTTTTTTTCAGTCGTTTGATTTTCTTCCACTTTTTCTTCTAGTAATCTTTCTTCTTCCATAACCGATTTTATCAACCTTAACTAAAAATATTATACACTTAATTAAATATAGCGTTCCAAAAGCACCCACGATAGGGTAAACGTAATCAACTATATTTTTTAGTCCTAACCTAGAAAAAAAGAACGCCCCTATCCCTAAAACTAAAACGCCGTAATTTCCACCCTTTTCTTTTGCGACAGAATATAGCGGATAATACGCCGAAACCACCGACGATATAACCGCCGAAAGTACGCATAACGAATACACGCCCGCATACTTACCCTGCCTTAATGCATTATAAAGTGGCATTGCCGATTGTGCCACGGCGCCACCTGCGTTAGTTACCGTATTAAGTATCAAAAGCGACTGCAAAAAAAGCAAAACTGAAACGAGGACCGCCGAAATGCAAACTGATTTTTTACTTTTACCACCTGCAACTTCTACGATAGCAGGTAGGTTTATAAAACAATTCATTGCAACGTATAATATGCTTTTCATACTAGAAAAAAGGTTAACTTGCCCGTCGAACGAAAACGTTGCCTTTCCGTTTATAAAAATTAGAGTGTTTACTGCAATAATTATAATGGGAACTAGAAATAGCGAAACACTTTCCACCCCTTTTATTCCGTATCGCGAAACGATTGATAGCGCAATAATAGTCACTATCGACAAGACGGGAATTTTAGGCAAAACGCCAAGACCTAACCAAAGTTGGTCTAACACGGCAAGCAGTCCCGATACCGATATAAACGACGATATATATACTGCCAAATCAAAACCGCCACTTTTTGTAAAAATATTACCGTTAAGCGTCCGTAGCGTAACGTAGCGCCGACCAAGAGAAAATAAAACTGCTAACGAAAAGCACAAAAGCACCGCCATTATAAGCAATGGAACGAAATAATTTTCAGTACCAAAAAACCCCACTAGTTCACGCCCTGATATAAAGCCTGCACCTATAACCGAGCCAACGGTAACGAAAACTATACTTAATACTTCAAAAAAACCTTTCACGCTAAATTTTATGTGAAAGGTTTTGTGAATATACTACTTGCGCTTTTTTGCGCCAACTATTTTTTTGTAAGTTTTATCGGCGGAAAAATCCCTTTTAATGTTGCATTCTCCACCAAGCATTTCAATAGCGAAACGGAGTTCTTCAAAGTCCATATAATTGATTTTATCGCTCTCTGCCAAGGTCAATAAGAACGGGAGCGCCCTTTCATCACCGTATTTTCCGAGATAACCTGCGTATAGCGGAATATTATCGGGGTGTTTAACAAATTCTTCAATCAATATATCGAATATTCTATCGTCCTTGCTTGCGTGCGATAATATATCTACCAAGCATGCTTTCTTTTCAATAGACGCATCCTTAAAACTTGCCAAAATTTCTTCCTTACAAAGGTCGGCAAATCCACCCAAAATTTCAGTCGCAAGTTCCCTTATCGTTTCCGAATAGTCCCAAAGCACGAATTCAAGATACCTTTTTACGGGTTTGGAAGAATTCTTTTCGTTTAAAATATTCATTAGGTATAAGACGTATTCTTCGTCGTTATCATTAATAAGTTCTTGTGTCAAAACGTCTTCAACGCCGTCGGCATCAGTAAGCGCTTCGCACAAGAAATCGGAAACAGCCACACCCGTCTTCAAGTGGGTTTTAAGGCACTCAACGAGATCCTTTGCGCTAAAATCTCTGTAATATGAATTAGGGGTTTTTCCGTCTAATTCTTTAAGGGGTTTATCGCCGAACTCGGTATATAATATAGGCATTTGATTTTCAATTTCCTCGGGTTTAACCTTTCCGATATTAGAGTAAACGTAGTCGGATATATATTTATCAAAAAGCACGTCTATATCAATAATTTTAATTTTTGCTTGCATCATAACTTTCCTTTAACATTTTGAATTTTTCTTTATCTACGTTGAATATAGCGCAAATATCTTTTTCTGTAAGTTTTCTATCTGTTTTAGTAATGCTCACTATTAACGTCGCTATTTCGTCTTTCGTAGCAAGCGTATTATCGTAAATATCGCCGAGCGCCTTATAAACTTTATCGGTTGAAAACGCCAACTTATCAAGACAATCGCCGTCCACAAAAATCATTCTAGACATACACGTAGCGTAAGCGTGAAAATATAACGTTCCCTTTTCGTCTTTCTCGCACGGCAGTTTTTTAGGCTTAAAATAAAAGTAAAAACTGCGTGCAACGACACCGTGTCGTTCCTTATTACCGCTCACTATCAAGACGTACATAATTACTCGCTTAACGTCGGGCTCTATTTGCGAATTCATAAGTGCTTGGGATAAAATCTTATCGGCAGTCTTGCACTCGGCTTTCGCCAAAATTAAAACACACAACTTGCAAATAGGTAGTTCAGTTTCCGCAAGCCCCCATTTCAAAAGTTCTACAACCTGTTCTTTTTTTAGTTCGGAACGGATTTTTTTATAGTCTTGTTCGTATAGCGCCTTTATCTTTTTTACTCTCGCCTTTTCCTCACTTTGTGGAACGATTGCAAGATACTTTAACGGTAACAGTCTACCTGCACTACCGCCGTTTTTAAGTTTTATCGCTAGGTCGAAATAATATTTATAATTAGAATTGAACGGATCGATTTTAAGCACGGTTGAAAGTTCCCTTTCCGCACCGTCGTAATCGCCTACGTTAATTCTTGCAATCCCCGAAAACAAACGCATAACCACGTCGTTATTACGCTCTTTAAGCACTTCGTCGAGATATTTTATGCCCATAGAATGCTCTTCATTTTCAAGTGAACAAGTAGCAAGTTTATATCTATCTTCAAGCGTTTTAGGTTGCAAACTTAATGCTCGCGAATAGTAATACCTACTCTTTTCCTTATCGCCCTTGAACGCGTACATACTCGAAAGATTACAGCACATCGAAACGCTTTCGCCCTGCTCTTTAACAAGTTTTTTTCCGCTCGCAATAGCGTCGTCCACGTCGTCGGCAAGGAATTTTGCCACCGACAATTCCGCAACGGCGTCGTAATATTCGGGTGCGCCTTCGGGTATAGACGAATAAAGCAAAACCGCCTTATCGTAATCGCCGGCAACTACCGCTTTTTTAGCCCTTTCCATAATAAAAGAATAGTCGGCACGGTCAAACGGATAGGCTATTCGGTACAACTTTCGCTTGTGTTCTTCTTCGGAAAAAAAGTCCAAAATTTCAGGGTCTAACCCTTCTTGGCGAATATACCCTTCCGCTTCTATCTTTAAGTGAAAGTAATACCCTGACGCCAAAATATTGCCCATATAAAAATAGTTTATAGCAAGTTCTTCGTACGCCACACCCTTTTTATCTTCCGAAACTATATCAAGATAATAAAACCAGTATTGATTTGACAGTTCATACAAAGCCATATCAGCGTAAATATCGGCAATATCTGTTATTACCGACGGATTACGCTCTAATTTAAGCGCGGAAAACAAAAAACCAAGCGCGCCGATAAAATCGTTATTCTCGGCGTGCTTTTCGGCAATAGATCTATATCTTTGTATTCCGTTATCGAACTGTAAAACCTTTCCTTCCATACCTTAAACGAACAATTTGTCCGTCTCTTCCTTAGTAAATTTATAAACTTTATCGCAAAACTGACAGGAAACTTCAACGCATCCTTTTTCCTTAATTATATCGTCGATTTCCTTTTTGCCAAGCGATACCAAAAGCCCTTCAATATACTCTTTACTACATAAGCATTTATATTCGGGGTGTAATTCTTCGTACTTAATGTCGCCAAAGTATTCTTTTACAAGATAGTCAATACCCTTTTCTTCTATTATAGTAGAAAGCGCCGAAAGACTGTTTATTATGTTTTCGGCTTTAATAAGATTTTCTTCTTCCGCATTAGGTAGCGCTTGTATAATAACACCGCCTGCACCCACGCAAGAAAGATCTTTACCTATCTTTACGCCAAGCGCTATCGCTGTCGGCGTTTGTTCGCTCAATGCGTAATACGCAGTAAAATCTTCGGCAATTTCACCACTTACTAAACCGCAACTGCCCGAATACGGTTCTTTTAACCCCATACTGCGAACTACGGTTATTCTTCCTTCCTTGCCTACGCACCCACCAACGTCAAGTTTACCGTTACTCTTTAACGGCAAATCGGCTTTTGGGTTATCGATAGACCCACGCATACAGAGTTCACCGTTTCCACAAACGGTTATCTTTCCACCTACACCGTTACCTGCTACGGTTACGTAAAGTTTATCTTTATCGCTTTTGAGATTAGCCGACATAAACGTGCAAACAGTCATCGTTCTACCAAGTGCCGCTGCGGCGAGTGGTGATAGACCGTGAATTTTTATAGCGTCGTTTACCATATCGGTAGTGTCTAATACCGAAAGCGTAAGTTGATTGTCAAATATAAGCGCCTTGTAATACTTATTCAAGATGAGCCTCCCCTAATTCAGGATGTTGCGCAAGTGGTAACGTGTCTTTTTCGTTCTTGTAAAGAAGTTTCAAAAGTATAGGTGCAAGAAGAGAACTTACAAGCACCAACAAAACAACGATAGCGCGATACTTTGCGTCGATTAAAAGCGGGATACCTTTTTCCGTAACGATAAGTGCAACTTCACCACGGGCAATCATACCAACACCTATGCGCATACTGTCTTTAAAACTAAACCCAAACGCTTTTGAAAGTCCGCCACAACCTATAATCTTCATAAGTATAGCAACGACTACGAACGCAAGCGCAAACCAAAGCACGTCTAAACTCATATCCGAAAAACTGATTTTGATGCCTATACTTGCAAAGAAAATCGGGGCGAACAAAACGTACGAACTAATAGTAACCTTTCTATCGACGTACTTTGCCGACGCATGGTTAGTAGAAAGTACGACGCCTGCGATAAACGCGCCAGTAATATCTGCAACGCCAAAAACCTTTTCAGCAATAAATGCGTACAAAAGGCATACCGCAATAGAGAATATAGGTATACGCCTAGTATGTGGCGTAGTTTTTTCTATTGCCTTAAAAAGTTTTGAAATACCTATGCCTGCGCCGATTGCAAACACGAAGAAAGCGAGAATCCACAACACCGATACGACGGGTAAGTTGTTGGGATTTATAGCCGACAACACGGGAGAAGTATTACCGCTAGTTCCCGCAAGGCTTAACGCCACCGACAAGATTATAATACCCAAAACGTCGTCGATAATAGCGGCGGACATAATAATCGTTCCGACTTTGGTTTGAAGTTTACCAAGTTCCCTTAGAACTTCTACGGTAATGCCAACGCTGGTTGCCGTCATTATAACACCGATAAAAAGCCAACTGAAAAAACCTTTTTCAGGCAAGAACAAAGCGCCGAGCCCCGTACCTGCGGCAAGCGGAAGAAGAACACCACTTAGCGCTATAACAAAAGACATTTTACCCGTGTTCTTAATATCGTTTAAGTTGGTTTCAAGCCCTGCCGTAAACATTACGAAAATAACGCCCACCTCGGCAAATGCTTTCAAATACGGATTTTCCGAAATCGGAAACATAAGACCGTCGACGTCAAACATAAGTTCCCAAATCGCAGGGCCTATCAAAATACCTGCGATAATAAATCCTAGAACTTGCGGGAGCCCAAGTTTACGCATTAAAATGCCTAGCAATTTAGTTGAAATCAATATTATACCAAGTTGAAATAAAAAGTCTACTACACCCATATCCATAATTTTCTCCTGCACCGTAAATTTACGGTTTAGCGTTTACCTTAAAACAAGACCCCGAGTTTATTACCCGACGTCTTGTTCTTTATCTTTTTAATTACTTCTTCCCTTTACGTTTAGAAAGTTCTTTCTTTGCCGCTTCGATACGTTTTTCCCTTTCTAACCTATCTTTTTCCATAGCCTTTTCTTCTTCGGTAGGCTGGAATTCAGGGTCGTTTTTATGTTCTTCGACGTATCTTTCGTGATCTTCGTAAAGAATTCTTCTACTTTCGTTAAGTTTTTCAATATCGTTTCTATTAAACGATTGTGGAAGTTCGGCAAGTTTCAATTCGTCGTCGGTAATAGGTTTAATGGGTTTGGAATTCAAGGAAGAACGAACGCCCATTGCAAGTTGATCTCTGTACTTTTTAAGCGATTCGGAATCACTCTCCTTAACCTTCTCGTAAATACCCCTATTCTTTTGTGCGCCAGGAACTTTGTCGTTAATAAACTTATCGTAAGCCCAGTGGCAGAAATCCGTCCATACGAGTAAGCAGTACGAGAAAAAGAACAATATCAACAAAATATAACCTATCATCGAGAAGATACTGCCTATCAAGATAAATACGATAGGAAGTAACCCAAGGAATAAGAAGAATATATTTTGCAGGAACAAACCTATTGTAAACAAGAAAGTGTTTTTAAGTAATTGCCTAAATTTAAGTTTATAGGTAACGCACATGGTAATCATGTGGAAAGTCATTATACTATACAAAACGAGTACGATATAAGTTGCAACCTTCGACACGACCATAACCCAACCAGGTGCTGAACCCGTTGCCAACATAAGATCGGAAAAAGAAAGTGCAATTTCCGAAAGGTAGAACACTATGGAATAAATCATACCTATAACGATCATAACGCCGACGTTTTGTTTTATACCACGCCAAAAGTCGTTAGCGACGAAGATACCTTCCGTCCAAATCATGTTCCTTATAACGTAAGCGCCACCTGCAACGCCGATTGCTGCGATAACAACAGCGATAGGCAAGAACAATAAACTGATTAGGTTAACTTCTATCATAATAGACTGCGAATACCCGACTAGCGAAGTTACCGCTTGATAGCCAACGCCAAAACCTTGCGCAAATGGACCGATTGAACCGTAATTGATAACGGCAATGTTTCTCATAAACAATAATGCAAATAAGGGTAAGAAGAACACCAACATCAACAAGTTAATAACGACGAGTTTCCAAAACCTACCCTTAAAAATATCCCAAAATAGTTCCCAACGGTTTGAAGGAAGCGACGCCCTTGCATACCCTTCGGATTTTTCCGAGCCCATGATCAGTCTATTGATAAGACCGCCTTTCTTTTTTTGTGCCATGTAAAAAAATTCTCCCGTAACAAAGCGTAGCCGATAAAAACACGACTAAATACGCTCTTAATTTCATAGTATACTTATATAGTATACTAAAATTTTTTTTTTTACAAACAAAAATCACTCTTTATCAAAAAAAACTTTACTTTTTATTTTGCTTTTGCTATATTATTAATGTGAATTATTATATTTGAGAGGAGTATTTTAAGAAACTATGAAAAAGTACAACGTGGCCGTCGTCGGCGCAACCGGTATGGTAGGTAGAAAATTTTTGGAAGTTTTGACTGAAAGACAACTTCCCGTTGAAAATTATTACCTTTTCGCATCAGCAAAATCCGCAGGTTCGGAAATAGACTTTATGGGTAAAAAGCACACCGTTATCGAACTCGCCGAAAAGAATATCGTCGATAAGAAAATCGATATTGCTCTTTTCTCTGCCGGTGGCGACGTAAGTAAGGAGTTCGCACCTATCTTCGCTAAACACGGCATTTTAGTTATAGATAACTCTAACGCTTGGAGAAGAGATCCTTCCGTTCCGTTAGTAGTTCCCGAATGTAACGCAGACGATATCAAGTGGCATAAAAATATTATTGCTAACCCCAACTGTTCTACTATTCAAGCAGTTGTTGCGTTAAAACCTTTACATAAGGCCTTCGGCATCAAGAGAGTAATTTACTCTACCTATCAAGCCGTTTCAGGCGCAGGCGTTAAAGGGTTTGAAGATTTGAAAAACGGTATCAACGGCGTTTCCCCCAAGAAATTCCCCTATCCTATCTTTGGCAACTGTATTCCGCATATCGACGTTTTCCTTGATAACGGCTACACCAAAGAAGAAGATAAGATGATTTTCGAGACCAAGAAGATTTTAGGCTGTCAAGACATTAAAGTTACCGCTACTTGCGTTCGTGTTCCCGTTTACTTCGGTCATAGCGAATCTATCAATATTGAATTTAAGAAAAAATGTACGCTTGAAGAAGTTAAGGCCGTTCTTGCTAACGCAGAAGGCGTAGTATTGCAAGACGATCCTTCAACCCTTTCTTACCCCATGGCTTTAACTGCCGAAAACAAAAACGAAGTATTTATCGGTAGAATAAGAATGGACGAAACGGTTGAAAGTGGCATTAATATTTGGTGTGTTGCCGACAATATTAGAAAAGGCGCAGCAACCAACGCCGTTCAAATTGCAGAAAAAGCAATCGAACTTGGCGCAGTAAAAGATCAATTAAACTAAGTTTTAAGGAATTTTTATAATGAACAAAATCATTTTCAAAGGCACTTGTACTGCCGCCGTTACACCTTTTACAGAAGACGAAATAGATTTCAATGCGCTTGGTCGTCAAATAGATTACCAAATAGAAAACGGCATTGACGCTCTTTGTATTTTAGGCACGACGGGCGAAGCCCCCACCATTACTGATAGCGAATACGAAAGTATAGCAAAGTTTTCTTACGATAAAATCGCAGGTAGAGTAAAATTTATTCTCGGTTCGGGTAGTAACTGCACCAAAAAAGCAATTGAAAAAAGTCAGTTGGCACAAAAAATCGGTGCAGACGGTCTTTTGGTCGTTACGCCTTACTACAACAAGTGCACACAAAAAGGCTTGGTTAAGTATTATTACGATATAGGCGATAACGTAGATATTCCGCTTTTGTGTTACAACGTTCCTGCTCGTACGGGTGTAAATATTCTACCCGCAACTATGGAAGAGATTGCCGAGCACAAAAATATCGGCGGTATCAAAGAAGCGTGCGGTAACATGGAACAAATTTGTGAAACCGCAAGAAGAATAAGGGGTAAAACAGCGCTATACTCGGGCGACGATAACCTTAACCTTGCGATGCTTTCTATCGGCTCTATGGGGCTTATTTCAGTAGCGTCTAACGTAGCGCCCAAAGAAGTCGGCATGGTTGCAAACCTTTACTTTGAAGGCAAAAACCGTGAAGCAACTATCTTGCAAGAAAAACTTCTTCCGCTTATCGACCAAATGTTTACCGAAGTCAATCCTATTCCCGTTAAAAAGGCAATCGAACTTATCGGACTTGGCACGGGCATTGTAAGAGCGCCTCTTACCGAACTTGAACCAGAACACACCTCTTCGCTCATTAAAGTTCTTAAAGATTTTGGTTTTGCTATTAAGGAGTAAATTATGGTTAAAATTTTAATAAGCGGCGCCCTCGGTAGAATGGGTAAAAAAGTTTTCGAGGCGTGCTCGCTTAATAACAATGCTAACGCTATTTGCGGTGTTGATTTGAAAGACGATTTGTCTAACGCAAATTTCCCCGTTTATTCTTCTTTTGATTTAGTTAAAGAAACGCCCGACGTTATCGTAGACTTTTCTTCCCCCGCTAATATTGATAATATTTTATCGTACATTACCGATAAAAATATTCCCGCCGTACTTTGTGCAACGGGTTATAGCGAGCAGGATTTAGAAAAAATCAAGAAAGCAAGCCAAAAAACCGCAATCTTCCGTTCGGCTAATATGTCGCTTGGCGTTAACGTGCTTATCGACGTTGTTAAACGCGCTGCAAAAGTTCTTTACGGATTTGACGTTGAAATTATAGAAAAACATCACAACAAAAAAGTCGACGCTCCAAGCGGTACGGCGCTTATGTTAGCCGACGGTATAAAAGAAGTTCAAACGGACAAGTATTATACCTATGGTAGAAAAGGCAAAGTTGGTGCGCGTGACGTAAAGGAAATAGGAATACACGCTATTCGTGGTGGAAATATCGTTGGCGAACATGACGTTATTTTTGCAGGCGAAAACGAAACCATCACCCTTTCGCACCAAGCGACCGACCGTGGCGTATTCGCTAACGGCGCAGTAAAAGCCGCTATCTATATTGCAGGTAAGAAAAGCGGTATGTACGATATGAACGACCTTTTGAGTGAATAAAATGCTTGAAAGTAATCTTGAAAAAATACTAAGCGAAATAAGTTCGGGAAACAATCTCGGAGAAAGCATAACGCTAGTCGGTGCGACAAAAACTATTGACGCCCATACCATAAACCTTGCCATAGCGAAAGGATTAAAAGTTGTTGCAGAAAATCGCGTTCAAGAGTTTAGAGAAAAAACCGAACTAATTAAAAATGCCGAACAACAGTTTATCGGGCATCTTCAAACTAATAAGGTTAAATATTTAGTGGGCAAGGTTTCGCTTATTCAATCGGTTGATAGTTTGCATTTAGCAAAAGCCATTTCAGACGAATGCGTAAAAAAAGGCGTTACACAAGATATTTTAATTGAAGTTAATATAGGTGGCGAACTTTCTAAAAGTGGATTTACACCCCTTTCGGTAATTGATAACGTAAAAAGCATATCCGACCTACCCCGTGTGCGCATAAAAGGACTTATGGCAATGTTGCCACACTCGTCTGACACGGACCTTCTTTCAAGGTTATGCTTGCAAATGCGTTCTATCTATGATAAACTTAAAAACGACGGCTACCCATTTACCTATTTATCTATGGGAATGAGCGCTGATTATAAAATTGCCATTGCAAACGGCAGTAATATGATAAGACTAGGTAGCAGTATTTTTGGAAAAAGAAATTATGAGGTAAAATAAATGGGAATGTTTGATATTTTCGGCAAAGAACCCAAAGCCAAAACCGAACGCTCTGGTAGGGAAATTTTTGTCGACGAACCCAAAACCGATTTAAATAAAAAAGGTCCCGTTGCGGTGTTTAGCCCAACGAGTTACGACGACGTAGAAAAAATTATCGACGCCATTAAGGCAGGTAAAACGGCAATCGTTCATTTGACCGAGTTAAAAACCGAAACGGCTATTCGTGTTCTCGATATGCTTTCGGGCGCTATATACGCTTTAGACGGTGGCGTTTATGAAATGGAAAAAAATATTTTCATGTTTTCCCCTACGGGCGTTGAAGTTTTATAAAAAAATAAAAATCAAAGGCAGGCTTGATAGCCTGCCTTTTTGTTTATTCTAAACTCTTAAAGTTTATTCCTTTGGATTTTACCACTTATCGTCTTGGGAAGTTCATCACGGAACACAACCACCCTCGGGTATTTATAAGGTGCGGTATGGTCCTTAACGTATTTTTGAATTTCTTTCTTTAATTCCTCGCTAGGTACCGTTCCTTTGGTTAAAACTATACTTGCTTTAACAACTTGACCACGGACTTCGTCGGGAACGGCGGAAACACCGCATTCCAAAACGTACGGAAGTTCCATGATAACACTTTCTATTTCAAACGGCCCTATACGGTAACCAGAAGACTTAATAACGTCGTCTACCCTACCAACGTACCAGAAATAGCCGTCTTCGTCACGCCATGCGGTATCGCCCGTATGATAAAGTCCGTCGTGCCATGCGTCGGTAGTCTTTACGTCGTCAAGATAATATTCCTTAAACAATCCACAAGGAACTTCCTTATCGGTATGGATAACGATTTCACCTACTTCACCAGGTGCAACTCTATTGCCGTCGGCATCAACTATATCTACGTCGTACTGCGGATTTGCCTTACCCATTGCACCGATTTTCGGAGTAGTGCCGTAAAGGTTTGCGATTGCAAGCGTTGTTTCCGTTTGACCAAAACCTTCCATGATTTCAAGACCGGTTGCAGCCTTAAACTGATTGAATACTTCGGGGTTAAGCGCTTCGCCCGCAGTCGTCATGTGGTGGATTGACGACAAATCAAATTTAGAAAGGTTGCCACGTATAAGCATACGGAGCATTGTGGGTGGAGCGCAGAAAGTAGTGATGTTATATTCTGCAAACATAGGAAGTATATCGTTTTCATCAAACCTATCAAAGTCGTATACGAAAACTGCACCTTCACAAAGCCATTGTCCGTAAAGTTTACCCCAAACCGATTTACCCCAACCCGTATCCGATATGGTAAGGTGCAAACCGTCTCTTTCGCAACAATGCCAGTATTTAGCAGTTACGAAATGACCTAAGGCATAGGTGTGTTTATGAGCCGCCATTTTGGGGTTACCCGTTGTGCCTGAAGTAAAGAACATAAGTGCGGTTTCGTCCCCACAAGAAGCGTTTTCAGGGCGTTCAAATTTACCCGAGAATAAAGGATATTCTTTATCAAAGTCGTGCCAACCTTCCTTAGCGCCACCAACCATAACGAGTTTTTCAACTTGTGGGCATTTACTTGCAGCGCTTTGAGCGAATTGATAGGTATCGCCGTCGGCAGTACATACGATTGCTTTTACCCCTGCCGAATTATATCTATATTCAAAATCGTGTTCTTTAAGTTGGTTTGTCGCAGGAATTGCTACTGCACCGAGTTTATGTAGTGCAACCATGCAGAACCAAAACTGATAATGACGTTTTAATACAAGCATAACTTTATCGCCACGCTTTATTCCTAACGACGTGAAATAGTTTGCCACTTGATTAGACGCACGCTTTATATCCTTAAAAGTAAAACGGCGTTCGGTCTTAAACTTGTCAAGATGAAGCATGGCAAGTTTTTCGGGGTACTTATCGGCAATTTTGTCGACGATATCAAAACCGAAGTTAAATTTGTCGGTATTCTTAAACTTAATACTTAAAAGTTCGCCGTGATCGTTTTCAGTAGGTTCAACGAATTTTTCACAAACGAGTTTTTCGCTTTTCTTTGCCGCCATAACGCTTTTTCTAACGACGGGTTCTTCGGTATCGTCGCCAGACATAACTACTGCGCAGAACACACAGTCTTTACCGTCTACCGCAATCATACCATGCGGAATAGAAGAGTTATAATATATACTGTCGCCTTCGCCTAAAACTTCGGTATGGTTACCTACTTGAACTTTGAGTTTACCACTCAAAACAAGGTCGAATTCTTGACCAGAGTGTGTAGTTAATTGAATAGGCTTATTTTGTTGCGACGCCGAATATTCATATTTTACGTAATAAGGTTCGGCAAGTTTATCCTTAAATTTAGGTGCAAGGTTAGAAATATCAATACCGTCTTCTTTTGCGGTTTCTTGACCTTGACCTTTTCTTGTTACCGTGTAAGTGGAAAGTTTTGCCGAACTACCTTCTAAAAGGTCAGTCATTTCTACTTTGAGCGCCAAAGCGCATTTATGTATGAAAGAAAAAGGAATATCTACCTTTCCGCTCTCGTAAGACAAATATTGTTTCTCGTCTACGTCGGTTTTTTCAGCCATTTCAGATACGGAAAAGCCCATAATTTCACGCAACTACTTAATTCTTGTTGCGATCTCCGATAACTTATTTAAAGTGTTGTTGGTGTTCATGGTTGCCACCTCCTTAAAAATTTTATATAAAATAATTTATTTTTATCAATATTGTTTTATAAAGCAGTTAAAAAATAACCCGTCTCAAAGTTTTCTTTGAGACGGGTAATAAATACTCGCGGTACCACTCAAATTGCAGTTTATACTGCCACTTTCAGAGTCCATCAACTCCTATGCGTTAACGTAGCCATCACGGAAAGCGCCTACTCGGGAATAACCTTTGGGACTTTCGGCTCGGAAGTGATAAGAATTCCATCTGCTTTTATCGGGATTACACCGCCCCCGACTCTCTGAAAAAAACGTTTGATAGATTCCGTCTTCGTCATAACCTTTA
>CASDPM010000052.1 GCA_949282465.1 uncultured Bacillota bacterium
AAAAACGGGGTGGTTCCTCAAATTGAACACTTTTCTGTATCTACCGCTATGGGTAAAAAAGGGCGATAAAAAGGAGAAAATTATGTCAAAATATAAATTAATCATTGAATATTACCAAAAAGGCAACAATAACAGCCAAATTGCAACGTTATGCAGTTGCTCTCGCACGACTGTATGGACTGTTCTAAAAAGAATAAAGGCGTTAGGAATTGAAGTTTACGTGCTGAATGATATGAGCGAAGACGAAATTGCTTCCTTATTGTTTCCCGAAAGAGCGAAAGCAGGGGAGGGTTATCTAATTCCCGATTTTAAGTGGGAGGAGTTTCAAATGGTAAAGCATCGTTCTTCAATCAGGCTCTGTTGGCGTAGGTATTGCAAACGTGCCGCAAAACAAAATTTAAGGGCATATAGTTGGAAATGCTTTATAACTTTATATAATGCCTATCGAAAACCGAAGATTGTCGCCTGCGATCCAAACGATAAAATTCGTAACAAGCTAAAAGATTTTAACTTTCTATTATCGTGTTGTCCGCGTGGAAGTATAAACTATCAAGTAATCCAACGTAAAAAGGAAGAGTGGCTCAAATCCTTAAAACTCGAAGAAGATAAAATCTTGGATAGCGACGAAGAGTAAAAGCCTATAAAAAATAAGTTTCTCGTAAAAACCAATAATATTTACGAGAAACTTTCTGTATAATAAAAGCCGTTTTAAAACAAAAATTCAAAACGGCTTTTTATATGTTTATTTTGCAATGTTTATAATACGTTTCTTTTTCCGTTTGGCATATTCTAAAGCTTTAGCAGCTCCACCCCAAGAATATTTAACGTAGGCAATAACTAAATCGGCTTCTTCAACCATCCACTCATTTCTTTTTAAGATTGCAAACTTACGTGGAACACTTTCAATAGGAGGGAAGATAACGTCGTCATAATGATTTTTAGCAAACTCTAATTTAGAATAATTCTTATCAAGATAAGGCGTGATAAATATAAGTTCAATATCTGGAAAATCATTTTTCAAATCTTTTAACGTGCGCAAGCACAAGCCATCAAAATCACCATACCCACCTAAGTAAAATTTACAGGTGGGATTTTTTATTATCTCGTCTAGAAGAATATTTTTAAGTTGTATCTTTATGTCGTCGTTAAACAAACAGTTAGAATGTCCAAAAAAGGTAATTATCATAGCTTCCTCTTTGCGTAGATTTACCTACATATTATATCAAAACATTTAGAAAAATAGCAAGCGTTTACGTAGGTTTAGCTACGTATATTTAGAAACGTAAACTGTTAAACTTATATGTAGATATAACTGCGTAGGAGGAATGACGCATGAACGTATGTGAAGCAACAGCTAAAAGAATAAACCAATTATTAAAAGAAAAGGGGATGACTCAATACAGATTAGAACAAAAGTCGGGTATATTACACGGAAGTATGGCGTGTATTATGAATGGACGAAACAAAACCGTAACTCTTAGCACGATTTATATGTTAGCAAGAGGTTTTGATATGTCGATAATTGAATTTCTTAACAATGAAATTTTCTTATCAGAAGATGTTGATTTTGAATAACGATATATAGTAAAGTCGGTGGTTTTTACCATCGACTTTTTTAACTAAACACGCACAAAACCCTCAATAAATGAAGTGTTTTGCGTTAAAATGGTAAAAATCAAAGATTTTATTACACATATTACAAAAATTACTTAAATTACGCAAAAACCGTTGACATTTTTTCGCAATTTGAGTAAAATAAGTATAATAAGATAAGGAAATTATAGTAATGGAAGATTTTTATTTGAGTCAAGCCCTATTTCGCACGCAAGAAATCTTAGACAACTTTACAAATGAAAGAAGTATGCAAGTTAGATTAAAGGCGTTAACGGAAAACGGGCGTATTGAAAAAATAAAAAATGGTCTTTATGCGACGGTCAATTCATTG
>CASDPM010000053.1 GCA_949282465.1 uncultured Bacillota bacterium
TATATCTTAATGGAAACTTATTCGCTTAAAGGCTTAAATATTTGGGTAATTCCTTGACAAATAAATAAAAAAATATTATAATCTTACAGTATAATAAAGACATTGATGAAGATAGGCGTGCTGTTATTCGTTTACAGAGAGAAAACCATTTTGCTGTAAGGTTTTTATTCGGATTGCTCGCTATTCACTTCGGAGTTGCGTTCTGAAAGGTTTTTCTAGTAGGAAACGTCGGTTGATTCCCGTTAAAGAATATAAAGGTTTATTTATTAAACGAATTAGGTGGTACCGTGTTAAAAAGACACCCTATTATAGGGTTGTCTTTTTTATTTTAGGAGGAATTATGCAAGAAAAGTTTGAAGAATTAAGACAGAGAGCAAAACAAGAACTTTGTGACGTAACGTCAAGTCGTGCCCTTTTTGAACTAAAATCAAAGTATTTGGGTAAAAATGGTGAAGTTACGGCGCTACTTCGTGGGCTTAAAGACGTCCCCGCCGAAGAACGTTCTTCTTTTGGTAAAATGATTAACGATTTAAAGGTTGAAATAAGCGCTTATTTTGATGAAAAAGAAATCCTTATTAAAGAAAAAGAAATCGCAGAAAAATTTGAAAAAGAAAAAATTGATATAACATTACCAGGGAAAGAGCAACCATCAGGTAGTTTACACCCCTTAAATATTGTTAAAAATCAAATTTTAGAAGCGTTTTGCGGTATGGGTTTTGAAATTTTTGAGGGGCCTGAAATTGATAACGACTATTATTGTTTCCAAGCGTTGAATATTCCCAAAGATCACCCTGCGCGCGATATGCAAGATACGTTTTATTTTACTGATAATATTTTACTTCGTCCGCACACTTCACCCGGACAGGTTAGAACTATGGAAAATAAAAAACCGCCCATTAAAATTCTTAGTCCTGGTAGAGTTTATAGGGCAGATGACGATGCTTCTCACTCGCCAATGTTCCATCAAATTGAAGGACTAGTAGTTGATAAAGGTGTTTCACTTTGCGACTTAAAAGGACTTTTAGATGAATTCGTAAGGATTATGTTTGATGACGAAACAAAGACGCGTTTCCGTCCTTCATATTTTCCTTTTACTGAACCTAGCGTAGAAGTTGACGTTACCTGTTGCAAATGTCATGGTAAAGGTTGTAGCCTTTGCAAGGGAACAGGTTGGATTGAAATTCTTGGCGCAGGTGTCGTTAATAAGAAGGTTTTGGAAATGAGTGGCATTGATTCCGACGTTTATTCGGGGCTTGCTTTCGGTTTGGGTATTGAAAGAATTACTATGATTAAATACGGTATTTCCGATATACGTACTTTCTTTGAAAGTAACGTTAAATTCTTAAAACAGTTTAATAGGAGATAAAAATATGAAAGCACCACTTTCTTGGTTAAAAGATTATGTCGATATAGATTGCAGTCCTGAAGAATTAAAAGATAAATTATTTTCTTGTGGCTTTGAAGTCGAAGAAATGATTTACGTTGCTAAAAATATTGATAGAATTGTAACTTGTAAAATTCTTGAAATTGACAAACATCCTAATGCTGATAAACTTTCGGTTACGCAAGTTGATGCAGGTGAGTACGGTAAACTTCAAATTATCACCGCGGCAACTAATATTTTTGTCGGTGCAATCGTTCCCGTTGCATTAGACGGGTCTACACTTGCAAGCGGTGATAAAATTAAAACGGGTAATTTGCGTGGATTACCGTCTTATGGTATGTTTTGTAGCGGTGAAGAACTTGGAATAACTGACGACTGGTACGACGGGGCATCAGTCCACGGTATCTTGATTTTTAAAGAAGATTACCCTTTGGGTGTTGACGTTAAGAAAATTCTTGATTTAGAAGACGTTATGTTTGACATAAACGTAACCGCAAATCGTCCTGATTGTCAATCAATTTTGGGTATAGCGCGTGAAGTTGCCGCCGTTCTTAATAAGCCACTTAAAGAACCTGATTTGAGTTTTAATACTTGTGATTTTTCTACCGTTGAAAAGGTAAAAGTTTCTGATTTGGCTAATGATTTATGTCCTAGATATATTTCACACTATGTTAAAGACGTAAAACTCGGCGAATCACCATTATGGCTTAAAAGAAGACTTGCTAGCATGGGTATACGTGCAATCAATAATATAGTTGATATTACAAACTTTATATTGCTTGAAATAGGTCAACCCATGCATGCTTTTGATTTAAACGATTTAAGTGGAAATGAAATTATTGTTCGTCGCGCAAATGACGGAGAAAAAATCGTTACGCTTGATGAAAAGGAATTTGCTTTAACTAGTGATAACCTTGTTATTTGTGATAGTGAAAAACCCGTTGCTCTTGCCGGTGTTATGGGTGGGTTAAATAGTGAAATAAAATCTACTACGACTGAAATTTTATTTGAATCCGCAAAATTTGCGAGAGATAATATACGAAAGACATCTAGAACGCTTGGACAACGTACCGAGGCGTCGTCAAGATACGAAAAGGGTGTTGACGCATATACCGCTGAAATCGGTATGAAACGCGCTTTGCATCTTGTCTCTAAATTAGATTGTGGTAAAATTGCACAAGATAATTACGATTTGTGTGCAGTTTCCCTTGAAGAAAAAGTTATTAACACAACTGTAGAAAAAGTAAATAACGTACTTGGCATATCAGTTCCCGTACAAGAAATTAAAAGTATTCTTGAAAGATTGAATTTTAAGGTTGAAACTGACGGCGTAAAATTAAGCGTTACAGTTCCACTATATCGTGAAGATATAGAAAGTTATCCCGATATTGCCGAAGAAATTATTAGGGAATATGGTTACGACCATATAGTGCCTACACTTTTAAAAACTTCTTCCATAACCAACGGCGGAAGAACGCCCGAACAAGATAAAATAGAAAATTTAAAAAATCTTCTTGTGGGTTTTGGGTTTAATGAAATAATCACCTATTCTTTTGTTTCTGAAAAAGAATACGATTTATTTGGTTTAGAGAAAAACGAACAAACACTTATTAAAATCTTAAATCCTATCGGCGAAGATATGTCTGTTATGAGAACTTCGCTTTTGCCGTCTATCGTTAGGGCAGTATGCAACAACCTAAATAGAAAGAATTTTGACGGTAGACTTTTTGAACTAGCAAAGGTGTATAATGCTGAAAAATTACCTTTGGAAAAATTGCCAAACGAAACTAGCGTGTTGTCGTTTGCGCTTTTTGGTGAAAATGAAGACTTTTTCACGGCAAAAGGTGTTGTAGAAGGTATTTTAAGTAATTTTTGCCATGGTGTTAAAGTTTCATACGTGCCTAGTGAATTAAAGAGTTTGCATCCTACACGTTCAGCAAACGTTGTGATTGACGGTAAGGTCGTTGGGTATTTTGGACAATTGCATCCCGTACTTTGTAGTAAGCTCGATATCGATAAACCTGTTTTTACGGGGGAAATTTACTACGACATATTAACTAATTATTTTAAGTCTAAAATCGTATTTAAACCCATATCTAAGTTCCCGTCCGTTGAGCGTGATATTGCCATTATTGTTGATGATAGCGTTTCTTGTGGCGACATTATGGACGTTATTAAGCAATCAGCAGGTAGGAACTTGGAAAGCCTAAAACTCTTTGACATTTATAAAGGAGATCAAGTTGGCGAAGGCAAAAAGAGTATGGCGTTTAACCTGTTATTCGTGGCTCTTGATCGCACTCTTAACGTTGAAGAAATTGACGGTGCAATTAAGAAAATATTGAAGAGATTAAAAGAAAACTTTAACGCAGAATTAAGATAAAATATGATTTCAGCAAAAACATTAAAAGCAATTGAATACGATAAGATAATGCAAAAAGTAAGCAGTTTTGCCGTTTTGCAAGCATCGAAAGATTATCTTACGTCTTTTATGCCCGTTTCCGACTTGTCGGAAGCGGAGTTTTTGCTTAAACAAACAAACGAGGCGTATAGTCTTTTATATAATCACAACGTTTCGGGTATCTATTTTTTTGACGATATTAGCGAAGAGTTGCAACGTGTAGACAAGGGTGGAACGTTAATCAACGGAGAACTTTTAAAAGTCGCATCTAACTTAAAAAGCGCTAGACTTTTAAGAACGGGAATTTTAACTGTAAACGACGAGAAAATTTGTTTACTTTCCGAAATTGCTGAAAGATTATACGTTAACCAAGATTTTGAAAAGGAAATATCATCTAAAATTATTTCCGACGACGAGATAAGTGATAATGCCTCGCCAAAATTATACGCTATAAGAAAAAGTATTAGAAATATTAACGCTCGTATTCGTGAACAACTTAACTCGTATATGCGCGGAAATATGAGTAAATATCTACAAGACGGCGTTGTTACTATGCGTCGTGATAGATACGTTATTCCGGTAAAAAGTGAATATAGAAGTTTTGTAAAAGGGTTTATACACGATCAATCGTCTTCGGGTGCTACCGTATTTATTGAGCCTGAACACGTTATGGAACTCAATAACGATTTAAAAAGCGCTATGCTTGACGAGGCAAACGAAATTCATAGAATTTTGGCGGAATTATCGTCAAGGGTGGCAGGTATGTCGCAAGCATTGAGATATAATGCTCAAAACATTAGCGAAATAGACGTTTGTTTCGCACGTGCTTATTATTCGTTTAACGGCAAGTGTACCTTTCCTATCCTTAACGATAAAGGTATAATGAACATTAAGCGTGGGCGTCATCCACTTATTGACGTTGATGCCGTAGTTCCCGTATCAATTGAACTAGGTAAAAACTTTAATTTTTTACTTGTTACAGGGCCTAATACCGGTGGTAAAACGGTTACGTTAAAACTTACGGGATTGATATCGCTTATGGCAATGAGTGGATTATATATTCCCGCATCTGACGAATCGGAAGTTTCGGTGTTTAATGGTGTTTATTGCGATATAGGGGACGAACAAAGTATAGAACAAAGTTTGTCAACCTTTTCTTCGCATATAAAAAATATTATAAATATTCTTAATAACGTAGATAATAAAAGCCTCGTATTGCTTGATGAAATCGGTGCAGGAACCGATCCCGAAGAAGGTAGTGCGCTTGCGCTAGCGATTATCGAACGACTATTAGAACTTAATTGTTTTGGCATTATAACTACACACTATTCAAGATTAAAAGAATTTGCCGTTGAAAATAAGGCGATAGAAAATGCATCAATGGAATTTGATGCGAAAACTTTAAGCCCTATGTATAAATTAAATATAGGGATACCGGGCAGTTCTAACGCTATTGATATTGCAAAAACCTTAGGAATTGACGAGTCTATTATCGTTAAAGCAAATTCTTATCTATCAAATGATAAAATTAGTTTTGAAAACGTATTAAAAAAAGCAGAAGAAAGTAGGCGAGAAGCGGAGCGTGCTACTGCTGAACTTGAAAAGATTAAGGCGGAAAAGCAATCTGAACTTAAAAAAATAGAAGAAGAAAGAATTAAAATAGAGAAAGAACGAGAAAAAATCTATAATACGGCAAAACAAGAAACAAAAAGAATTGTTGCTGATAAACTCGCCGAAGCGGAAGAGATTATTGACGAATTAAAATCAATATTAAAAAGAGTTGGTTTAGAAAGTAAAGAAATTTTTAGGGCGGGCGAACTTCGCAACCGACTTAAAAATAGTCGATATTTAAGCGCTGAAGTAGATTCCGGACCTATCGAACTTATAAAAGCCGACGAGAATTTGAAAGTAGGATGTAGGGTTTACGTAAAATCATTAGGTGCTTACGCCGTTGTTTCTTCTATTAGAAAAAACAAAAAAGAAGCGGAAGTTTTAATAGGCAATATTAAGACTGTGGTAAAACTTTTCGACCTTTTCAATCCTGAAAAACAAGAGAAAAAGAATAATAAGGTTGAACTTTCTAAAAGTTCAACAACACCAAGTTTACCTAAACGAGAATTAAACGTTATAGGTAAAACATCTTCGGAAGCAATTGATGAATTGATAACTTTTATTGATCAAGCCATAATAAATAATCTTGAAGAAATTAAAGTTATTCACGGTGTTGGCGAAGGAATTTTGCTTAAAGAGATAAGAAATTATCTTAAAACCGACAAAAACGTTTTAGAATATCGTCGTGGGAAATACGGCGAAGGTGAAAACGGTGTAACGATAATAAGATTAAAATAATTGTCTTTTATGTTTTTATGTGTTAGAATAAATTAACTGTTAATTTGGGGTATGCAATGAGAGAAATTTTTTACGAAGAATCTTCTAAAATTCAAAAAGAAAAATCAGCGTCACGAAAATATACCATTTGCAAGGTTATTTCTATAATATTTTACGTTATATCCGTAATATATTTATTTTTGACTATTGACCAACTTCCTGCCATAATTAAATCATTTCAGGAAAATTCGGGGGCGCTTTTTATTATTTTTAATATTCTTTACTTGATAGTTCCTTTTTTGTTGTTGTTCTTTTCGGGTTTTTTTCTTGGTAAACTTAAAAACAAACTTTACGTTGATTACGATTATACGTTTGTATCGGGATCAGTCAGGATTTCAAAGGTGATAAAAAACGTTAAGCGTAAATTTGTTATTAAATTCGAATACGACGCTATCGAAAGAATAGGTAAATACGGTAGTGACACGTATAATAATTATGAAAAAATGCCAGGCATAAAGAAGGAAATTTTAACTTCTAACGTTGAACCAAGTGAAGGTAAAGATTTTTATTATATTGTCGTCAATCATGAAGATAATAAAAAACTTCTTATTTTAGAATGTACGGAATTGTTTATAGTTAATATTTTGAAATTCGCTAATAAATTAGTGATTGAAAAGGATTTTAAATGATTTATTTTGATAATGCAGCAACTACAAGACCGTCAAAAACGGCGCTTGAACAGGCTGAACAATTCAATACGACTTGTTTTTTTAACCCGTCCACATTGTATTTTGGCGGGTTAAATTGTGCGAAAGAAATCAAAAAAGCAAAAGAAAGTATTTTACGCAATTTAGGTGCGGTTAATTTTGAATTATGCTTTACTTCGGGTGGTACGGAAAGCGATAATCTTGCAGTTTTTTCTATTAAACGTGGTTTAATTGTTACCGATAAGGGTGAGCATTCTGCCGTTTATAAAAGTTTTTTAGAACAAAAAAATCGCGGTTTGAACGTTGAGTTTGTCTCGTTAAACCCCGATGGAACTGTTGATACTGAAAAACTTTATGATTTTGTAAAAAACAATAAGGTTAGTTTCGTTTCTATAGTTCACGTTAATAATGAAACGGGCGGAATAAACGATATAAACCTTATTGCAAGAACCATAAAAAGTATAAACAAAAATATAATATTTCACGCTGACGGCGTTCAGGCTTACGGTAAAATCCCTTATAGGCTATCACAAGATGTGGATTTATATTCAATAAGCGCTCATAAAATCAACGGTCTTAAAGGTGTTGGTGCACTTATAAAGAAGAA
>CASDPM010000054.1 GCA_949282465.1 uncultured Bacillota bacterium
ATATTTAACTTTCTTCATAGACTTAGTTTGTTTCTTTTTAAAATTATAATAAGAAAATTTTATAATATTTTAACCAAATATTTGTTTTACAGTTGATTTTTAATGAAAAATACTATATAATAAACACAATGTGTTTTTAAATAGAAAGTTTATTCAAAAACACACAATAGACGATTTTTTAGTATAGGTGAATTTATGGCTAGAAACAACACTAACAACAAACTCAAAAATAAGTCGTTATGGATTCTTGCAGCAATATGTCTGCTTTGTTTTTCCATGTTTTTCTTCGTTGCCTGTGGTAACAACACTACCGACAAAGACGACGAAACGACTTACACCAAGACCGAAACAGATATCGGAGATATTACCAACTCCACGTTTGAATTTGGCTCGGTTGATTTAGATTTAGACGATTATCCCCAAACATCCCCTTCTGGATGGTCGAAATCAGTTGATAATTCCGCTAGATCCGTAAGCACAAAATCAGGTATCGTAAGTATTGAAGCATGGAAAGAGGTTCTTAAAAATCTTTATGATAATAGTGCCTTTTTGTCTTATGTAGAAGACAATTTTGGGTTTGATTCAGAAAAAGAAGAAAATGATATTAAAGCAGCAGATAGCACACTTTCTTCCGACGAAGTAAAAGAAAAAGTAAAAGATGCGTTTGCAGATTTCCTTACAAACGACACTGACGGAAAAATGAAAGCGCCCGTAGCCCCTGTTAGCACAAGTAAAAAACTTTACATGCTCAACAACTATGTTAGCGATGCAAAATACGGTAGTGCGCAAAAGGTAACGTCTTCTTCTACTGTAAATCTCGAAAAAAATAGTGTTTACAAAATTAACGTTTGGGTAAACACTTACAATCTTGATTACATGGAATCTGGTAAAGGTGGCGCTAATATTCGTTTAATCAACAACTTTAACGGTACGGCGCAAGCCCCCTTTGGTATTTACGGCATTGATACTCAAGGAACATGGAAAGAATACAGTATATACGTAAAGACCGACGCTGACAAAGATTGCTCCATTCAACTCGTTTTAGGCTTGGGCTTTGGTAATGGCTCGTCGAAGTATGCAATAGACTATACCGAAGGTACCGTTTTATTCGACGAAATTTCAATCGAAAAGATTGCTGAAACTGCTATTCCTGTTTCAGCAAACGAAACTGTATTTAATTACGAAAGATCAACCGAAAACAAAAATTATTTTAAGGCAACCGCGCAAGAGTACGTATACAACATGAAACTTGCCGATGCTTTAAATTTACACACGTCAGCTTATATCACCAATACCGACGTAAACAATTTATTCAACACACACGAATTCACCGAAACAACTAACGGAATAACTAGCGCAACGATTCTAGGTGCGGCTAATTCAAATAAAGGTACTTCAACCCCTGACGGTAACAACTTGAAAGTTGAAAACGTTTTAAATGCAAGCGTAACCCTTTCTTCATCAAATATTACTTTGCCTGCTGAAAGTTACGTTTATTATTCGTTCAAGATTGAAAACAATCTCGGCAAATTTGACAAAAACGGCATTACCGTTTATGCATATGACGTAGAAAAACCATCAAGCAACGTTACCTTAATAGGCAACTATGCTACGGTTGGCGAAGACACGCTTTGTACTTTCATTGTTAAAAATGAATTTGATTCTGACAAACAATATTCGCTCAAACTCGTTATCGGACCTTCTGCAATTAAAGATTTAAAGAACGCAGACGATTTTAGTAGCGGTTCTGTTATAATTAAGGATTTCTATCAAACAAGCGGTTCAATTTATGAACACGTTAACAACGATCCGTTTATGGCTGAAACTGATAACTATGATTATTATTCTTTGTTCTCGGCAACTGCAAACAAAACTATTTCCCTCTTAGGTACAGACACCCAAGTTCCAGAAGAAGACAAAGACCCCACCTTTACCTTTAACGTTTCCTCTACCGATCTTAACGCCATAAAAGAAACTACTGCAAACGTTAAAAATTACAAAGGTGTTGATGCAGACAGTCAATATATTAAAAAAGAAAGCAACAACTTCGTAGTTAACGAAAGAACGGGTTTTCGTGGTGATGACAACGGATTTGCAGGACTTATAAACACTAAATATTTATCCTCATATTCCGATTTTTATCTCAAAAATAACACTACTACTACCCCCGATTTACAAGCAAACGATATTACCAACGCGCTTGCTTATAACGGCGAAGATCCTATCCAACCTTTGATGATATATAATAAAAATGCATCATCTTACGGTTATTTCGGAAATTCCAACACTATCTCAGCAAACTCTTACGCTAAAATTTCCGTTAAAGTTAGAGTAGTTGGCGATGCAGTTGGTTACGTTTATCTTGTAAATACTACGGGCGAAAACAAAGACGTTCTTGCTTTAGATAACTTCACAGTTAATACTGATGGCTACGATTACAAAACCACCAACACAAAAGTAGAAAACAAGAAACTTTATTTCGCAATAAATAAAGATATGTTAGATAGCGATGGTTGGTGCGAAGTTACCTTCTACGTTGCTACCGGCGCAACTGCAAAAACTTTCAGAATTGAAATGTGGAACGGTTCAAGAGACGGCGCAACAAATTCACAAGGTTTCGTATTCTTTGACTCCCCCGCCATCACTACTTCTGGTGCATTTACCGAACCCTCGACTTGGATCGATATGTACACAACAGGCGTTCTTGCTGGTTTACGTGACGAAGTTACTGAAAGCTATATGCATCAAAGAGAACTTGACGCTATTGAAGAAAAGTTTAATAACGAACAATCCAGTGTAGATACGAAAGTTTCTTACGACGCTAAATACGTTTGGGTAAAAGGTGAAAACTTCGCTTATGCGGTATACAACACAATTGATCCCGTAGCAGTAGATCCTTATGCAAACGAAACCGAAGATGAAGAAAGTGCTAACGGTGGTTGCACGGCAGAAACCGATCCTTCCACTTTCTGGTTATCTTTCTCATCTATCCTTTTAGGCGCAGTACTTGTTCTTGCAATAATCATGTTGTTCGTTAAGAATATTAAACGTAGACATAAACGTAACGAAAAAGATGCAAAATCTCATTACAACGTAAAAAGTAGATATAACAAGAAAAACAAATCTTCTAAGCCCAAGAAACAAGAATTCGACGATTACGAAGAAGAAGTTGAAGAACCCGTTACCCCCGCAGAAGAAGTTGTAGAAGAACAACCGAACGAAGAAACGGAAACTCCCGACGATTACGTATACGGCGACGTTCAAGACTTCGGCGAAGAAGAAAAAAATGATAATGAATAATTAGTTTATTCAAAAAGAGCGACGAAAAATCGTCGCTCTTTTTTATTTATATAATTATATAATGTATAACTTATTTGTTTTGAGAGCATATATATAATGTATGGCAACAATAATTTTAACAGGTGGTGGCACGGCTGGTCATTGCACACCTCACTTAGCAGTTCTCCCCTATATTAAAAACGATTTTGACAAAATATATTATATAGGTAGTGAAAATGGAATTGAAAGAAACATTATAGAAAAAAATGGTATCCCATATTTTTCCGTCCCCTGTGCAAAATTCAATAGAAAGTTCACAACGAAGAATTTAAAAATACCATTTACACTTTTATCTGGAATAAATAGCGCGGGGAAAATTTTAGACAAACTCAAACCAGACGTAATATTTTCAAAAGGCGGTTACGTGTCAGTCCCCACGGTAATTGCAGCAAAAAAAAGAAACATACCCGTAATAGCACACGAAAGCGATTACACAGTAGGCTTAGCGAACAAAATTACGGCAAAATATTGTAAAAAAGTTTTAACTTCCTTTTCAGAAACTGCAAAAACGCTTAAAAATGGAGAATACGTGGGGGCACCCATAAGGAATAATCTATCAAAAAACAATAAAAATAAAAATTTAGCGTTATACGGATTTAAAAACAATAAACCCGTAATTTTAGTTACGGGCGGAAGCCAAGGGGCAACAGCAATAAATAAAGTTTTAAGGGAAAGCCTTGACGATTTACTTCCCAAATTCAACGTTATTCATATTTGTGGAAAAGGAAATATTGTTAAGGAAATAACTAAAACAGGTTATTATCAAACGGAATATTTAGACAATATCGAAACCGCATTCTCAGTAGCATCAGTATGCATTACAAGAGCAGGTTCTAACGCCCTATTTGAACTTCTAAGCCTTAAAATACCTTGTGTTGTAATTCCATTACCCAAAGGAATTTCAAGGGGCGATCAGGTATTAAACGCCGAATATTTTCAAAAACTTGGTTTAATAACCGTCTTGCCGCAAAACGTTTTAACAAAAGAATCTTTATACCTAACCATAACGTCGTGTTATGCAAATAGGTTTAACATAGAAAAGAATTTTGAAAAACACCCTATTTGCGATAAGAGTCGGCAGATTTCAAGAATTTTAGCCGATTACATTCGTCATTAACATATTCGACATAGCCCCTGTTTTTAACGTTTAAGCCCTTCAAACTCATAAAATAATTAGATAGGCACGTTTCAACGTGCTTTTCTTTTTTTATATTTTCACACAACACGTCTTTTGCCATTTCTCTTTCTACGCCCATATATGTTATATTTCTTTTTTCTACTTTCTTTTTAGTGAAAAACAACTGAATAAATTTTTCAAACATGCTATCATCTCCTTTACACCCATATAATACTAAAAGTTTAAGACAAACGGTTGTCATATTTGAAATATTTTTCAAATCACTTGACAGTTTTATTTTCATACTCTAAAATATGTGTTAAGGAGATTAAATATTATGAAATATGAAATCATGTTAGGAATTTTATTTGAATTATTGTCGAAAAAATGCGTTTCGGCGGCGTATCTTGCAAACAAATATGAAGTAAGCAAAAGAAGTATTTATAGATACATAGAACAAATCGAATATGCAGGCGTTCCTATTTACACAATAAAAGGAAACGGTGGTGGAATTGCCATTGTCGACTCTTATAGGCTTGCATCAACTTTTTTAAGCGTAAAAGAATACGATCAAGTCATAAAAGTATTAACGTCTTTTAACAATAATCTACCCGACAAATTACTTGAAAACGCCATCACGAAATTAAAGGCTAACATTAAAAACGAATATTCGGGTTTTGATATTAGAAGTGGCAATCTTATTATAGATGCAGGTCCTTGGGGCGATACCATAGGTTACAAAGCAAAAATGAAAATCGTTCAACAATGTATCGAAAACAATACACAGATGTTCATTAGATACCACGATAGAAACGGCACGATAAGTGAAAGAACGATCGACCCACACGTTATAGTATTTAAGCAAGGGCTTTGGTACGTTTACGCATATTGCAACACACGAAATGATTTTAGATTTTTTAAAATAGGCAGAATTGAGCAAGCAAATATACTTAATACAAAGTTTTCCAGAAAAGATATTAAAGATTTACCATTCGACGTTTGGTATGAAAGTGTAGATACAATAGACGTGGTTTTCGAGATAGACAAAAAATATTTATCGGACGTTGAAGAATGGTTAGGAATTGAAAACGTTAAAGAAGAAAACGGAACGTTTATTGCAAGGGCAAAACTTCCCAACGACGATGGTCTTCTCTCTAAAATCATTAGTTTCGGTGTAGGTATAAAAGTTGTTGAACCCGTAGATTTAAAAAACAAAATCAAAAAGTTTGCAAAAGATATTATCGAAAACTACTAAAAAAGCGTTTCCTTTTTAGGAAACGCTTTAATATTAAAATTCTTTTCTTGTACTTCTTGAAAAAACTTTCAAAAACTCTTGCATGGGATCTTTATTTTCATATAAAATCGACCATACAGCGTTCGTTATAGGCAAATCAACGTTATACTTTTCGCCTAAAAATTTCATAGCCTGAGACGTTGAAACGCCTTCTGCAAGTTTAGTAAACTTACCGCCTTTTACGTACGATTCACCAAACTTACGATTATTTGAATAATCCGAAAACAACGTCGTTTCATAATCGCCCAAATGGCAAAGTCCGTAAGCCGACAATTCGTTACCACCCATTGCTTTAATCAATCTTGCAACTTCCCTAGCCCCACGAGCCATAAGCGGACCCTTAAGCGTGGTATAACCACCACCATCAAGCATGCCCGCGGCAATACCCATAACGTTTTTAGCAGCAGCACCGATTTCACTGCCTATAATATCATCACCGTAATAAAACCTAATAAGATTACTTCTAAAATTATCGGCAAGATAATGAACGAGATCTTTATTTGACGAATCAATAACCATACAGTTTGGTTGCCCTTTTACAAAAGCCTGTATATGCCCCGGGCCAACCCAAACCGCAACTTTATTCGGGTTTATTCCGCTCTCAATCATAACTTCAGAAAGACGTTTTCCCGTTTCAACTTCGATACCTTTCATACAAAGAACGAATATTTTATCCGAAACGTCAAACCTATTAACTTCTTTCATGAACGAACGCAAAGACTGAGAACTAATAGAGATAATAATAACTTCGGCGTGGTTAATAGCAAATTGCAAATCAGAAGTAAGTTTAATTCTCTCGTCAAGATCTACGTATTCATTTTTTTTATTATTTTTAAGGACGTCGTACGAATGATGCCCTTCTATACCCCATTGAACAACGTCGTTGCCGTTATTTACAAGATACCAACCGATAAAAGAACCCCATCTACCACAGCCTAAAACTGAAATTTTCATATTCAACCTTCATTATAGAGTTTTACGATCAACAAAAGCCCTTGCAAGGCTTACCTCGTCAGCATATTCCAAATCAGTACCAACAGGAATACCGTGCGCTATTCTTGTAACCTTAATACCTAACGGTTTAATAAGGTTAGTAATATACATAGCAGTAGCCTCACCCTCAACGTCAGGATTTGTTGCCATTATAACTTCCCTAACACCGTTTCCACTAATTCTAGATAATAAGCCCTTAATGTTTATATCGTTAGGACCTATGCCGTCTAATGGCGAAATTGTGCCGTGCAAAACGTGATAAACGCCATCAAATTCGTTCAATTTTTCAATTGCTATTACGTCTTTTGGCTCTTTAACAACACAAATGGTTTCCGTGGAACGGTTTTTACATATATCACACACGTCTTCCTCGGAAAAATTACCACATATTTTGCAATATTTAACATTACGCTTTACATTTAAAATTGCCTCGGAGAAAGCGCGAGCCTCTTCGTCGGTCATATTTACAACTTTATACGCAAATCTTTGCGCCGTTTTCGCCCCGACACCTGGCAATTTAGAAAACTCGTTAATAAGTTTTCCTATGGGTTCAATGTAAACTTTCATTTTATAAACCTAAGCCACCGAATGCGCCCATTTTATCATTATAAGCCTTGTCCGCCTTGGCATAAGCGTCATTAAGAGCGGCAACTAAAAGGTCTTCAAGCATTGTAATGTCATCCGTATCAACAACGTCCGGATTTATAGTAACACTATTTACCACCTTTTTTGCATTCATAACAACTTTAACAAGTCCACCACCTGCCGAACCTTCTATTTGCATCTCTTCAAGTTCTTCTTGCGCTTTTTGCATATTTTCTTGCATCTTTTGAGCCTGTTTCATCAAATTTTGCATTTGATTACCACCGCCAAAGCCACCAAAACCACCTCTGTATCCTGCCATAATAAATCTCCTTTAATCTTTTACAATTACAAATTCAGCACCGAAATTTTTTATTAGTTTTTCGGTTTCTATATCAATTTTGTCCAAATTTTTCTCATCAACAGATTGTTCAATTTTAAGTAAAAACGGCAAAAAACCGTCAAGAGAAGATATAATCCTTTCACGATTATCAGGTTTTTCCAAAATCTCAACGTCACCTGCTTTTGCCGTCAAGATAACCAAATCTTTTTCAACCCTAATTTTTACCGTTTGCATGATATTCCAAAGCATTTCATACCCTTTATCACGCAAGGTTGATAATAATTTACCCCTTATCTCTTGAACGTCAACTTCGTTTACGCTTTTCAAAACTTTTTTCGTAACGACACTTTCCGTAGGAATATTCGCCACCGTAGTTTTAACGTTTACTGAAAAATTACCGTTTTCTATTTTTGTTTCAAGCTCTTTTATTCTCGCAAGTAAAGCATCAAAATCATAATCCGAATCAGGGCGAGTTGCTTTTATCGCCGAAGTTTCAAAAACTATTCTTGGATGACTTGAATATTTAAGCGCATTTTCCGTATCGGCAAATATAGTCAAAATTCTAATCAATCTATCTTCGGTCGTTAAATCAGCAATATCTTTTAATACTTGATATTTATCCATCGGTAATGCAAGAATTTTATTTGCATTTGAACACGTTTTTATAACGAGTAAATTTCTTATAAGAGAAGTTAAATCCTTATTAAGAACCCCCATACTTTTACCAAGTGACGATAATTTTTCAATTATTTCCAAAACCCCACCGCTATTACCGTTTATAACGTTCTTAACGAATAACGTTAATAAATCGCCGTTTGACGAACCAAGTATTTCCATAACTTCATCATAAGTTAAAGTTCCTTTTCCGTACGATATTGCAATATCTGCGATAGAAAGCGCATCTCTTATACTACCCTCGCCTGCGTTTGCGATTGCGTAAACGGCTTCCTTTTCGTAAGATTTTCCTTGTTCGTCATAAACTTTTTCAATAAGTTCGGCAATCTTTTCCGTTGAAATCAACCTAAAATCGAAACGCATACAACGCGACAAAATAGTCGCAGGAATTTTATGAACTTCGGTAGTCGCCAAAATAAAAACGGCGTGTTTGGGCGGTTCTTCCAAAGTTTTTAATAAAGCGTTAAAAGCCGCGCCTGTAAGCATATGAACTTCGTCAATAATGTAAACTTTATACTTACAAGAAACGGGCGGATATTGAACTTTTTCTCTCAAATCCCTTATTTCATTAACACCGTTGTTTGATGCAGCGTCAATTTCAATAACGTCTATATTAGACGGATCAGATAATGCTTTACAAGTTTCACACTCCCCACACGGCGATCCGTTCTTAGGCGAAGTGCAATTGATAGCTTTTGCAAAAATTTTTGCAGCAGAA
>CASDPM010000055.1 GCA_949282465.1 uncultured Bacillota bacterium
AATTAAAGTTCATATTTCTCAACGTTCTTAAAAGCCTCATCAATCAATCCCTCAACGTCTAACCTGCTTTCGGCTTTTATAACTCGTTCAAGATTTGGTTTTATTGCAGGAAACTTTGGCAAAAAGACTGTACAACAATCCTCATAAGGCAAGATCGACGTTTCGTATGTGTCAATTTTTCTTGAAATATCAATAATATCAATTTTGTCAAATGCAATCAGGGGCCTTAATACGGGCATTGTAACTACTGAATTAGAAGAAGTAATGCTTTCTATGGTTTGGCTAGCAACTTGACCTAAACTTTCACCCGTTATAATTGCTTGATCATTTTGTTGTTTTGCAAGACGTTCAGCAATTCTCATCATAAAACGTCGCATCAACGTAATCATAAATTCTTCGGGACAATATTGATGTATTGCTTCTTGTATATGCGTAAAAGATATTACCCACAAATTTATTCCGCCATTATATTCCCCGATTTTTCGGGTTAACTCGATTACTTTTTCCTTTGCCGCTTCACCTGTATATGGGTAACTATGGAAGTGTAAACAGTCAATTTTCATTCCGCGTTTTGCCATCATATACCCTGCGACAGGACTGTCAATACCACCTGAAACGAGTAACAAACCTTTTCCTGCCGAACCGACGGGCATACCACTTATACAATGAACAAGTTCAGTATAAACAAAAGTTTTACCGTCTTCTCTAATATCAACGTAAACTGTGAATTCAGGATTTTTAACGTCAACAGTTAAATTATTGCCAAATTTATCTAAAAGTCTAGCGCCAAGCAACATTGACGTTTCCATAGAGTTTGGTGAAAAAGTTTTATCAGCACGGTTAGTAACAACCTTAAAAGTAGCAACTTTACCCTCGCAAAGAACGCAAGCCGCTTCAAAAATCTTTTCGATATTACTTTCTACAACAAGCGCACGACTATAAGTATGGATACCGGGAATTTTGTGCAATTTATCGATTATTAGATCATAATCTGATTCATTAAAATTTTCAATAAGATACCTACTATGCATAGGCGTAAACGTAAATTCAAAATCTTTTAAAGATTTTTTTATATTTTCTTTAAGTAATTTTTCGAAAAAACCCCTATTTTTTCCTTTCAAATGTATTTCACAATACCTAATAATTATAGCATTTTCCATTAGTTTATTATTCCTTTTAAGCGTTTAACAATTCGATTGATAATTACTACTGCATCTTTTGCTTCTTCTAAAGTATTTTCATATGAAAAACTTATTCTTAAAACGCCGTCCAAAACGTCATTTTTATAACCACAAGCTTCTATAACTCTGCTAAAACGATTTTTTGACGAGCATGCAGACCCGTTGCCTATTATCACATTTTCCTTATCTAAACTGTGCATTATCACTTCGCCACGAAGACCTTTTGCTGACACAGTTAGTATGTAAGGACTAGAATTTTCCGACGATATAACAGTAAAAATATCTTTATCAAGATTATCTTTAATATATTTCTTAATAATTTGAACGTTATCGTAATTTTTATTCAAATCGCGATAATGCTCATTGCTAGCATACTCAAAAACTTTGATTCCAAAAAGGTTTTCCGTACCACTTCTTAGCCCGTTTTCCTGCCCACCACCAAAAATTAGTGGCGAAACGTTTACATTTTTCTTCTT
>CASDPM010000056.1 GCA_949282465.1 uncultured Bacillota bacterium
TTTTATCAATAAAAATAGGCGGTTTTTTTGGCGGTTACGTGTCGACTTTTTTTGACAATTTGTCGGTATATGTTTGTGAAAAACTTTTAGCACTTGGTACGAAAGATTTTATTATAAGTTTAGTTTGCAATGCAATAATAAAAGGCGTAGGAACGGTAGCGTCGTTTCTACCGCAAATCCTTGTGCTATTCCTGTTACTATGCATTTTAGAAGAGTCGGGGTATATGGCACGTGCAGGATTTATAACCGATAGAATTTTCCGTTTTACAGGGCTATGTGGAAAGTCGGTAATTCCGCTTATAGTGTCGTGTGGCTGTACGGTAACGGGACTAATGGCAACACGAACAATTGAAGATAAAAGTTCAAGGGAAACCACAATTTTTATATCCCCGTTTATGCCGTGTGGTGCAAAAACTGCCGTGTTCGGATGGTTTTCTTCGGTGTTTTTCGGTGGGAACGCATTTGTTGCGACGTCAACTTATTTTTTAGCGATAATAGTTTGTGGAATTTCTGGCGCAGTTTTAGAGAAGATTAAAAAAACAAAGAGTGAAACTTTTATTATAGAAATACCAACGCTACGTTTTCCGTCCATTAAAGACGTTTTCTACGTTTTATGGACGAAGACAAAAGAATTTTTAATCAAAGCAGGTACGGTAATTTTTACTATTTCAATAGTGATATGGCTACTTAAAAGTTTTGGCGTAAGTGGTTACGTGGGCGAACAAATAGAAAAGAGTTTTTTGTATTTTTTAGGTAACGCACTAAAATGGATTTTTTACCCGTTAGGGTTTAGTTCGTGGCAAACTTCGGTTGCAATATTAACGGGAACACTTGCAAAGGAGGCGGTAATAGAAACGCTTGCAATCACAGGAACGGATTTTTCTCAATTATTTTCAAACGGCTTTCAAGCCTATTCGTTTATGGCGTTCGTATTGTTATCTCCGCCTTGTGTAGCGTCGCAAATAACGGCTTACAGGGAACTTAAAAGTGCAAAAAAATTTTTTTTGATGATTGTATTTCAAACTGTCGTGGCGTTTTTAGTGTCATTGATAATAAATTTAACGGGAATTTTGCTTTTAAGTGTAACGGGCTTGATTTTAATGAGTGTTCTTGGTATAATAATAATGATAATTTTAATAATTAAACTGCAAAGAGCGAAAGGAAATAAGAAATGCCGAATAAGTATAAAACGAAATACGACTATATGAGAGAGTCGGAAACAAAGGAAGAAGACGCAATGTATCCCGAAGAGTGGTTAGACGAGCGTGGGCTTTCTGATAAGGAAAAATATTTAGAATTTTACGATGATATAAAACTTACCCCAAAAGACGACTGGTAATAATCAAAGAAAACCTTTTTAATAGGTGTTTTCTTTTTTTGTAAGTTAAATATTTTAAAAAACATAATAAAAATAATTGACAATGGAATTAAAATAATTTAATATATAAAACGGATTGAATCTAAAAAAGCAGAGTCTTTCCAAGCCAATATTCGGACCACTCTTAAAAGAGTTAAGGCCATACGGACAGCCGGGTCCACTGCCGAGTGGCGGATTTACCGCCTTATTGATTGAGTTAAAAACTCAAATTTTATAAGTTGGTTACTTTATAACCGAAAATGCGAAATTCGCAGACTTGTGAAACGGTCAATAAAGAGTAGTAAAAGTATTGTTGCTATATAGACTCTGTAAAAAGCCTTAATTTAAATTTTAAAATTAGGGGGATTATTTGGTGTTAACTGTTAAACAAGTTGCGAATTGCAACTTGTTTTTTTTATTTTTAACGGGAGAAAAAATATGGCAAACGTAAAAAAAGAGAAGATTATCGAATTAGTAGATATAACCCGTCAGTTTGACGACGGCGTTATCGCAGTTGACAACGTAAACTTGTACGTTAGAAAAGGTGAGTTTATTACCTTTTTAGGGCCGTCTGGTTGCGGAAAAACCACTACGCTACGCATGATAGCGGGTTTTGATAAACCAAGTAGCGGTAAAATTCTTTTAAATGGCGAAGATATAAGCCATTTGCCCCCTAATAAACGTCCGATAAACACGGTATTCCAACGCTACGCACTTTTTCCGCACATTAACGTTTACGAAAATATTGCTTTCGGTTTGAAATTGAAAAGGGTAAAGGTAACCTATCAAGATAAGAACGGAAAACAGGTGGAAAGAATAGAGAAACTTAAAAAACACGAACTTGCTCAAAAGGTAGAAAAGGCTCTTAAAATGGTTGACCTTGAAGGGTTTGAAAAGCGTAGTGTTTCCACTCTTTCGGGTGGACAACAACAAAGGGTTGCAATTGCACGTGCAATCGTGAACGAACCCGAAATTCTTCTTTTAGACGAACCGCTCGGCGCACTCGACTTAAAGATGAGAAAAGATATGCAACTTGAACTTAAAGAGATGCACCGTAAACTCGGAATAACCTTTATTTACGTAACGCACGATCAAGAAGAAGCACTTACAATGAGCGATACGATAGTGGTTATGAAAGATGGCGTAATTCAACAAATAGGAACGCCCACCGATATATATAACGAACCTAAAAACTCGTTCGTTGCCGACTTTATAGGCGAAAGTAATATATTCAGCGGAACTATGGTTGGCGATAGAAAGGTAAGATTTATCAATCATAACTTTGATTGTGTTGACGACTTTGCTAAGAACGAAAAGGTTGACGTGGTAGTTCGCCCCGAAGACGTTTTCTTGATGGATGAAGATAAAGGTCAAG
The DNA here is from genome assembly GCA_949282465.1 of uncultured Bacillota bacterium. Classification (GTDB taxonomy): domain Bacteria; phylum Bacillota; class Clostridia; order Christensenellales; family Borkfalkiaceae; genus UBA1259. The sequence continues at coordinate 2,733 of CASDPM010000056.1, forward strand.
TAAACGGTAAAATTATAAGTTCAATATTTAAGGGCGTGCATTACGAAATGGTTATGCAAGTAGGCAAAACCGAAATCGTTATTCAGGACACTATTGAACGAAAAGTTGGCGAAAAGGTAAGTATATTTATCAAACCGGGCGATATTCATATAATGGAAAAGGAATTTTCCACAAATAAATACGACGGTTATATCACCAAGAAAAACACGGTATGTTTTGGTGACGGCGAATTTGAATGCGACGTAACCCAACTTTACGAAGGCTCTTTCTTGGATGAAGAAGGCTATCTAATTACAGCAGACGGCGAAAAAATCGACCTTACCGACGTTGACGTTAACGTAGAAGTGGGTTTGAAAGATATTGAGATAAGCGACGATGCCGAGGCAGGCGGAGCAATAGGTAATATTGTTTCAATGATTTATAAGGGCGACCACTATCAACTTATAGTTCGTACCGACGAAAACGAAGAAGATTACGTATTCGATACCGAAGATACTTGGAACGAAAACGATAGAGTAAGCGTTATAATTCCCAAAGAAAAAATCAAACTTTCCTTAAAGCAGGAGGTTAAGAGATGACCTTGGCAAGTAAAGAACAGACAAACGGAACTATCAAAAAAAGAAAATTCCATTTGTCGTTTTCAAGAAAACAACTTTGTATACCGTACGCGCTGTTTTTGATAATGTTCGTAGTATTTCCACTTTTGCTAGTGGTTTACTATGCTTTTACCGACAGTACGGGTGCGATAACTTTAAACAATTTCATAGAATTTTTTACCGACACCACGAAAATAAGTACTCTTTTAATAAGCGTGTTAGTAAGTTTTGTGGTTACGGCTATTTGTCTATTGATAGCATATCCCGTAGCGTATATACTTTCTAAAATGAACAAAAAAATTGCTTTCGTATTACTTCTTTTGTTCATAATGCCTATGTGGATTAACTTCGTTCTTCGCGCTATGGCAATGAAAGAACTTTTAAGTTTAATCGGCATACCGCTCGGTTCGGGCGCAAATATTATCGGATTAGTTTACGATTATTTGCCTTTTATGATTTTGCCGTTATATTCCACGCTTATTAAAATGGACAAAAGTCTTGAAGAAGCGGCGCAAGATCTTGGCGCAAGCAAGGTAAGGGTGTTTATAGACGTTACCTTGCCACTATCATTGTCAGGCATTATAAGTGGTGCAATGATGGTCTTTTTGCCCGTTATGAGTTGTTACGTAATAACCGACGCATTTAGCGGTAGTACGGGCTTTACGGTTATAGGTAAACTTATTGCGTGGTGTTTCCTTGGTGAAAACGGAACTATGACGAATATAAACGGTGGTGCAACCATTTCACTTATAATGCTTATAATCTTGTTCGTTACAATGTTTGCGACGGGTGGATTTAAGAGCGAAGATAACGTAAGGGGGACGAATATATGATTAAAAAATTCTTTACCCGTGGTTATATTTTCTTAATTTTAGCGTTCATATATATACCTATATTTATTCTCGTAATATATAGTTTCAACTCGGGCAAGAGTATCGGCGCATGGGAAAACTTCTCATTTATTTGGTATTCTAAACTTGCCGAAGTTAAAGACGTGGTAATAAATACCATAGTTCTTGCCGTTGTTTCGGCAATAATTGCCACTCTTTTAGGTACGCTCGGTGCGATAGGTATATTTTATAGTAAAGGCAAACTCGGTAAATCGGTTAAAGGTATGTCGCAAATACCCGTCGTCAACTCTGAAGTAGTTACCGCATGTGCACTCGTTATGTTGCTCGTGATTATGGGATTTTCACACCGTACGATATTCGGGCTTTACGTTGGGCATATAACTCTTTCAGCACCTTTCGTAGTCTTGTCGGTTTTGCCAAAGTTAAAACAAATGGACGGCAGTTTATACGAGGCTGCACTCGATCTTGGCGCAACGCCCACGCAAGCACTTTTCAAGGTTATATTGCCGGAAATTTTACCGGGAATCTTTTCAGGGTTTATGCTTGCAGTTACTTTGTCATTAGACGACTATATTATAACGGCAACGCTTTCTCCGTTAGATTTTGATACAATATCGACGGCGGTTTATAAAGCGATTGCATTGACGACTGAAAAATCAAGCGAACAAGTTCCTATTTATAGGGCGTTAACCACTATAATTTTCTTAATCACGGTAGCGGTTGTCGTAGTAATGAACGTACGCGCCGATAAACGTGTTAAAGAAAAAAGGAAGGTGTAAAATGAAAAGTATTTTACACAATAAGTTTATTTGCCTAATGCTTGCCATAACCATTTTGCTCGTTTCAGCCCTAAGTTTTGTATCGCCCGTTTTAAGCGTAAGCGCTGATAACGGAGTAAAAGAACTTACCATTTTTAGTTGGGAAGATTATATTGATTTAGGCTATGGATATGAAAACGACGATTTTCCGAGCGAATATTTGCAAGAAAAATATACTGAAGACGAACTTAAATCAAGCGTTATAGAATTGTTTGAACAAAGTTACGAGCAAAAAACGGGGAATAAGATAAAGGTAAATTATCACTCTTTTGCGACCAACGAAGAGATGTATAACGAACTTTTGAAGGATCGTAATGCTTGCGACTTGATTTGTCCGTCCGAATATATGATTTTGAAAATGAAAGAAGAAGGACTAATTAAGCCTTATTCTTTTCCACAAAATTATATTGACTATGGCTCGCCGTATATTAAACAGGTGTTTGAAGACATCGGCTTAAACACCCCCGACAATAAGACTTACGCGATAGGTTATATGTGGGGTACAATGGGGCTCATATATAATATGGAAAAATATTCCGACGAAGATTTTTCGCACTGGTCCAACCTATACGACGAAAAATTTAGCGGAAGAATAACCATAAAAGATAGTCTTCGTGATAGTTATATAATGGCAGTTGCTATCGTATACGAGCAGGAATTATTACAACTTAAATCGCAGTTGGAACAGGGGGTTATAAGTCAAACCGAATATAAAACGGGGCTTTCTTCAATGTTTAACGCTACCGATCCCGAAACGGTAGATAAAGTCGGCGAGGCGCTTATAAAACTAAAAAACAACCTTTACGGGTTTGAAGTCGACGCGGGTAAATCCGACCTTATATCGGGCAGAATAGACGTTAACTTTGCATGGAGTGGCGACGCCGTGTTCTCTATGTGGGACGCCGAAAATGTAGGTTTAGAGTTAGGCTACGCCGTTCCCGAAGAAGGTAGTAACGTTTGGTTTGACGGGTGGGTTATGACCAAGTCCGCCGACGAACAACTCGCTTTGGAATTTTTAGATTTTATTTCCGATCCACATATTGCAGTAAGAAATATAGATTACGTTGGGTATACTAGTTGTATTGCCGGCGACGAAGTTTTTGAATACGTAGACGGCAATTTTAGCGCCGAAGACGGTGAAACCGACCTAACCGAATTTGATTTGTCGTATTTTTTTGGTGACGATAAAGAGTATAAAATTACGGCAGGTAGTTGCGCAAGGCATTTGTACGCACAGTACGCCGACGAAGAAACCATTTTACGTTGTGCGGTAATGGATAATTTTAGCGCAGAAGATCTTGCGCTTGTAAACGAGATGTGGAATAAGGTAAAACTTATTACATTGCCAACCTACGCACTCATAATAATCACTGTAATAATAGTGCTTGCAATAGTTGGTGTAGTATTGTTTAAGTTTAGAGATAAAATCTTTGAAAAGACCATATCGAAGGAACAAACAAAACCTAGAAGAAAAGGTTATAAGGTAATTAAAATCGAAGACGTGAAACACTAATAAAAAAGCGACTGAAATTCATTTTCAGTCGCTTTTGTTTTTGACTTAATAAACGTCGTGTGATATAATAGCCCGTGATTGAATTTTCGTGTAGGTGCAGTATGAGTTTTTGGAAAGATAAGGTTTTCCTTAAAAAAGTTTTGCTACTATCGTTGCCGATAGCCTTTCAAAACCTTATCACGTCAATATTAAATATTTTCGACCAACTAATGGTTGGGTGGTTGCCAACAAACGCCGATAACTGTTTATCGGCGGTGCTTTTGTCTAACCAAATAGTGTTTATTTATCAAATAATACTTTTCGCGGCAAGTAATACGGCTATAATATTTATCGCACAGTATTCTGAAAGCGGAAACAAATCTAAAATTCCGCCCATAATGGGCTTTTTGTTTGTGATAGGCGCAGTTATTTGCTTGCTTTGTACCTTGCTTTGTAGTATATTTCCTAATCTTGTAATCGGACTTTTTGCACCGCAACCCGAGTATTCATATCTTGCCCAAGATTTTTTAAGTATAGTTTCGTTCAGTTTTATACCTATGTGTTTTTCTATTACGTTAAACTTTACTATGCGTGGAATAAAACGCATGAAAGTGGGACTTACGGCAAATATCATAGGTGTTATTTCGAATATAGGCTTTAACTATTTATTTATGTTCGGTGGCTTAGGGATTGAAGGCATGGGCTTTATAGGCGCCGCATACGGCACGATAGTGTCTAGAATAATTGAACTTGTTGTAATGTTTGTCGGCGTTATATTATTCCGTTATCCGTTATTTTCAAGCCTTAAAAATATGTTTACGTTTGAAAAAGGTTTCGTGCCTAAATATTTCAAAATGTTTTTTCCGATACTTTGTAACGAAATCTTTTGGGTGCTTTCGTCAACCGTGTATTTGTTCGTGTACGATAAATTGCCGAATAGCGAGATTGCCTTGGCGGGAATGAATATAGCGCAAAGCGTAGATAAAATAGTTTCAGTTGCTATGATAGGCGTGGGAAGTGCTGCGGGAATAATAATCGGTAACGTTATCGGCGACGGTAACGAAGAAATGGTAAGGGACTATTCCAAAAAAAGTTGGTGGTTCTCGGTGTTTACCGGCTTAATTATAGGGCTAATGACCGTTGTAGGAGCGTTTATCGTGCCGTCGTTCTTTACCGAAGTTAGTTTAGACGCACAACACACGGCAAAAATATTGTTGATTTTATTCGGAACAACGGCAGTATTGCGCAGTATAAGTTTTATGACCGTTGTAGGAATTCTACGTTCGGGCGGAGATACTACTTACTGTATGATAATAGAAACTCTACTTATATGGATAGTTTCTGTTCCGTTAGTCTTTTACGGCGGGTTAGTTTCAAAATGGAGTATATACGTTTTATATGCACTTACTAACGTTAGCGAACTGCTTAAATGTATAGTGTTCACTATAAGAACAAAAGGTAAAAAGTGGCTTAAATTCAAGGCTACGGAAAAAGAGTTATCAATACAAAACTAAAAGAAAATCCCGTCGAAATTTTCGACGGGGTTTTTGTTAATCACCTTTTTTTAACGTGCCTGCACTAATCGTGGCTACGAATTTTCTAGAAAAGAATCTCGGGGCGAACGCCGTAAGTTTGTTGGTAAAACCAACCACGGCAATGCGTTTTCCTTTAATTGATTTTTTGTACCCGTACTCGGCAACCTTGTAAGCCGAAACGGGTTTTATTTTTGCAAAAGTAACGTAATTTTTTGCCCTGTCCACAAAACCAGATTTAAATGGGCCGGGGCAAAGGGTAAGAATTTTTACTTTGGTTTTTCTTATCTCGTGTGCGATAGACTCGCCTAGATTAAGAACGTATGCCTTGCTTGCGTGATAGGTGCACATATACGGACCGGGAACGAACCCTGCAAGCGAACCTGCGTTTATAATATGTCCTTCATTGTTTTTAAGCATATCGGTTAAGAATACTCTTGTAAAATAGGTTAACGCCGAACAGTTAACGTTAATCATCTTTATTTGTAAATCAACGTCCATATCCTTAAAATCAGTTCTATCGCCAAAGCCGGCGCAGTTTATAAGATTATTAACAAAATAGCCTTTTTCCGTTGTGAAATTGAACACTTTTTTGCACTCGTCTATATTAGATAGGTCTGCGACCATATAATCTACGGAAACGCCGTATTTACTTTCTAATTCGGTTTTTAATTCGTTGAGTTTATTTTCCTTAGTAGAAACTAAAAAAAGATTGTTTTTTTGTTTTGCGTATATATCGGCAAAGGCGCTTCCAAGTCCACCCGTTGCGCCCGTAATCAACGTAATTTTCATAATCTACCACTTAATCTTTTTTATTTATTTTAACACGACAGGACAAATTTTGCAATAAAAAAGAGCAAAACGTTGTTCGGTTTGCTCTTAATTAAAAGTCCCATTTAGGAATATACACGTCGCTAGAACTTTCCATTTCTTGATAATACATTTTTTCTATGCCGAGCGATAGGGCATAGTCAATGACTATGTTATATTCTCTTGCCGTAAGTTTTCTATTTAGTTCGGGGAATTTATCAATATCGCCAAAAGGGGTGTATTGACTCATTATATTTATATACGCCTTGTCTTTAAGGTTTTGCCAAAAGTCAATAATTTTTTTACTGTCGCTAGTGTTTTGCGGAAGAACCAAATGCCTTACGATAGTCCCGCTACGTAGCATGCCGTTTTCATCTTTAATAAAGGGTTTATCTACCATAAATTCGATTGCTTTACTAGCCACTTCAAAATAGTTTTCCTTACCCGTATATCGCTTGGAAATAACGGGGGAAAAGAATTTTAGGTCGGGCAAATATATATCAATCAGTTGGTCCATTTCTTTAAGCACTTCGACTTTTTCATACCCGTGCGAGTTGTACAAAACGGGAATTTTTGGCTTGTAGATGGAAAGTGCCTCGGCAATTTGATATGAATAATGCGTGGGGTTTACTAAATTGATATTATGCGCGCCTAAATCTTCTAATTCCTTAAATATATCGGCAAGTTGATTTGTCGATATAATTTTGCCACGTAAGTTCCTTGAAACTTCGTAGTTTTGACAAAACACACATTTAAGCGAACATCCACAAAAGAAAACCGTTCCGCTACCGTTAATTCCGCTTATTTCAGGTTCTTCGAATTTGTGAAGATAATATTTGGCAATCTTAATATCACCGTCGACACCACACGCGCCTTTCGACTTGGTTCTTATAACTTTGCAATCGTTAGGGCATAGTGAACAGGGATTATTCAAGTTCAAATTTGCCCGTGTAAAGTTCATAATATTTTCCTTTTTTAGCAATAAGTTCTTCGTGCGAACCACGTTCGATAATTTTGCCTCGTTCTAACACCATAATAACGTCGGAGTTTTGAACGGTAGAAAGTCTATGTGCAATAACGAAAACTGTTCTGCCTTCCATAAGTCTATCAGTACCCTTTGAAACCAAGGCTTCGGTTCTAGTGTCGATAGAAGAAGTTGCTTCGTCCAAAATCATAACGGGCGCATCTTTAACGGCTGCGCGCGCTATTGACAAAAGTTGGCGTTGCCCTTGCGAAAGGTTAGCGCCGTCGGCAGTAAGCATAGTATTATAGCCGTCGGGAAGTCTTGTTATAAAGTCGTGTGCATAAGCGAGTTTTGCGGCTTCGATACATTCTTCGTCAGTTGCTGAAAGTCTTCCGTAACGTATATTCTCCATAACCGTACCCGTGAATAGGTTAGTGTCTTGTAGAACAATACCTAATGATTTGCGAAGATCGGCTTTTTTTATTTTATTGATATTGATGCCGTCGTATCTAATTTTACCGTCGGCAATATCGTAAAAACGGTTTATAAGGTTGGTGATAGTAGTTTTGCCTGCACCCGTTGCACCAACGAAAGCAATTTTTTGACCTGGGTGAGCGTAGAGCGAAACGTCGTGTAGAACGATTTTATCGGGCACGTAACCAAAGTCGACGTCAAACATTTGAATATCGCCTTTAAGTTCGGTGTAGGTAATAGTGCCGTCGGCTTTATGTGGGTGTCTCCACGCCCAATGCCCCGTTCTTTCTTCGGTTTCGGTAATAGTGCCGTCTTGTGCGATATTGCAACGAACTAAGGTGACGTAACCCTCGTCTTGTTCGGGTTGTTCGTCAAGAAGTTCGATAAGTCTTGATGCGCCTGCAAGCCCCATTACGATAGAGTTCATTTGTTGGGACGACTGCGCAACTTGACCTGTAAACTGCTTGCTTATAGGTAGAAAAGCAATAGTAGTTAACAGCAATGAGAACACGCCCGTTTCAGTAGTTAAGGGGTCAAAACCTTTAATTGTAAGGTTAGGCACGTTAAGGGCTACTAAAATACCGCCTATGAACGCCAAAAGAACGTATAAAATGTTTCCAAGGTTACCCATAATAGGCATTAAAATGTTTGCAAAGGTGTGTGCGCTAGTAGCGTCTTTGCAAAGTGCATCGTTTTTGTTGTTAAAGCCAACCTTAGATTCTTCTTCGTGGCAAAATACTTTAATAACCTTTTGCCCTTGAATCATCTCTTGAATATAGCCTTCTTCTTGACCGAGCGAGTTTTGTTGACGAATAAAGAATTTAGCACTATTACCGCCTATAACTTTGGTAATGACCGACATTAACGCAATGCCTAAAAAGATTACCAAAGAAAGCCAAATACTCGTCGTAAACATAATTACGAGTAAGGTAGTAACGCTAATTAACGCCGAGTAAAGTTGGGGTATACTTTGTGAAATAAGTTGGCGAATAGCATCGGTGTCGTTTGTATAAGAACTCATAATATCGCCAGTCTTGTGAGTATCGAAGTACCTTATAGGCAACGACTGCATTTTGTCAAAAACACTCGTTCTAATTTGATGTAGAAAGTTTTGGGTAACGACTGCCATAACGCGAGTGTATATAAACGAACATAAAATGTTAAGTCCGTAGATAACACCCATCATTGAAAATATGATTATAAGACTGCTAACTACCGAACTCATACCGTTGGCGATACCAAGGTCGATTTGACGCATAAGTTGGTTAAGGAAGACCGAAGACGAAACGCCCGTAATGGCAGTTATCGTAAGGCAAATAAACACGACGGTCATATTCTTTTTGTTGCCATTAAAAAGTAATTTAAGAAGTCTACCAAGAGTTCCTTTTTTTGCAGTTGCAGGGCGACCGCCACGTGCGTTGCGCCCACCTTTCATGGATATTGATCTAGCCATCTATTTCACCTGCCTTTTCGCCGTTCGCGTTAACCTTGTTTTGCGAATAATATAGTTCTTGATAAACGGTGTTTGTGGATAACAATTCGTTGTGAGTACCCATAGCGGTAATCGTGCCACCGTCCATTATAATAATCTTATCGGAATCTTGTACCGACGCAATACGTTGAGCGATAATAATTTTCGTCGTTTGGGGAATATATTCTTTGAGCGCTTTTCTTATAAGCGCGTCTGTCTTGGTGTCGACGGCGCTCGTCGAATCGTCCAAAATCAAAATCTTTGGTTTTTTCAGTAATGCTCTTGCAATACAAAGTCTTTGTTTTTGCCCACCCGAAACGTTAGTTCCGCCTTGTTCAATATATTTTTCAAGATTAAGATTGTCTATTTGCGCAAGTTTCATTGCGTGCAAAATTTCTTCGTCGGTAGCGTTTTTGTTGCCCCATTGCATATTTTCTCTAATCGTTCCCGAAAAGAGTACGTTCTTTTGTAAAACCATAGCGACGGCATCTCTCAAAACGTTAAGGTCGTAGTCTTTTACGTTGACGCCTGCCACCTTAACTTCGCCGTCTACCGTGTCGTAAAGACGGGGGATAAGTTGAACGAGTGTAGTTTTACTAGATCCGGTACTACCTATAATACCGACTGTTTCACCGCTATTGATAACGAGATCTATATCGGAAAGCGCATACCTTTCAGCCTTTTTGGAATACTTAAAGTTCACGTCTTTAAATTCTATACTGCCGTCTTTAACTTCGGTAACGGGGTTTTCGGGTGATACGATAGACGGCTTTTCGTTTAGAACCTCGGTAATACGTTTAGCGCACGCAGTTGACATAATTAGCATTACCATAATCATTGAAAGCATCATAAGACTCATTAACATTTGGAAAGAATAAGTCATAAAACTTTGCAATTCGGTAAAGTTAAGAAGATCGCCTTTTGAATTGATAATGAGAATCGAGCCTACGATATAGATGGCAATAAGTCCTGCGTATACGCAAAAGTTCATGAGCGGAGTATTAAGCGCTATAATTTTTTCGGCTTTGGTAAAATCGTTTTTAACGTTAGAAGATGCTTTGCCAAATTTATCTTTTTCAAAATCTTCTCTAACGTAAGATTTTACAACGCGCATACCCCTTATATTTTCTTCGACCGATTCGTTCATATCGTCATACTTGTGGAAGATACGAGTGAAAAAGGGAATAGCCTTTCTCATTATTAGAATAAGTCCCGTTGCTAAAATAGGTGTCGTGGCAAGAAAGATGAGTGCCATTTTAGCATTCAAGGTAAAGGACATAACGAGTGAAAATATAAGCATAAACGGCGCTCTAACGGCAGTTCTTATAATCATCATATAAGACATTTCAACGTTAGTTACGTCGGTAGTCAATCTAGTAACTAAACTTGCCGTCGAGAACTTGTCGATATTAGAGAAAGAAAAGTCTTGTATTTTATAATATAAATCCTTTCTTAAATTTTTAGCAAAGCCACTAGATGCGACGGCGCAAAAACGCCCCGATAACGCGCCGAACGTTAGCGATAGAAGGGCTAAACCTACCAAAAATAAACCGTACTTTAAAACTTCGTTAAGAACTTGGTCGGGTGTAGAGTCTTGAATAGCGCCTAAAAGCAAAGTCATGATAAAGGGAATAAGACACTCTACGACGACTTCCATAGCGACGAAAATCGGCGCTAAAATAGACGGCTTTTTGTATTCTCTAACGGATTTTGTTAGCGTTTTAATAACGGGAATAAACCCCGTTGGGTTTTTAGTTTTTGCTTTGCCCATGAATGAAACTCCTTATAGATAAAACTTGGCAATATAAATAAGATTATAAAC
>CASDPM010000057.1 GCA_949282465.1 uncultured Bacillota bacterium
TAATCTTGTTGTAAAAGGGAAGTTGGAAGGCGTTTTCGGCTTCTTCTGAAATGATTTGCAAAAGGTTTTTTAAGTGCTTATTGAGTGCAGTTTTTCCCACAAGAACGTCTAAAATTCTCGCTTGACTTTTAAAACAAACGATAAAAATAGACGCCGACTTTTCGTGATTGCAATAATAACTGTGAACGGTGTCGGGTTTAATAAAAAAGAAATCGCCCTGCTTTAATTCAACCGTTTCGTTTTCCATTTTACAGTATAAAACACCACTATCTATATACGCAAACTCATAGAAATCGTGCTTTTCGACGGGATAATTAAAAGAAGACGAAAGATTTAACGCTTCTATCGTTACTAGATTTGTTATTCTGATAGTTTTTTTAATTTGATAGTTATAATATCTGCGCATACGTTTTTCTCCGTAGATAATTATAACACGAATTTTACTAAAAGCAATAAAAAATAAAAACAATATTTTTTTATTTTCTTTTTTTACCATTATTTAAAGTTGATAACAAAAAAAGCCCTTGTAGATACAAGGACTTTTAATTTTATTTGTTTATTATTTGCATTCGTCTGCTTTGCCTGCGCAACCCAAAACGTTTTTAAGTTTATGTCTAACGAGTTCTTTGATGTTTGCTCTAGCAGGTTTCAAATATTCTCTGGGGTCGAACTTATCGGGATGTTCGTTAAAGAACTTTCTGATAGTACCCGTCATTGCAAGACGAAGGTCGGAGTCAATATTGATTTTGCAAACTGAAAGAGTTGCTGCTTCACGGAGTTGTTCTTCGGGAACACCGATAGCGTCGGGCATCTTACCGCCGTTTTCGTTAACCATCTTAACGTATTCTTGGGGAACGGAAGAAGAACCGTGGAGTACGATCGGGAATCCGGGGAGTTTTTCGCTTACTGCTTTCAAGATATCGAAACGAAGTGCCGGGGGAACGAGAATACCCTTTTCGTTTCTAGTGCATTGTTCGGGTTTGAACTTATATGCGCCGTGCGAAGTACCGATAGCGATTGCCAAACTGTCAACGCCCGTTCTTTCAACGAATTCGATAACTTCTTCGGGCTTAGTATAACTTTCAGCGCCGTGTTCAACCTTAACGTCGTCTTCAATACCAGCCAAAGTGCCAAGTTCGCCTTCTACGGTGATATATCTGCCTCTTGCTTTAACGTCGTGAGCGTAGTCAACAACCTTTTTGGTGAGTGCAATGTTTTCTTCAAAGGGAAGGTGTGAACCGTCGATCATAACCGAAGTGAAACCGCCGTCGATAACTGCTTTACAAGTTTCGAAGTCGGGACCGTGGTCAAGGTGAAGTACGATCGGAATGTCAGGGCATTCCAAAACTGCTGCTTCTACGAGTTTTACAAGGTAAGTGTGGTTAGCGTATGCTCTTGCGCCCTTACTAACTTGAAGAATAACAGGAGCGTTTTCTTCTTTACAAGCCTCGGTTATACCTTGAACGATTTCCATGTTGTTTACGTTGAAAGCGCCGATTGCATAGCCGTTCTTGTAAGCCATTTCGAACATTTTCTTTGAGTTTACTAATGCCATAATATAGCCTCCAAATGATAATAAAATTTTTCTGTTTGTAAGTGTGGTTTATTAAAGCCCGTTCTTTAACAGTTTATATTATATATTAGTTTTGTCAATTTAGCAAATAAATTTTAAATTTAATCAAAAATACTTTATAAATTTTGTTATCAGTTGTATAATAATTAAGTAATTTATTTGCTTTTTAAGGAGTTTTTTATGATAGATAGCCGTATTAACAAACTTGCCGACGTTTTGGTGAACTATTCTTGTTCGTTAAAAAAGGGCGAAAAGATTTTAATCGAAGCAAAGGGTGTTGACTATATGCTAGTTAACGCTATCGTTAAAGAAGTTTATAAGGCGGGTGGTTTTCCTTTCGTTGAAATGTACGATAATAGGGTTACACGAGAACTTTTGATGGGAACTAGCAAGGAACACGCCGAGTTAAAGGCAAAATACGACGCCTTCCGTATGGCGGATATGGATGCATATATAGGCATACGTGGTGGCGATAACTGTAACGAACTTTCAGACGTCCCAAAAGATAAAATGCACGCCGAAAGTGAATTTTATTCACACCCCGTTCATCACGAACTACGTGTAAAGAAAACCAAGTGGGTTGTTCTTCGTTATCCAAACCCCGGTATGGCTCAACAAGCGGGTATGAGTACGGACGCTTTTGAAGAGTTTTATTTCAACGTTTGCAATTTAGATTACTCTAAAATGGACAGGGCTATGGATGCGCTTAAAAAACGTCTTGATAACGCCGATAAGGTTCGTATTGTTGCAAAAGATACCGATATTTCTTTTTCTATTAAGGGTATAGGCAGTAAAAAATGTTCGGGTGAAAGGAATATTCCCGACGGTGAAATTTATACTGCGCCCGTCAAAGATAGCGTGAACGGTGTTATTACTTATAACGCGCCGTCCGTAGAACAGGGCGTTAAGTTTGAAAACGTTTCTCTTACTTTTAAGGACGGAAAAATCGTTAAAGCGACGGCTAACTATACCGACAAGTTAAACGCTATTTTAGATACCGACGAGGGGGCTAGATACGTTGGCGAATTCGCTTTGGGCGTAAACCCGTATATAAATTCGCCGATGGGGGATATATTATTTGACGAAAAAATTTCGGGTTCGATACACTTTACTCCGGGGTGTTGTTACGACGATTGCTATAACGGAAACGTTTCGGCAGTTCATTGGGATTTGGTTTTGATACAAACCCCTGAATATGGCGGTGGCGAGATTTATCTTGACGGCGAATTGATTAGAAAGGACGGAAAATTCGTCGTTGAAGATTTAAAATGTTTAAATCCTGAAAATTTAAAATAATACTATTAAAATAATTG
>CASDPM010000058.1 GCA_949282465.1 uncultured Bacillota bacterium
GTGATAAACGCCGTCTTTTCCCCAAACTTTACCGAAAGAGTAGTAACCCTTGAAACCAAAGCGTCGTATTCGCTATTTCTTGTATCGCCGTCGTGTAGCATCATAGCGTATACGCCTAATTTTTCAACCACACGCCCTAAATCTTCCTGCTTTTTCATGCAAGCAAGAAAATCTTCGGCGTTGCCGAGTTTACCTTTAAACTCCGAAAAGTCGATTTTACCTTCTATCTCGGCATATACCCTATTCCATTCTTCGGTATCTTTAAATATATCTTCGGTTGCCCAAACGAAACGCTTGTCCAAAATCAATTCCCCCGTTAGTTTTTATTGCTATGTATAGGAGCAGGCATTCTACCACCCCTTGAAACAAATGCTTCGCACGAATAAGGCGAAACTTTCATGATGGGTGCAGTACCCAAAAGCCCACCAAACTCTACGCTATCACCTACGGTTTTATTCGGAACGGGAATTACCCTAACCGCCGTAGTCTTATTGTTTATCATACCTATTGCCGATTCATCTGCAATAATACCGCTTATAGTTTCAGCAGGTGTATCGCCGGGAATTGCAACCATGTCTATACCTACGCTACAAACCGACGTCATTGCCTCTAATTTATTAAGATCAATCGCACCCTTTTCCGCAGCGTTTATCATTCCTATATCTTCACTTACGGGAATAAACGCGCCCGAAAGCCCACCGACGTTACTACTTGCCATAACACCGCCTTTTTTTACGGCGTCGTTAAGCATTGCAAGTGCAGCGGTGGTACCGTGTGCGCCGACCGATTCCAAACCCATCTCTTCTAATATATGCGCAACACTATCGCCCATTACGGGTGTAGGTGCAAGCGACAAGTCCACTATACCGAATTCGGCGTTAAGGCGTTTAGACGCTTCTTTTGCGATAAGTTGCCCTGCACGGGTGATCTTAAACGCCGTCTTTTTAATAGTTTCGGCAATTTCACTTATAGACGCGCCTTTCATACTCTTTAACGCGTGATGAACAACGCCCGGTCCTGAAACGCCAACGTTAATTACCGTTTCCCCTTCGCCAACACCGTGGAAAGCGCCTGCCATAAACGGATTATCTTCAACTGCGTTACAAAATACCACTAATTTAGCGCAACCCAAACCGTCTTTATCCTTGGTAATTTCCGCCGTCCGTTTGATTATTTTACCCATCAACGCAACGGCATCCATGTTTATTCCCGCCTTAGACGAGCCGACGTTTACCGACGAACACATACGTTCGGTAACCGAAAGCGCTTCGGGTATACTTTCTATAAACGACCTTTCAAAAGAAGTCATACCCTTTTGAACGAGCGCAGTATAGCCACCCAAGAAGTCGACACCAACTGTTTTTGCGGCGCGGTCTAACGCTTTTGCTAAAACTATTTCCTTTCCACAAAAAGAAGAAGTCAACAAACTTGCAGGCGTGATAGAAACACGTTTATTTATAATCGGAATACCGTATTCCGTACCCAAATCCTGAGCCACCTTTACGATATTTTCCGCCTTTTTGCAAATGCGATCGTATACAAGGCGTGCAGTTTCTTCCGCCGTATCTCTTATGCAAGGCAAAAGCGATATACCCATGGTAATCGTTCTTACGTCAAAATGTTCTTTTTCAACCATGTTAATGGTTTCTAAAATTTCCTTTCTATTAAGCATTTGTCACCCTTAAATCTTATGCATTGCATTAAAAATGTCTTCATGTTGAACGTGTATGGAAACACCAGCCTTTTCGCCCACTTCCATAAGAGTTACCGAAAGTTCTTTAAGTGAAAGTTTACTTGCCGATAAATCGCAAATCATTATCATGGTAAAATTACCTTGCGCTATGGTTTGACTTATATCTTCTATATTTACTTGATTGTCTGCAAGGGCGGTAGCAACTTTTGCTATTATACCCGATTTATCTTTTCCGATTACCGTAACTATTGCTCTCATAATATCTCTCCTTAAATAATTTCGTAACTTACCAAAACGTTGCTTTGCGTAACGTATTTAACCGTTGCATTTTCAGGAATTTCAGGGAAGGGCTTTTCGTTAAAGACTAAAACCTTTCTTTCAAAATAGTCCTTTTTATACTGGTTCCACTCGATAAACACAAGCGACTTAAAGTCAACGCCTTCTTTATCTTGCAAAGTTTCGTCGTATTCAAAAAAACTGCCCGTCCATTCTTCACGATGCCCCGTCTTTATATTAAGACACATCTTATAATATCTGTTAACACGCTTATAAGGTATTCCCAAGTAAACAAAGGAAAAGATAACGAATAGCGCAGTCAACGGATAATGTATAAGTTTAACCGTAGTAATAACGGGCGATTGATAAGGTAAAAGCAAATACCAAACGAGTAATCCAGCACTAGTCAAAACGTAAACGCCTAGCACGATAAAATAAATTATAAGCCACGTTTTTCTTTGCGCTTTTGCCGACAAAAAATCTTGTTCTGTAAAATATTCCATTTTGTTCTCCTAATTTCGTTTATAGTCCGTCCTTACTAATTTAAGTCCGTCTTTGGTTTTTAAATAAAGCTCGTATCTATCCTTAAACTCTGCCATTACGTAGGCAGGATTTTGTTTGACCTTATAATATTTGGGGTAATCGGTTGTATCTTGGTCTTCTTTGTCGTCGCTACTAGAACTTTTTTCTTCGTCTACAATTTGAACGCCCTTTGATTTGCTTACCTTTTTCCCGCCAAAACCAAGTAGTTTTTTTATTGTAGTAAAAATTGCATACACTATCGAAAAAATAACTGCGACGTAGAACACCGTTAAAACGACGGAATTTTTAAGTGTGCCCGTAAAAAACAAAACGACGCCTACTATTGCGACCAAGAACGCTATGTGCAAATTAAAAAACTTTAATATGCCATATACGAGTTTGAAAACCGTTTTGATTATCGCCCAAACAATCCCTAATAGCGCGCGATTTTTCGTAGCACTAATCATTTATTTTTACCCTAAATCAGCGCCGAAAAATTCGGCAACGCTTTCGTAGATACCGTAGAAGAAATTACGTATTCCCTTGGTTGAAATCGACCACGGTTCAACGACGCCTATAACGTCGGAAATCTCGCACGTTCCCATAGTCCTACTATCACGGCTAACCGGTCTATTATCACCAAGGAAAAAAACTTGACCTGCGGGTATTTGCCAAAACGATTGACCTTTTGATTCTGTCACTAAATTTTCGGGCAAATAATCTTCTATAATTCTTTGACCGTCCACGTATACACCGCCCTCCTTAATCTCGACCGTTTGTCCACCCAAGGCAATAACGCGCTTAATGAGAAGATACTCTTCCATGTTTTCGATAATTATAATATCGCCGATTTGCGGTTCTTTTAACATATTAGCGACAAGCATATCGTCTTCGTAAACAGTCGGTTCCATTGACGACTGTTTCACACGTACGTTAAAATAAACGCACACGTTAAGCGCCACTATAACGTATACGATTATAGCAAGCACGGCGTAAAAGCCCAAAAACTTAATATCGTCTTTTTTCTTATTAAGTTGTCTTTCGGCTAAACTATCGGTTATTTTATACATTAAAGTTTTCCCTGTTCGTAATTTTTAGTCATTTTGCGTGCCTCGTCAATAGAAACGAAAATAACGCGACCACACGTAAGACACTTTATCTTTATATCGGCGCCCGTACGGATTACCGTCCATTTGTTTCCACCGCAAGCGTGCCCCTTTTTCGCGGTAATGATACCGCCCACTTCAAAATTTATACCCATAAAACGTTATTGATTAAATATCTACCACTACACTTGAAAGAAAGAGAATTGACTTTTTCATAACTCTTCAAAATTCTACCTTCTTCGGTTTTAAACTTAGACGTTTCAAGTTTTACGTTGTGCCAAATATTTCCGCCGATCACGTTTACCGTCGCAAAATATTTGGCAGGTTGGTTCTCGATATCGGCAACGATTTTTACCGTCAACGTGCTATCTTCTTTCGCATACAAGTCTAGCATAAGCATAGCGTCGTCGTTAGGCTTATCTCTATTTGCGTTAACCTTAAAAGTCGTAAGTCCGTTTTGAGCGTAAACGCCTTCTATATCCATCGGCCCTTTTTCTACCGTAACTTCGTTCACGGCGTCTTTTTCCAAACGAGTAGAACTTATTTCGCAAGTGTCAAACCCTGCGATGAACACGCTTTCAGAGTTGGCTATTCTACCTGAATATAAAACGTTTTCCTTATACCCCTTTTTAACTTCGCTTTCCTTAAAACGCTTTGCCACCACACTTGAACTAACGCTAAACCCGTTTTTGTACTTTACCCTAGCGAAAAAGAAAGATATACCCGATTCGTGATAGGGTTTATAACTAAACTTATAAACACCACCTTCCGTCGCAACGGGTTTTGTTAATTTGCGGTATGCTCTAAGTGCAGGGTTTAAGGTTTCATCCGCTACGTAAAGGCAAACTTCTTTTAAGTTTTTAGCGTCGCAAGAAACGTCGACCACAAACTCGCCGTCCATAAACTCACATTTAAGTTCTACTTTCCCAGGAAGTAATCCCGTTTTCTTCTTTGCGTTCATCAAAAACTCGCCGAAGAATAGAAAAATATTATTTAGTGCCGAACATTCCAAACGTTCAACAAAGTTGACCGAATAGTCTACCGCCGTATATACGTCGGCATTCATACGCGCTACCGTATCGTACGCCCTATCTATATCGTAATCGCTACTTTGCACAGAACACAAAACCAAACTTGGGCATTTAACGTGCGAAGAATACGACTGTGGTTCAACACCTGCAACGTATTTCATCATATTTTCCGAAAACTGTGGCGCGCCGTTTTGACCAAACTTAAAATTCTTTCCGTAAGCACGCCAGCCTGCGTTCATTAAAAATACGCTTGCAGACAAATCTTCGTCAGTACCTGCAACTTGCCATAGGGGCGTTGCCGATTCGGCAATACCTATCGCGCCTATCTTGGTTATGCAAGACTGCGCTTTTAAGTAAGCGACGGCGTATTTAACGACTGCCGTCCATTCGTACCAACACGTTTTCTTAACGTCACCAACAACGTCGTACAAGGTATCTTTTACCTGTTGATAATTTGCATAAGAAACGTCTTCGGGGTAAATGGTATAAAACTCTCTATCGTCGCCATAGCCGGCAATATCAATAGAAAGCGCATAGTAGCCCTTTTTAGCAAATTCGATTGCAAGTTCTTCGTCTAACGCTTGCTTAACGTCTTGTACGATTAAAACGGCGGGCATAACCGCAACTTGAATAGAACGTGCTATTACCCCGTAGATTTTAACCGAGCCCAAGCCGGTAGTACGCCCGTCGATTAGAACGCGCGTTAAAACTATTTCGTCGCGCATTTTTTCACCGACTATTTGAACCGACGGGTTTTCCGCAATATTAAAGTCACCCCAAATTGCCGACGGCGTTAGAATTACTCCTGACATAATTACCTCTATATTTGCGTTCGATTCGCAATAATAACTGTTTTTTGTTTAAAATTTTTTCGATTTATAGTTGATTTTTATCGAAGTATAAAGTATAATAGCACTTACTCGCTTTCCCGTTTAGGGAATAATCTACCACTATTCTTTATAGTATCTTTTATTATATAACATAATAGTTGGGTTTGCAAGCATTATTTAGATTTACGAGAGAAGTTTTAAGGAGTTTTTATGACTTGTTCGTATTCCAAAGAGTTTTCTTCGGTTGGATTCACCGACGTTGAAAACGTTTTTATTTACGAATATTTGCCCATTTCTTCGGGAAATGCCGTTAAGGTTTACCTTTACGGACTTTTTTTGTGCAATAATAAAGATTTCGATCAGCCCATTGAAAACGTGGCGGAAACTCTTAAAATGACGGTAGATGAAATTATAGACTGCTTTAAATACTGGGAAGAATTCGGACTTGTTTCGATAGTTTCCAAAAACCCGCTTTCGATACAGTACCTGCCCGTACGCTCGGCGTATAGCGGTGGTAAACCTAGAAAATTTAAAGCGGAAAAATATACCGAGTTTTCAAAGAGTTTGCAAGCGCTTCTCCCAAACCGTATGATAGGCACGGGCGAATATACCGAATACTACTCTATTATGGAAAATTACGGCATTAAACCCGAAGCCATGTTAATGATAGTAAAATACTGTACCGATAGAAAAGGCAAAGATATAAGTTACCGATATATTTCAAAGGTAGCAAAAGACTTTGGTAATCGCGGAATAGTTACAGTAGAAAAGGTTGAAAAAGAACTTTCTTCGTACATATTAAGAACTAGCGAAATTGAAAAGATTTTGAAAGCGCTATCACTTAAACGCCAACCTGAAATCGAAGACTTAAATTTGTTTAAGAAATGGACGCAGGAACTGCATTTTGAAGTGGAAAGTATTATCTTCGCCGCTTCTGCCCTTAAAAAAGGTAGCATAAATAAACTTGACGAGTTCTTGCTTGAACTATACTCTATAAAGTGTTTTTCAAAAGAAGAAATATCTGCGTACATGCAGGAAAAGAAAAAGATTTACGAACTTGCAATACGCATCAATAAAGCACTTTGTATTTATATGGACGTTATAGATACGGTCATTGATACTTATACGGCAAAATGGTTGTCTTACGGATTTATAGATCAAACGCTTTTGTTCGTAGCGTCGCATTGCTTTAAGATAGGTAAAAACACCTTACAATACATGGACGAACTTCTTGAAACCTTGCGTAATCGCGGTTGTATCGACCTTTCGAGCGTAGGCGATTATTTTGACAGTATCAAAAAGACCGACGAATTTATCGCTAAATTATTGTTAACTGCCGGCGTAAACCGTCGTCCAAACCCGTGGGATAGAGAAAACCTTACCACGTGGAAATCATGGAACTTCTCCGAAGAAATGATTTTGGAAGCGGCAAAACTTTCGGCAGGCAAAACTTCGCCTATTGCCTATATGAACGGCATTTTATCTAAGTGGAAAAATAGCGGAATATATACCCTTTCCGCCGTTACGGAAACGCCTATCGCAACGGCAAACTCACAAGAAGAGTATAATAGAGAATACGAAAAAAGGCGCCGTATCGCCCTTTCAAAAGCGCAAAGCAATCTTGAAAAGGCAATGTCTATCAACGGGTTTAGTGATATTTATTCAAAACTCAATTCCATTGAAAAAGACCTTGCTTTTGCCGAACTATATTCTAATACCGACGCTCTAAAAGCACTTGAAAAAGAGAAGGAAGAATTAAACGCAAAACTGCGTTTAACGCTTGCGCAGGCGGGTTTAACGCCCGAAGACTTGTCGCCCAAATACCGTTGCGAAAAGTGCCAAGATACGGGCTACGTTGGAACTAAACGTTGCGATTGTTTTTCTAAACCCGAATAAACTTAAAATAAAAAACCACCCTCGGTGGTTTTTATTTTATTCAATTATTGTTTTGCTATATCGTCTTCAAGATTTTCGAGTGATTTGTTGGTGCAATTTCTTTCGCAAGCGCATTTTTCTTTAACTTCGAGAAAATACCACAAACTCACGTCGTCTTTCATACCACCAAAAGTGGCAAGCGAAACGGCGATAAGTTCTGCACCGAATATTATTATGTGATGATGTATACTATCGACGGGATTTATAATCAAAAGTATTGACACACCAACGGTAAAAATCGCCTGAATAAAAGATGCTATACACCATCGTGATTTGTGAACGGCTTGTTCTAATCCTGCGGAAAATTGAAGTCCGCTTTTTATTATACCTATAAGCCCCCACGTTACACCCATAACGCCCATGCGAATACTTGGGTCAAGAAATAAAAACACGATGCCTAGCGTTATCAATAAAAAAGAAAAGGAAAATACCATAGACGTAAATCTTCTCTTTATTATATGTATAAAATCAAGCACGACACCTATTACGCCGACACCTATCATCAGCCCCGAAAAAATATACGGAAACACCGAATAAATAATATTATTAAGTGCAATGCAAAGCACGCCGACTACCAAAAAAACTAGGGGCGAGTGCTTATACAAAAAAGCCAAACCTTTCCTAAACTTTTCCATAAGTGATTATCTCTTGTTTATAGGAATATAGGGTTTTCTCTCGTTAGTGCTTACGTAAGCAGGACGGATTATTTTACCAGCATTTAAAATTTCTTCTATTCTATGCGCCGACCAACCTGCCATTCTCGCTATGGCGAACATTGGTGTAAAGAGTTCTTGCGGAAGCCCTAGCATATTGTAAACGAACCCACTATAAAAGTCCACGTTTGCCGAAACGCCTTTGTAAATCTTGCGTTTTTCCATAATAAGTTTGGTGGAAATTTCTTCTACGTCACGATAGAGTTTAAATTCCTTCATCTTGCCCTTTTCTTTTGCAAGTTGTTCAACGAAGGTCTTAAACACAACCGCCCTAGGATCGGAAACCGAGTAAACGGCATGCCCCATACCGTAAATTAAACCGGTATGGTCAAAGTTTTCACCACTTAAAATGCCTGCAAGATATTTGGTAAGTTCGTCTTTATCTTTCCAGTCCTTAACGTGTTTTTTGATATCGGCAAACATTTCCATAACCTTAATGTTAGCGCCACCGTGCCTATGCCCTTTAAGCGAGCAAAGCGCCGCCGCCATCGTCGAATAAGTATCCGAGCCTGCCGACGTTACTACGTGCGTGGTAAAAGTAGAGTTATTACCGCCACCGTGTTCGGCGTGAAGAATAAACGCTATATCCAAAACCTTTGCTTCGAGTTTTGTAAACTGTCCGTCGGGACGGAGCATATAAAGAAAGTTTTCCGCCGTGGAAAGTTCGGGTCTTTGTTTATGTATAATTAGGCTCTTGCCTTCGTTATAGTGTTGATGAGCGTTGTATGCGTATACAGCGCATCTTGGCGTAACGGCGATAAGCGTTAAACATTGCCTTAAAACGTTCTCTATCGAGTTGTCAATGCCTTTTTTATCGTAGTTATAAAGGGTAAGAATACTTCTCGTAAGCGAGTTCATAATGTCTTTTCCGGGCGCTTTCATTATAACGTCACGAACAAAGTTCCTAGGCAAATTTCTATACTCGGAAAGTAACGCCCTAAAATCGGCAAGTTCTTGCTTATTCGGAAGTTTATCAAAAAGCAAAAGATACGTGGCTTCTTCAAACCCCGAGCAATTCTCGTCGTCGTAAGAATTAATCATATCTTTAACGCTAATACTGCGATAATAGAGTTCGCCGTCGCACGGCTTTAAAACACCGTTAACCATCTTCTTTGCGATAACGTCCGAAACGTCGGTAAGCCCTGCGCGTACACCCGTACCGTCTACGTCGCGTAGTCCCCTTTTAATATCGGCGTTTTTATAAGTTTGTTCATCAAACTTTTTGTTTGTTTTAAGTAATTCCGCAAGGCGGGTTACTTCTTCTTGAACGTGGTGATTTATTTGCATTCTCATCATCTCCTTAAAAGTATTTTTTTAATTTCACGGCAAAAACTAAAATCTAAATTTTACCGTAAAAATAAATGAAGGGGGCTTTTGATAGCCCCCCTTTCGATCAATAATTTTTCTTAGTCTTCCAACCTGATAATACTGTCAATCGAATATACCGTTTCAAGCGCTTCTATCTTAGCAAGTGCCTTATTTACTGCGCTTTCGGGGCATTCGTGAGTAATAATCACAACGGGAACTTTTCCGTCGATACCTGCAACCTGTTTCACTTCTTTAATACTTACGTTATGTTTAGCGAACACGCCTGCAATCTTAGAAAGTACGCCGGGGGCATCTTTAACGGCAAGCCTTATAAAATATTGTGAAGTGAAGTCGCTTACAAACTTGGTTTCCTTAACACCGTCGTCGGTATTCTTGAAACAAGTATAATAATAATCGGTATGTTTAGCGGCAAATATAACGTCGGAAACGATTGCGCTACCCGTAGGAAGTGCACCTGCGCCCCTACCGTAAAGCATAATTTCACCAACGGCGTCACCAACCAAATGAACGGCGTTGAACGAATCGTTAACCGATGCGAGCGGATTACTGTTAGAAACGAAAGTGGGATGAACCCTTACTTCGATACCTGCGGGGGTGTTCTTGCCGATACCGAGAAGTTTCAAGGTGTAGCCGAGTTCCTTGCCGTATAAAATATCTTCCTTGGTAATAGCGGTTATACCTTCTCTATGAACGCTATCAACTGAAATTTTAGTATGGAAAGCAAGGCTGGATAAAATAGAAAGTTTATAAGTAGCGTCGAACCCTTCGACGTCGGCAGTAGGATTAAATTCAGCGTAACCTAATCTTTGCGCTTCTTTGAGTGCTTCTTCGTAAGACCAACCTTGGTTTGCCATCTTGGTAAGAATATAGTTGGTCGTACCGTTTATAATACCCTTAATCGACAAAATCTTATTTGCTTGCATACCGTCTTGAAGAGTTCTTATAATCGGAACACCGCCAACGCAACTTGCTTCGAAGAAAAGCCCTGCGTTCATCTTTTTTGCAGCCTCTTCAAGTTCAGACCAATGCTTAGCGAAAAGTTCCTTATTAGAAGTTACTACCGTCTTACCGCTCATAAGCGCCTTTAAGACAAACGTTCTAGCCGGCTCGATACCACCGATAACTTCAACGACTATATCAACGTTAGGATTAGAAACGACTTCTTCGATACTGCTTGCAACAGCGTTCTTGTCAATACCCAAGGAAACTGCCCTTTCAACGTTCTTTTCGAGAACGGTTTCAACGGTAACGTCTAACCCTTGCGTCTTTTTAAAGAACTCTTTATTATCGGTGAGAATTTTATACGTTCCACCACCTACTACGCCAAGTCCAAGAATTGCAACTCCGACCTTTTTCATAAAATGCCTCCGCTTTTATTTGTTCAAATTGTAAATTATTTTTAACCCGTCCAAAGTAAGGGTTCTATCGACCTTGGTAATGAACTTAACTTCTTTTGCGATAATCTCGCCAAGACCACCGGTAGCGACTACCGTCAACTTGTCCACGCCAAGTTCGTTCTTAATTTTATTTAATATGTTATCAACAAGCCCTGCAAACCCAAAGATTATGCCCGCTTGCATACAATGTTTGGTATTTTTGCCTATTACCGTTTTAGGTGCATCAAGTTCGACCATAGGTAGTTGTGCCGTTTTCGTTGCAAGACCTTCGAGCGAAGTTTTTATACCTGGTGCGATTACCACACCTAAAAGTTCGCATTTTTCAGTTATAACGTCAAACGTCGTCGCCGTACCAAAATCTATAACGACTATAGGTCCGCCGTACTTATTATATGCAGACACGCTGTTAACTATTATATCCGCGCCCACTTCTCTCGGATTTTCCGCCTTGATGTTAAGCCCCGTCTTTATTCCGGGACCTATCATAATAGGAGAAATACCGAAAAAGAATTCGCACATATGGCAAATGGTATAGTTAAGCGCAGGTATTACCGACGAGAAAATAATTCCGTCAATATCGCTTTTTTTAATCCCCTTATCAGAAAGTAATCCCACTAAAACCGAGCCGTATTCGTCGGCTGTTCTCGAAATCCTTGAAGACACACGGAAAGACGCCACTAACTCGTCCCCGTCGAATACGCCGTATTTAATATTAGTATTACCTAAATCAATGGCAAGTAACATTATTGCTCACCCCTGCTTTTGTTTAATACTTTTATAACCCTATAAATTATAGGTGTGAAAATAGTATTTATAGCCATTTCCAAAACGAAGTTAAGCCAAATTAAACCGAACACTACCGAGAAAACAAGCCCTGCGGAAGAAGAATCCAAACTCATAAATTCCGCAACGTGATTTTTCATCAAAACGATACCAAGCATATAGATACCCGTGTTGATTATCGGAATAATTATTGAACTTACGCCGACGGCGAAAACCGAACTGCGTTTTGAAAGCACTTTATAAATTAAACCCGAAACGATACCTGCAATAGTCGTTTTACCTATACACATTATCGTCAAAATAACGGGACTTGATTGAAACAAAAATGCGGTTGAAGGTTCTTGCCCCAAAACTGCCATGGTTATAAAAACAACCAACCCACAAGAAAACCCAACGATAGCACCACCTATCCAACCGAGTAAAATCCCTGCAAGAGCAATGGGAATTAAACTAAAATTGAGCGTAATGCCGAACATAGGTATGGCGCTAGCAAACAATTGCAAAACTATAACTAGTGCCGTTAAGATGCCCAAAAGGGCAACCGTCTTTGCAGTAAAGAACTTATCGTTATTCATAATGATCTCCAATCAGATTTCTATCGAGAGAATATCTGTTGTAAAAAAATAAAAAATTCTTAAAAAGTCGAAATCCATATGGTTTTTCGCTTTTAGCATAATAATTTTATCACAAATTTTGATTGATTGCAATTAAATTATGGAAGTGTAGTAACATTTTAATTAAAATAAAACTATATTGATAATAGAATAAACTTCGCCAAAACCCATTTTTACATAGGCGGAGAGAAAAAGAAATACTTTTGGAGGTACTTTATGAACGGTTTTGATTTTGGTGGCAATAACTGTTGCCTTTGGATTTTGATAATACTTCTTATTATCTGTCTTTGCAAGAGTGGTTGCCTCGGCGGGCTCTTCAACAGTTGCTACTGTCTGCCTGTGGCGCTCCTTTTAATTTGCTGGTGCTGTAATAAAGGCACGGGCGGTTTCCTCGGCGGTCACGGCTGTGGATGCAAATAAATAGCGTAAAAATCATTGAAAGCAGGACGAATATTTCGTCTTGCTTTTTATTTTACAACTTTCCTTGAAAAAAGATTGAAAAACATCAAAATACTTATTGCATTTACTCCCTTTTTATGCTATTATTGTTATATTAAAAAAACAAAGGAGGAATTTCCTATGGACAACCAGAATATTGACTCCCAAGAAACAAAAACCGTTTCTAAGGGAAGCAAATTCAACAACTCTAAATTTGGCAAATCTTTAGGGTTGAAACCCGACACAAGTGTTAAAACGGAAATTATCGCTGGTATAACTACGTTCTTCGCTATGTGTTACATCATCATTACCAATCCTAACCAGATTACTGGTTTTACACCTGGTCTTGATAAACTATGGAATGCTGTTTATATCGGCACCATCATCGCAGCAGTAATAGGTACTTTGCTTTATGCTTTCTTGGCAAAATTACCATTTGCACAAGCGTCTGGTATGGGTCTAAACTCATTTTTCTTTGTATCGTTTATTTTACCTGCTCTCATTAACTCTGGCAGTATTGAAAATAACTACGGTGCAGGCTTAGTCGTTATCCTTATTTCAGGTTTGATCTTCTTACTTCTCTCGGCAACAGGTTTAAGATCTTATATAGCTAAAGCTCTTCCCGATTGTTTGAAAAAGGCAATCCCTGCAGGTATAGGTTTATTTATTGCTTTCCTTGGTCTTAAAGGTGCAGGCATCGTTGTTGCTAACCAATATACGTTCGTAGCACTCGGTGACCTTACACAATGGACGACCGCAGCACCTTTCATTGCCGCTTTCTTAGGTTTTATTTCTATCGTTATCTTCAACAAAACTAACGTTAAGATCTTAAAAAACCTTTCAATCCTTCTCGGTATATTGGTATCTTCAATTCTTTACTATTTATTTACTTGGACTAGTCCTAACTTTTCTTTCAGTCAAATAGGGCAATCTTTCTCCGATTTCGGTGAATTAGGTTTCTCCGTTTTCAAACCCGAAAGTTGGGCAACTGCATTTGACGGTGTTACTATCGGATCGATTTTCTCCGTTATAGTTTTCATTATCACTTTCTGTTTGGTTGATATGTTCGATACTATCGGTACCCTTTATGGTGCTTCCGCACAATCAGGCATGCTCGACGAAAACGGCGATCCTATCGGCATTGAAAAATCAATGCTTTGCGACTCTATCGCAACTTGTACTGGTGCAATGCTTGGTACTTCTACCGTTACTACGTTCGTTGAATCAGCCTCTGGTATTGCTGAAGGCGGCAAAACTGGCCTTACCGCCTTTGTAACTGCGGCGTTATTCCTTGTTTGCTTGTTCTTAACCCCGCTTGCAAGTATCATTCCTGCACAAGCAACAGCACCCGCACTCATTTACGTTGGCGTATTGATGCTTAAAAACTTCAAGGCTATTGATATGGATGATCTTTCAAGTGCAGTTCCTGCATTCTTGACGCTTATCCTTATGCCTCTGACTTATTCAATCTCTAATGGTATTGCAGTTGGTGCAATTGCATACGTACTTATTAGACTTTGCACAGGTAAATATTCAAAACAAGACATAGTTGTTACCGTAATTGCAGTTCTCTTCTGCGTAAGATACGCATTTGTAAATACACTGTAAAAACAAAACACAACAATTAAAGCCCCGACAAATTCGGGGCTTTTTATTTTTTAATTATTCCGTTACGTATTGAATCTTTCTAACCAACTTATTGTAAAGTTCTTCAACTGCAAAATGGAGTTTTGTTAGTGCGTTCCTTGCCGTCTTCAAGAACATAAAATACGTCGTTTGCTCGGTCGCAATATCTATTGCGTCGCCACGCTTTAAGAAGTCGTATTCAATATGTACCGAATACATTGACGATACGGGCTTGTTTAAATTAAATGGTTTGCCGTCTATCTCACCCGTAAATGTAAATCCATTTTCGTCGTGCGTCATACGGACCGTTCCAAGGTTCCTATAACCAACCTTTGGCGAATAGAAATCTTCCACCCTTACGTCGTCTTCAAAACGGTAGTTACCGCTATAAACTTCCTTCTTAACTTCTTCCCTTTCCCATCTATACCAGTCGGGTATATGTGAAAAGCCTTTATCGGTGTTTACGCCATTGAGCCTTGAAAGGGTGTCCATTTCCCATTTAGCGCCACATTCTTCACACCAAAGGTGAATGCCTGCGCTATTCATATGTTCTTTCCCGCATACGGGGCATTTATACAAAATCCTATAAAGCCCGTCTGCACGTTGTTTACATTTAACGTGAATATTATTCTCAACCTGCCACTTATATTCGTCTTTAACAAATGCCTTTTCAATCCTTTCTTGAATTTCAGGCACAGTCATATTAGCCATTTCTTCGGGTGTTAAAAGCACGGAAAGATGTGCTTCTTGACGAATTCTTCTATAAGGATGCTTACTCCATTGCGGTGAATTGATAAAGTTACCGTTCATCATACACATAACGACGGGAACGTTTGCAAGTTTACAGAATTTTCCGATAGCGCCGTCCAACTGTTCGTTAATACCTGCAAGTTCAAAACGAGCCTCTGGGAAAATAGTTACGGGGTACTTTAACTTACCCAAAGCATAAAGCATATGTTTTGCCGTAACGATATCTTTCGTAAATTTGCGCTTAGGTATACCGCCTATACCACCCATCAACCAGTCGCCACGCGCAAATTCCTCAACCGTTATAACCCACATGGTGTTACGCGGAAAAAGACCTTTTACTATTTGCGGAAAGTCGATAAACGACTGATGAGTAGAAAGCACTAAAAACGGACCTTTTAACTTTTTTACCGCTTTATCTGTTTTTACATGTACTTTGTTAAACAACACGAAAAACGGAGTGGCAACGTATTCAACAATTTTTAAGTATAGCCTTGGTTTGTTCGGCTTTTTATATATGTCAAATCTCTTGGGTTCTTTCTTCATAAACTCTCTCTCGGTTTTTCTTTAAATTATTTTACCATATAATTGTTGATTTTTCAAGCATTTTTTTAGTTCAAACCTTCTATAACAAAATATTTACAAAAATTTATTATTATTCTATAAAAAATCACGCTACCTAACGGCAACGTGATTAAATTTGCTATTCAAGACCCTTCGCCTTTCTCTTTAAGCGCATTTCGGTATTTAACGTCTTCTTTCTTATACGAACGTTTTTAGGCGTAATTTCTAAAAGTTCGTCGTCGTTGATAAATTCCATGGCTTCTTCAAGGCTCATTATCTTTGGCGTTTCAAGGCGCAACGCGTCATCTGAACCCGAGGCACGTGTATTCGTAAGGTGCTTTTTCTTACATACGTTAACGCTTATATCTTCGTTCTTGGGTGATACGCCGACTACCATACCTTCATAAACGGGAACGCCTGCACCTATGAACAACTGTCCTCTTCCTTGCGCGTTAAACAAACCGTAAGTTACCGCTTCGCCCGTTTCAAACGCAACCAAAGACCCCGTGCTTCTGCGTTCGATTTCGCCTTTAAATTCTTCATATCCATAGAATATGGTATTGAAAACGCCCTCACCACGAGTTTCTGTCAAAAACTGACTTTTATACCCGAAAAGTCCACGCGCAGGAACTTTAAATTCAAGTCTTATACGACTACCTATATTTTCCATTTGCAAAAGTTCGCCCTTTCTAACGCCCATGCTAGAAAATACGCTACCCGTCTTATCTTCGGGAACGTCAACAACAAGCCTTTCCATAGGCTCTAAAAGCACGCCGTTTTCTTCCTTATACATTACCTTGGGCGCGCCGACCTGAAATTCGTAACCGCCACGGCGCATAGTTTCTATAAGAATTGATAAGTGCATTTCACCCCTACCGCACACACGGTAAGAATCCGCCGAATCGGTTTCTTCAACCCTTAAAGAAACGTCTTTAAGCATTTCCTTAAACAATCTATCGCGAAGATGCCTTGTTGTAACGAACTTGCCTTCCTTACCGGCAAACGGACTATCGTTTACCGAGAAAAGCATTTCAACGGTGGGTTCTGATATTTTTACGAAAGGTACGGGCTCAATACAGTCAGGCGAACAAATCGTATCGCCTATCGAAATGTATTCAAGTCCGCTTACACATACTATATCGCCTGCCTTAGCGTCTTCTACGGCTACACGGCTTAACCCTTCTATTTGATAAATACTAACGAGTTTACCTTTTGTTTCGTGTCCCTTAACGTTATAGTTACACGTTTCAACTTCTTTATTTACGGCAATACTGCCCCTTTCAATTCTACCTATACCTATTCTACCGACGTATTCGTTATAGTCAATCGACGAAACGAGCATTTGGAAAGGCCCGTCCATATCAACTTCTTGCGGTTCAAAATAATTAACTATGGCGTCGAATAACGGCGTTAAATCTTTTCCAGGAACGTTTATATCAGTCGTGGCCGTTCCAGCCCTTCCCGAACAAAAGATAATCGGGCTATCGATTTGCTCGTCACTTGCGTTAAGGTCGAACAAAAGTTCCAAAATCTCGTCTTGAACTTCCGAAAGCCTTGCATCAGGACGGTCGATTTTATTTACTACTATTATAAGTTTATGATTAAGTTCAAGTGCTTTTTGCATAACGAAACGCGTTTGAGGCATAGGGCCTTCACAAGCGTCTACAAGTACTAAAACGCCGTTTACCATCTTCAAAACACGTTCAACTTCGCCACCGAAATCGGCGTGTCCGGGGGTGTCTACGACGTTAATTTTAACGCCATTATAAAATGCAGACGTGTTTTTTGCAAGAATAGTTATACCCCTTTCTCGCTCTAAATCGCCCGAATCCATAACTCTGTCCATAACTTCCTGATTTTCACGGAATACACCGCCCTGTTTTAGCAATTCGTTTACAAGCGTGGTTTTACCGTGGTCTACGTGCGCAATAATCGCAACGTTTCTGACGTCTGTTCTTTTCAATGTCGTATCGTCCTTTTCTAAATTTTATTTTTCGTTTGCAAAGAAATAAAGTAATGCTATAAGCGTTTTACCGTCCTTTATTTCCCCGTTTTTAATCATATCTTTAACGCGATCTATTTCCACCCACTCGGAGAGAAGAAACTCATCTTCATCAAGGTGAACGTTCGTTTCCACTAAATCGTACGCCCTATAAATCCTAATAATTTCGTTGGTGTACCCCGGCGTAGGATATACATCAAACAATTTTTCTATTCTGCTCGCCTTTATTCCGCACTCTTCTTCAAGTTCACGAAGCGCCGTTTCTTTGGGATCTTCACCTGCGTTAAGTTTACCTGCGGGGAGTTCCCAAATGACTTCTTTATACGCGTATCTAAACTGTTTTACAAGCAAAACTTTTCCGTCTTTAACACACAAAACGGTTGAACCGCCACTATGTTCGACTATTTCCCTTACCGCATCCTTACCGTCAGGCAAAGTAATATCGTCACGGCGGAGAGAAAGTATTTTGCCCTTGTATATATAATTGATTTTAGAAGTTCTTTCTTCAAATTCCATTTAAAATGTCCTTTAACGCCTTGCTAATTGCTTTTACTCTACCGAAAAATTTAACGGGATGTGCTTTCGCAACGTATTTATAAGCGATAAAAGCGTACTCTATTGCGTCCTTATCTTCGCTATCAATTACGTTTGCAAGCATATCTATAACGAGAATAATTTCCTTCTTATCTTGATCGGAAAATTTACTTTCTTTAATTTTCTTTTTGTCGTCTAACAAAAACTGTTTGATAGTCTTAACCGAATTGCCGTAGGCTTTTAAGGAAAGTTCCTTTTCTTTTTGCGCTTTAAGTTCTTCTTCTTCGCGTTGTTTCGCCTTGCGTTCTTCTTCTTCGGTAAGTGCCTCAACGGGGTCTTGAAGTTTGCCTTCTATAACCTTTTCCATAAGAAGGGCAACCGAATTCTTAAACGGTTTTATCATAGCGTTTACAAACGCCGAATACCCTGCATAAGAACTGCCGTCTTCGTAAAAATACTTATCGATAAAATCGCCAAGACTTATTCTTTTAGCGTCGATATCCATAAGCACGTTAAACACGAATGCCAAAAGTTCACGTGAGTTTGGTGGAAGTACGAATTGCCCCTTTTCATCCGAAAGATAGGGATTTTTCACTAAATACTTTTTCTTAGCGACGTTATAATCAAATCCGTCCAAACAATTCTTAAAAAGTGCGATAAGCGTGTCGGACGAAGCAATTGCTTTAAGCAGGTTTACTATCTTAATATCGGCAAGAATATATTTACTGTTTATAAGTTCGTCTGCGCGTTCTATAAAAACGCGTAATTCTTCACTTTTCGTCAAGGCAATCCCTCCAAACATAGTAATACAAAATAATTATAACACAAAGCAATGCAGTTTATAAACTTTTTTTGTCATTATTTTGCAAAATTTTCGGTAAACTTGTTTACAAATTTTAAATATGTGGTATAATTAATTGACAAATATAATGGAGAATTTCGGTTAATGCAGGTCAAAGGTGATTCCTCGTTAAACAAGTTAATATTGTTATTCGTCTTTGACAAGATGGAAGTTCCACTTTCGGAGAACACCGTTTTAGATATGTGTTGTTCTTCAAACAGTTGGCTTGCATATATGGATTGTCAACCCATATTAAATCAACTTCTCGATTGCGGTTGGATTTATAATATCGGCGGTTCAGGCGAACCTTTATACACCATCACCCCCGACGGGCGTGTTTGTTTAGCAAACTTTTTCGTAAAAATCCCCGCGTCTACAAGAGAAGAAATTTCAATATTCATAAAAAATAATCGTGCAAGATACCGTAGAAAACAAGAATGCGTTGCCGATTACTTTATGAATAAAGACGGTACATATACGGTATATCTTAAAATTATCGAACCCGTTCAACCCGTTTTGGAATTAAAACTTGTCGTTCCGAATAGGCAAATTGCAAAAGACATCTATAAAAAGTGGGGTGAAAAAGCGCCCGACGTTTACCGAAATATCTATGAAAATTTAGTTGACTAAAATAAAAATCAGGAGAAACAAAACAAAATGCAGACTTATATGACCAGAGGAACTTGTTCCAGACAGATTTTATACGACGTAACGGAAGATAACAAAATTAAGAACGTTAAATTTATCGGCGGTTGTAGTGGTAACCTACAAGCCGTAGCAAGACTTGTTGACGGAAAGGATATCGACGAAGTTATTTCAACGCTAAAAGGAATTAAGTGTAGAGCAAATACTTCTTGTGGCGACCAACTTGCGCTCGCTTTGGAAGATTATAAAAGACGTAAATTAAATAGCGACGAAAATAAATAAATAAAAAGGGCGTTGAACTCGCCCTTTTTATTTTTTAACTGATTTTATAAACCCTATCACGGCAACAACGACTGCCACCAAAAAACTTGCACCCGATAAAGCGTATAACGAAATCACTAGCGCACCTTCAATAAATAGCGACGCTATAAACGCACTTGAAAGGGTTAATACCGCAAGCCCTATAAAGACTGCGATTCGCACGAATAAATTTTTCATGCGTTACTTCTCCAAAATGATAGTAAACGGCCCGTCGTTAACTTGCGAAATCTTCATATCCGCACCGAACACACCGAGTTTAACGGGAATACCGCTCTTTTTTATACCTTCGGCAACGTAAAGATAAAGTTCGTTTGCCATATCGGGCGCGCCTGCGTTTATAAAACTAGGACGGTTGCCGTGGCTAGTATCTGCACAAAGTGTGAACTGCGAAACCAAAAGTATTTCCCCACCCACGTCGATAATAGATTTATTAGTCTTGCCGTTCTCGTCTTCACATATACGGAGTGGCGGGATTTTTTTAATCATATAATCGGCTTGTTCTTTGGTATCGGTATTTTCTACGCCAAGAAAAATAACGTAGCCGAAACCTATTTCGGAAATAAGTTTTCCGTCAACCTTTAAGTTTGCGTTTTGCACCCTTTGTATTACTGCTTTCATCTTGAACTCCTTAACGGTTATATGATAGCACAAACGGATTTATTTGACAACATAAATTAAAAAGTTATATAATATATTCAAAAAAATTAAGGAATAAAAAAATGGAACTATTCGGAATGGAAAAACTATCGCTTGTCGATTACGACGGGTTTGTTGCGGCAACGGTATTTACAGGCGCTTGTAATTTCAGGTGCGGATTTTGCCATAATAGCCCGTTAGTAACGGGATTAAATACTCTTGCACCCATGGATGAAAATGCCGTTCTAGACTACTTGAACGCTCGC
Organism: uncultured Bacillota bacterium; assembly: GCA_949282465.1. Taxonomy (GTDB): domain Bacteria; phylum Bacillota; class Clostridia; order Christensenellales; family Borkfalkiaceae; genus UBA1259. Next base: position 20,850 of record CASDPM010000058.1, read on the forward strand.
AAAAAAATACTCGAAGGCGTTTGCATAAGCGGTGGTGAACCGACCTTGAATAAAGACTTACCCGAATTTGCCGAAAAGATTAAAAAGTTAGGGCTTTCGGTTAAAATAGACACTAACGGCACTAATCCCGACATGATAAAAACCTTGCACGAAAACGGGCTTGCCGACTACTTTGCCGTCGACATTAAAAACTCGCCTGACGCTTATTCGGAAATTATCGGCGTTAATAACTTCGACCTTGCCCCCGTTAAAAAGAGCGTTGAGTATTTAATGAATAAAGTTCCTAACTACGAATTTAGAACTACTTTAATCGCAAACTACCACAAGGAAGAAAATATTTACGGCATAGCAGACTGGATTAAGGGGGCAAACAAATACTTCTTGCAAAAGTTCCGTGAAAGTGAAAACTGCATTTCTTCGGGGCTTAACGGCGTTGATAAAGCCACCGCGCAAAATTACGTAAATATACTTAAAAGTTATATTCCAAACACAAATCTTCGTGGTTACGATTAAAAACCACTAAAACACATTATCACTAATTTTACAAAGGAAAAAATTATTAAAAACGTTAAAAGCGTAAGACAAAAAGCATTGACTTCATTACTCGCAATTATAGTCATTGCAGTTATTATTAGTCTTGCTAATCTATTAAGATTCTTTTTTGAATTTTCCGACGGCGACTTTTTTGAACTTTTAATTTCGGTGTTCGAAGCCGTTGGTTTAATTTTATCGTTATTTATCGCCATTAGGCAACTTGGCGATTCAAAAGAAATTGCTCGTGCGCAGTTTTTAACCGAACTAAACAAATCTTTCGTCGAAAACCCCGAATACACCAAACTATATAACGCTTTGCAAGATTGCGTTGACGGTAAATGTGCTTTTAAGGAAGATTGTATTTCTCAAAATAAATGCTTGCTTTCAATTCCCAAAGGCACGGTTTCCAACTATTTGACCTTCTTTGAAACGGTTAATTTATTGATAGAAGACGGCGTACTAAATTTAGAAGTTATCGACAATCTTTTTGCTTATAGATTTTTCCTTGCCATCCACTCTAAATTCGTTCAAGAATCCAAGATAATCCCTCAACCCGAAAACTTTATAAACATTTTAAGACTAGAACGCAAATGGCTAGATTATCGTAAAAGTATAGGCAAAATTCCCAAAGAAGGTAGCGTTTACGCAACTCGTTGTTTAGAAACGGTTATTGATAGCGAAACGTATAACCAACTATTAGGAGATACAAAAGCAAAATGAAAATAGAGTTAAGTAAATTTCAATTCACTACGCTAAAAGATGAAAACGTTCCCGAAATTCTCTCTTTACAAGATAACGTAATAGCGTCGCTCAACGACCCTGATATTCTTCGTAAAAACACCGAAGAAATGTTTCACGAGTGCGTTAGAGCGCCCCACTTTTCCATAGGCGTTAGATATGACGGCAAACTTATAGGCGTTGGAATTTTATATATACCGTCAAGCGAGCAAGAAGATTTAAGCCATTTACTAATCGGCGTAGACACTATAAATAAAAAGTCGGCAAACTATAAGTTGTGTATGGTAGATAAAGATTATCGTGGTAACGGTTTACAATACGCACTAGGCGTTATGCTTGAAAACAAGGCGAAAAATTTAGGCGTAGAATTACTTTGCGCAACCGTTTCACCGAATAACGCTTATAGCGAAAATAACATGCTAAAACTCGGCTATACGCTCAATACTACCCTTCCAAAATATGGTTCGTTAAGAAATATCTTCTATAAACTTATTTAATCATATAACAAGACAAAAATATACACCCCTAACGTTTAGTTTCCGTTAGGGGTGTATTTAATTTGTTTGCTTTTTAATTTATTCCATGCTTTCAAGATAAATTGATGCATTTGTCGCTGCAATAGCGCCGTCGGCTATCGCAGTAGAAACTTGTCTTACGGCCTTAGTCCTACAATCGCCCGCAACGAAAAGCCCTTCCGTCTTGGTCTTGCACGTTTCGTCGGCAATAATATAGCCCATATTATCCAAATCTACAAGGTTTTCAAACACCTTATTATCGGGAACTTGACCTATCGCAACGAATACGCCCGTAATTTCATGCGTTAAAATATTGCCGTCTTTATCTTTATATTCGATTGCCGTAAGTTCGTCTTCACCGATAAAATCGGTTACGCTCGTATTAGGACGCCACTCGATATTTTCTTTTGAGTGGAGCGCCTTAATAAGCGCCTTATCGCCAAAGAATTTATCAAAGAGCGTATATACGTAAACTTTCTTACAGTAACTTGAAAGCAAAAGACTATATTGAAGTGCGGTATTAGCGTCGCCGATAATAGCAACTTCCTTATCTTTATAGAAAGGACCGTCACATATAGCACAGTAATAAACGCCACGACCAACCAAGTCGTCCCTACCCGATTTCGTTCTCAAATGCTTATGTTTAACGCCTGCGGCAATAACGACTGTTTTGGATTGATATTCGTTATATTCGGTCTTAACGTTGAAAATCTTATCGTCGGTTTTTTCCACCCCGATAACCTTTTCTATTTCAACTTCTGCACCCAAAGCAGTAATTTGTTCAAAGAGATTATCGGCAAACTTTTCACCGCTAATTTCTTTTATCGAAGGGTAGTTTTCAAGCCTAGGCGAAGTTGCTATTTGACCGCCCAAACTTTCACTCTCTAAAACGAGAACGGTTTTATTATTTCTTAAAGCATAGAGCGCAGAGGTCATCCCTGCTGCGCCTGCGCCGATTACTATTAAATCATACATATTATTTATTTTCTATATATTTTCTAATTTCGCTTGCGTTGTCATAAGCCTTAAATCCACTACCTTCGGGTACGAGAAGCGTGGGGGCTTTCTTAACGCCGTATTTAACGGTGAGTTCCTTGTTTTCTTCTGCATTTATTACGCTATATTTAATGCCTGCTTTGTCGAGCATCATTTTAGAAGTCTTACAGTTAGGACAACCGTTTCTAGTGAAAAGTACCGGTCCGTCGAGTTCGGGCGCTACTTCGGGTTTCTTTTCGCATTCGCAAGCGCCGTTAGCCTTTTTATTGAATTTTGAATTTGCAATATCATATACCTTACGGTTTGCAAACTCTTCTCTCTTACCGTCGTTCCAGTTTTGAACGGGACGATAGTAACCTGTTATACGGCTATAAACTTCGGTCTTCTTACCGCATACGGGGCATTCGTAAACTTCGCCTGTGAGATAGCCGTGTTCAGCGCATACCGAGTAAGTAGGAGACATTGTGTAGTAAGGCAATCTATAGTTTTCAGCAATCTTTCTTACGAGCGTTGCAGCAGCCTTCCAGTCGGGTAATTTTTGACCAAGGAACGCGTGGAATACAGTACCCGAAGTATAAAGCGTTTGCAATTCGTCTTGAATATCAAGAGCGGAGAAAATATCTTCGGTATAACCAACGGGCAAGTGTGAAGAGTTGGTGTAATAAGGCGTCTTATCCCCTTCGCTAGCCGTGATAATATCGGGGTATCTCTTTCTATCGTGTTTAGCCAAACGGAAAGAAGTAGATTCCGCGGGCGTTGCTTCTAGGTTGTAAAGGTCGCCGTAGAGTTCTTGATAATCAGAGAGTTTATTTCTCATGAAATTAAGAACGTCTTTGGTGAAGTTTTGCGCTTCGGGACTGGTCATATCCTTGCCGATCCATTTAGCGTTAAGGCAAGCTTCGTTCATACCAACAAGACCGATAGTCGAGAAGTGGTTATTAAACGTTCCCAAGTATCTCTTGGTGTACGGATAAAGTCCTGCTTCGAGAAGTTGGCTTATGGTATCTCTCTTAACTTTAAGCGATCTTGCAGAGATATCCATCATCTTTGTAAGTCTTTCATAGAACTCTTCTTCGTTCTTAGCAAGGTAAGCGATTCTAGGCATATTGATGGTTACAACACCTATTGAACCCGTGCTTTCACCACTACCGAAGAAACCACCCGATTTTTTACGGAGTTCACGAAGGTCAAGACGTAAACGACAGCACATTGAACGTACGTCACTCGGTTCCATATCAGAGTTGATATAGTTGGAGAAGTAAGGCGTGCCGTATTTTGCAGTCATTTCAAACAACAACCTGTTGTTTTCCGTTTCAGACCAGTCGAAGTTAGAAGTAATAGAATAGGTAGGAATAGGATACTGGAATCCCCTGCCGTTAGCATCACCTTCGATCATGATTTCGATAAAGGCTTTGTTAACCATTGCCATTTCTTCTACACAGTCTTTATACTTAAAGTCAAGTTCCTTGCCACCTACGATAGCGTTCATTTCAGCAAGGTCGTTAGGAACTACCCAGTCAAGCGTGATGTTGGTAAACGGTGCCTGAGTACCCCATCTAGACGGAGTGTTTACACCGTAGATAAAGGACTGAATGCATTGTTTAACTTCTTTATAAGAAAGGTTGTCAACCTTAACGAACGGAGCAAGATAGGTATCGAAAGACGAGAACGCTTGCGCACCTGCCCATTCGTTTTGCATGATACCAAGGAAGTTTACCATTTGGTTACAAAGCGTGGAAAGGTGACCTGCCGGAGAAGACGTAATCTTTCCAGGAACACCGCCTAAACCTTCTTTGATAAGTTGTTTAAGCGACCAACCTGCACAATAACCGGTAAGCATTGAAAGGTCGTGAATATGAATATCAGCGTTTCTATGCGCATCGCCGATTTCTTCGTCATAAATTTCCGAAAGCCAGTAGTTAGCCGTTACCGCACCACTGTTAGAAAGAATAAGACCACCAACAGAATAAGTTACGGTAGAGTTTTCTTTAACACGCCAGTCGGAAACTTTAAGATAATCGTCAACAATCTTCTTATAGTCAACGAGCGTATTGTTTACGTTACGAACTTTTTCCCTTTGTTTACGGTAAAGAATATAACTCTTAGCAACGTCAACGTAACCCGACTGAATAAGTACAACTTCGGCACTATCTTGTATGTCTTCTACGTTTACAACGTTATCTTTTATTTTCTTGGCAAAATCAGCGCATACCTTAAGTGTAAGTGTGTTAAGTATGTCTGCCGTATAATTTACCTGTTTTGCGTTAAACGCTTTGCTCAATGCGGTAGTAATCTTCGACATATCGAAATTCACTAAACTACCATCTCTTTTCCTGACTTGGAACATTCTATCTTCCTCCATGTATAAATTTCATATTTTTTCGGTGTGCTACAAATATATCACAATATATTGTGCCTTGTCAATGGTTTTACAGCATATTTTGTTAATTATTTTTTCCTAACCACAAGATATTGTGTTTTGTCTAAAAATTAAAACCTTGGCGCATTTTATAAAAAATACGCCAAGGCACTAAATTTCTTTTAAGTTGATTAACGATAAAACATTATATAATATAAGCAAAATACTTGCGTTTACAAGTAAATTTTTAACTGATTACATGATAACAGTTTTACCGCAACGGCACTATTGCAAGAACAATTTCTTGAACAAAAGTATCCAAACAAAGTCGATCCAGCCAAATACGATACCAGAGGGAATCGTAACG
>CASDPM010000059.1 GCA_949282465.1 uncultured Bacillota bacterium
CGTTTTTATCATCGTGAACAGCTTTCTTGCCTACAGATGAACCCTGAAGGTCAAGGGTAAACATGTCATCAGCTTTTTTGCCGTAAAGATCTGCATAGCCACTCATTGCTTTTTTGATGAACTTTTCCATACTGGTCGAACCATTTACTACAATTTTTCCACCACTAGGAAGCGAAGATTTTACTTCATATTCTACTACGGGGATTTCCGTTTCGCCTTCATTCGCTCTCATTGCGGGATCAGCAAGATAGATACAGCCAGCAGAATTTGCGTGCTCTTCTACTAAATCGCTCTTTAAGTAGAGCAAGAAGTCTTCTGCAACGTCTGTAAGTTCTACTGTAGAACTCGTCATAATTACGAACGGTCTTTGAATTGCGTAAGAGCCGTCAAGTACGGTTTCCGCCGACGGCGCAACACCGTTTACGTTTACAACCTTGATGGTGTCGTTGACTGAACCAAGCGAGATGTAACCGATTGCATTTTTATCGCTTGCCACTTTGCTCATGACGTTACCGGTTTCTTTTTGAATGTCTGCTTTCGACGTCGTTTTATAAACTTTGTTACCATCCACTTTCATCTCAAGGAAGTTCCCGTTTCCGTCGGTTACGACTTTATCGAAGGCTTCTCTCGTACCACTACCTTGTTCACGAGCTACTACCGTGATGTCCTTTTCACCGCCACAAGCGGTAAGTCCTACTGCGCCACAAATTAAAAGTACGCAACTGAGTAAAAGTGTTACAAGTTTTTTCATTTTTTTAAATCTCCTTTGTATTGATTTCGTCTTTATTATACTGCGGAAAAATATATCAAACTATCACTTTTCCGTTTGGGTTATGTAAAGTTTATGTAAAGATGAAAAAATCGCAAAATACTTGCGACTTTTTGAAGAAGATATATAGTTATATAAATGAAAAAGAACTTGGACGTTAAATCCAAGTTCTAATTTCATTTGACCGCTTGAAAGTGCAATTATATAATGTTTATAAAAATCCCTATGGGACACGCACTTTACCCGTGGATTTTTATTGCTAGAATTTAGCATTTCTTGTTGGTAATTTTATTTTGCTTAATTTTTCGACGAAACATCTACTTTAATCTCTTGAGTTTGTGTATTTTTTACTTTTATAACTGTAATATTATTCTATTCTCATCATTCTATATCCAACGCCAATATGCGTTTGAATATACTGTGGAGAATCTGGTTCTATTTCAATCTTCTTTCGAAGCGTTGCCATAAATACACGCAAGGACGCGATGTTGCTTTCCCAAGCCGCGCCCCAAATCTTTTGAGTTATAAAGGTATGGGTGAGAATTTTCCCTACGTTTTGAGAAAGCAAACACAGCAATTTATATTCAATAGGTGTTAAATGCAATTCGTTGCCGTTGATATACGCGCAACCTGCGGCATAATCAACTTTAAGATTACCGTTTGTAAATACTGAGTCCGATTGCATTGCTGAATGCAAGACAGACAATCTTCGTGTGGTAACACGAATTCTCGCAAGCAATTCTTCCACAGAAAACGGTTTGGTTAAATAATCATCAGCGCCTGCATCCAACGCTTCTATTTTATCATTATCTTCACTTCTGGCACTGATAACGATAATTGGCATTTCCGACCAAGTTCGTATCTTTTTTATTACCTCTATCCCGTCAATATCAGGAAGACCTAAATCAAGCAAAACAATATCGGGATTGTGTGAAGATGCTTGCATTATTGCGTTTTCTCCGTTTTGAGCGGTTAAGTATTTGTATTCGTGCGCCTTTAACGTAGTCGTAATTAAATTACGGATAGGCGCGTCATCTTCAACTATCAATATCAATGGATTATTCATTTATTTTTATCTCCCCAATAGGTAAAGTAAAGGTAAATATAGCGCCACTCGGCACGTTGTCTTTTACAAAAATTTCTCCGCCGTGCACGCTAATTATAGATTTACAAAGAGCAAGACCTAACCCGATGCTCCTACGGCTATCGGCTAACTTATTCGCTCCTGTATAAAACATATCAAAAACACGCTCTTTTAATTCATCTGGAATACCTGCGCCGTTGTCGGCAATATTAATTATTGCTTTATCTTTTTGTTTTTCAGTGGTTATAGTTATCATTGAATCTTTCGGCGTATATTTTATAGCGTTATCAAGGATATTGATAATAACTTGAATAATTAAGCGTGTATCCATTTTTGCAAGCAAAAATTCATCTTTATGGACTACGGTTATTTTTTGTCCACCTTGACGCATATGAACGTGTTTAACGGCTTCAGCCACAACCTCGTCAATAAGTTCAGCCGTGAAGTTTAGATTCATTCTGCCTTCTTCAAGGCGAGTTATGGACAACAAGTTTTCAACAAGATTTATAAGCCACATTGAATCGTTGTAAATGTCGTTATAAATTGATAATTTAGTCTGTTCGTCAAAGGAAGATGCGTTTGAAATAAGATTGCTCGCATTTCCCGAAATAGCAGTCAACGGAGTACGCAAGTCGTGTGAAATTGCACGAAGTAGATTTGCACGCAATTGTTCATTTTCGGCAAACACTGCGGCAAGTTCTTTTTCTTTTGCGTTAAAAAGATTTTCAAGAGCTAACGCACATTCGCCCACAAGTGATAATATAATACTATTTTCAAAAGAATCAATTTCTTTTTCATTCTTATATACGGCAACGATACCATATGTTCGTAATTGCGTTTTAAGGGGATAGTAATCACATCTTAGTTGAGCATCTTTATAATCATAAGAATGGTTTATAAGTATGCTCGTAGCTATATTAAGTTCCTTTTCTCCCATCTGAAATGAATCATCTAACGCATAAACGAGAGTTTGCAAAGTATCTTTATTTTGCTTAAAAATAACAATTTCTCTATTTAATAACTTTTTCAATTGCTCCGCCGTTATTTTCAAAACTTCTTCGTCGTCGCTTGCACGTTGTAATAACCGATTAGCATCAAAAAGAATTTTCGTTCGATATGCCGCTTGTGAAGATTGTTTCGTTTGGTTATGCATTTTAGACGCCAAACTACCCGTAATTAAAGAAGCGACAAACATAATCGCAAACGTAATAGGATATCCGTCACCGTAAGCCATTAATGAAAATCTCGGCTTTGCAAATAGAAAATTAAATATCAATACGCTTGCTACCGGAGAAAATCCCCACGCTAATTTACTGCTCGTAACTATAGATGTTATCAACACACCAAGAATGTAAAGCGTTATAATATTAGCTTCAGAAAAGCCAAGATGGGCAAAAAATAGTCCAATTAAGGAAATAACTATAATTACTCCAAGACTTATTGCAAGGTCTCTGACAATAGACAAAGAATTTGTTTTCTTAAATAAAGTTTCTTTTTGTTCTCTTAAATCAGAATCAGCATCAGGAATAATATGAATATCTATATTCGTAGCAAGGGCAATCAATTTATCCGCAAGAGTAGGTTTTCGTATAATTCCCGCTCTTTTCGTTGCATTTCTACCGATAACGATTTTAGTAGCCCCTGACGTTTTTGCGTATTCAGCCATTTGAAGCGCTACGTCTTCACCATAAACGGTCACAATCGTTGCTCCCATTCGTTCTGCAAACTTTATATTATTTTGTAATCGCTTTGCATTTTCCTCTGATAAGACTTCGCTTTGGGAAGTTTTTATATACAACGCAGTAAGATTAGCGTCAAACGCTCTTGCCATTTTCGATGCAGTTTCAACAATTTTTGAATTGGAAGGAGCAGAAGATAGCCCAACTAAAATATGCTCTTTTTTCTTGGATTGTTTTTCCGCATTTTGCACCATACTTCATTTCCTTTTTATTTTTTACATTTCTATTATAACATATCTTTTCAAAAAAATCTATTACAACCTATGCTCCTTAATTGTTTTATCCATCACAAAAGTCATCTTCATTGGAAATAACTACTTTCATCTTGCCATCTTTTTCTTTAACCTTTTTATGTCTGAAAGGATTTCTTCGTCCGATGCATCTTCGTTATGTATGATTCGTGTCGGTTTTTCTTCATCTTCTCTAAAATACGGTTTATAATTTTCATTCAAAAATTTATCAAGGCGTTTCATAACGAAAAAGCCGAAAACAAAAATAGCCAACACAGTTATTACTAATAACATATCTCTTAATACTTCGTTTTCCATTATGTAACCTCCTTATAAATTTGTATTTTTACCTTTTTTATATATTAAAACACTTTTTCAACGCTTTATACTCTCCACACACGAGCAACGTTTTCTTTGATGTTAGTACAGTGTCAGGCGCAAACATTGCGTTTATTTTTCCATTTTCCTTAATCGCTATTATATTAACGTTGTATTTCTTGCGTATATCAATTTGCAAAATACTTTTACCTATCCATTCTTTTGGAACGGAAACCTCAAAAATCGAACAAGATTCATCTAGCTCGATATAGTCTAGAATATGGTCTGCGCTATATCGAATCGCCATCCAAGAAGCAAGTTGCTTTTCGGGATATACTATTTCGTCCGCACCGTTACGTAATAGGAATTTTGCCTGCCCATCACGTTCAGCACGCGAAACAACTTTTTTCGCCCCAAGTTCTTTCAATAAACAAGTGGTTTCAAGCGAACTTTGAAAATCGCCCCCAATGGTGACAATACAAACATCGTAATTATCCACGCCAAGCGAACGTAAAAATAATTCGTTTGTACTATCGCCAACTTGTCCATTGGTTACAATAGGCATAATCTCATTGACCCTTTCTTCGTCGTGATCAACTGCCATAATTTCGTGTCCAAGTTCGTTTAATTTCATAGCGATATGCTTTCCAAAACGACCAAGCCCAATAAGCAAAATTGATTTTTTCTTCATATATCTTCTCCTTAACCTACCGTTATGTTGTCTACTGGCAACTTTGAAACTTGTTTTTTATTTCCACCTAAAGCCGCATATATAAGGGTTAACCCGCCAACACGACCAAAAAACATCAAAATTATCAATATTATTTTCGATATTATCCCAAGAGATGGCGTAATACCTAGAGTTAATCCAACCGTACCGATTGCCGATGCCGTTTCAAAAAGACATGTCATAATTGGCAACCCTTCAATGGAACTCATTATCATTCCGCCAAACACAAACAACGTTACGTACATCAAGAATATTGTAATAGCATTCTTAACAGTATCATCATCTATTCTACGTTTCATAAGTTCTGCATTGTCTTTTTTCTTGAATACGGATATTGCAGATGAAAATAATACTGCAACCGTAGTCGTTTTCATACCGCCTGCCGTAGAACCCGGCGAGCCTCCAATTAACATAAGAATTATCATAAGCAACACGCCTGTTCCACTAATAGCGGTTAAATTTGCCGTATTAAATCCTGCCGTTCTCGGGGTTATGGCTTGAAATAAAGAAACGAGAATTCTTTCGCCTATCGGTAAAGTAGTAAACTCAAAGAAAAAGAAATAAACAGAAGGGAAAAGGATTAAAAGTCCCGTTACAAGTAGAACGACTTTACTTTGAGTTCTATATTTCTTTACTCTCCATTTATGTTTGCAAACGTCTTCCCATACAAGAAAACCAATACCGCCTATTACAATTAACAGCATAATAGTTATACTAATTATGGGTTGTGCAGAATAATTTGTTAGCGAACTGAAATCTCCACTTTTCGTCCCCATAATATCAAACCCCGCATTGCAAAATGCAGATACAGAGTGAAATATTGCCATCCAAATTCCTTCAACTCCATAATCTTTACAAAAAACGGGAAGCATTATTAAAGTTCCGATTAGTTCTATAACAAATATTCCTTTTATTATAAAGCCAACTAAACGAACTATACCGCCTACGCTTGGAGCAGATATTGCTTCTTTCATCGTGCCACGACTAAAAAGACCAATTTTTTTACCTGAAAGTAACGCAAACGATATTGCTACCGTTACAATACCCATACCACCGATTTGGATTAAAATCAATATTATTATTTGCCCAAAAATCGTCCAATGCGTTGCCGTATCAAAAACAACGAGTCCCGTCACGCATACGGCTGACGTTGACGTAAACAAAGAATCAATAAAGGAAGTCCATTCGCTCGATTTACTTGATATAGGAAGGCAAAGCAAAAATGCTCCAATAAGAATTACTGCTGCAAAACCGAGTAAAATAATTTGAAAGGAAGATAATTTGAATTTTTTTTTAACTTCCATAAACGCACCTCTAGAATATCTTTCTTCACTAATTATTGTACTATATTTCTTATAAAGAATACGTTATGATTTTTCTCGTCGGCATTAAGATTGTATAAAGAAAACTCTCGCCATTTAATAACGAGAGTTAAACAAAAAAATCAGACCCCGTAATGGAATCCGATTTTTCTCCGCTTGAAAGTGCAATTTCCTATAAATTTTTAATGTTTCAAAAAATCCCTTATAGGGAACGCCTTTTTCGTTACCTTTTATTTTTTTAATCAATTTTTTCTACTTTTAAGGTAAATTCTTTTAAGTTTACCGTTAATTTATACCTGCCCGATTCTTTAAGATAAGTATCGTATGCTACGAAACCGTCTTCGTCTATTACCTGTAAATTATACGGCATTCCTAATTCCGGATAAAAATCAGGAATTTCTACGTACGGGTCTTCTATTTTTCCTTGTGCTTCAAATTCATATTCAAATAA
>CASDPM010000060.1 GCA_949282465.1 uncultured Bacillota bacterium
ATTGCCAAGATAAGCATTGCGATGCAAATTCCTACTTGCGAGATACTGCCGTTACAACCAGGGCCATCTTGCGGTGGGGTTTCAGGTTGGGGCGCACCGTCCAAGAGTTCAAAGGTCTTTTCCGTTTGGTTATATCCAAAATATTTAGTAGACGCCGTTACACCGCCTGTCGGCAAGCCGAAACCTTGTTCAATAGTTATAACGTCTTTTGCATCTTGATTAATTGCCGAAACGCTACGCTCTACAATAAACTCAATATATTGTCCGCTAATCAAAACCGAAATTTCACCACGCTTTGCAATATCGGCAAGGCTAACCGAGTTAAACTTGATTTTACCAAGCGCACTACTTTCTGATATATCGACTATCGTAGCGCCTGCGTTTATATTCGTTTTAAGCGTAAATTTAACGAATTCACTTTCAGAATAATACTTTTCAAAGCCTAAAATTTCAAGCGTTTTACCGTTTTGATAGTGCCATACGGGATCGTTTGCGGTATATTGATTATACGTCGCATCCGCTAAAACGTAAATTCTTTCTGTCGTAAACCCTGTTTCTACCTTTATAGTGGTTGCAGTAGCCGGCAAGGTTATTACTAAAATATTTTCGTCGGTTGCGTGTTTACTAGTCGTAGCCCCGTCGGTTTCAGACGCCTTTACGCCGTTGATACACAAACTCGTCAAAACGCTTGCGCCTTCACAATCTATATCACCTATTGCACGGTTAAACTTAACGTTTATCGTCGTTACCGACTGTTCGGTTTGAACAACTACACTCACTACTTTACCCACTTCACGTACGGGATAAGAAACGTTGTCTTCTTCAAACATAATAACGTAATCGTAATCGCTTGTAAGAGTGTATATAGCACCACCTATCTGTATCTTAGCGTTTTTGTTTATAATTATTCCGTCGCTATGTTCTACCGAGAACACGAGCGCAAGTTTACTGCTATCGCCATTATAGCCTGCAATATATTGTTTTAACCCGTTAGTAGAAGAAAGGTATCTTCCGTTCACCATAATCTCTCTTGCGAGTTGATTTACCATTTCTTCGTCGGCAATGGTCGTTTCAAGTTCGGTAAAAGGTTTTCTATCAAACGTTAAAATAAGTTTGTTGTTTCCTTCGCCGTCAAAGTTGTTGATATATTCGGCACTATCAATTGCCGTAGGCCACTCGTATTCTTTGGTTTTTGCAGGGCGCATATATACGTTACTTTCAAAAATCCAGAACGAAGTGTTTTCGTAGTCGGTAAGCCTTGTATTTCTTAAATGATAAAACACTATGCCGTCTACCATACCGTTTTCATCTGCAAAAGCAGTAAGGTCTATTTCATAGTTTGCCGAGTTACCGTCACTCTTTACGACTATTCTTCCCGCAGGGGTTGCCGTAGCAATATCAGTCGCCGAAGTTTTATAAAGTTCAAAGTAGAAGTTGTGTGCAAGCGTAAAATTGCTTATCTTTACGTTAAGGCTTAAAGTCTTATAATATCTTGTGTTAATAGGTCTGATAAATCCGAGCGTTGTTACGCTATTCATAGTAAAGTTATTACAATACATCTTGCCCGTTGCTTGCGACGGACATAAAGGTTTACTTTCCGTTCCTGCGATTGAAATATCCCCGTCTCTCATATCGGAAATTTTTACTTTATAATCAGCAGTTTCTTCTTCCTTCGCTATGGTTAAAGCCGAATCGTACACAAAGAGTTGGAAAGACTCAACTTCCGTTTCAGCACCATCGCTAACGTGTTTAATAACGATACTTTCAACAATGCCGTTCACCGCGTAGTCTTCCAAGAACAAGTTAACTTGTTGAGCGCTTGAAAGAGTATTACAAACAACTTGCCATTTAGGTGCCGTTTCGCCACTTACGTTTTTATAGAAAGCGAAAGTTGCGTTAGAAGAGATATTTTTACTTATTTGTATTGAGAAAGTGTTAAACTCATTTATATCCACGGGTGAATTAAACTTTAACACTACGCTTTCGCCACGTTTAACGGTAACGAACCCTTTGTTAGGCGTTCCGCCGTAGCTAGCCACACTGCCCATGGTAACGTCGCTAATTTTAGCGTCGTTAGAATCGGTGCTTAAAACAAAGTCGTTTTTAGCGATTAAATTGATACCGCCACCTACGGGCAATAAAACTGAATCGTAAATAAACGCTTGGAAGTTTTCGTAATCACCTTGCACCCTTTCGTCACTCGTATGTTCGAATATAAGACTGCTTACCTTATCTTCACTATCGGCATAATTTTTGAGTGACAATACCGCCGTTTGCGAAACTGCGTTGGTTTTACACGTTACCGTTTCTTTTGCTGTTGTTTCGCCACTTGCATTTTTATAGAAAGAAAAAAGTGCGTTGGCGCTTATGTTTTTACTTACGCCTATAACCAACCTATCGTAAACGTTTACGTCTATGGGTTCAGCGAACTTCATTACAACCGATTTGCCACGCATAATATTGATCCACGATTTGTTGGGCGTTCCGCCGTAACCTGTAACGGTTGCTGGCGAAAGGTTTTCGATAACAAAGTCTTGGGCGTTAGTACTGATTGTAAAATCCGTTCCCGCAACGAGATTTTTATCGGTTACGGGCGGATACAACAACGACAATTCCGAATCGTACACTAAAAGTTGGAAAGACTCAACTTCCGTTTCAGCACCATCGCTAAGGTGTTTAATAATAATACTTTCAACCTTGCCGTTTACAGCATAGTCGGAAAGGTTAACGGTTATTTTTTCAATAACGTCTTGCACGCCTGCCAAGGTTACCGTTTGTTTGGGCGCAGTTTCGGTACTGCTATTTTTATAAAATTCGTAAACGACTTGCGAACTAATTCTTTTAGTAATCGAAAGGGTTAGCGTATCAAAATTCGTTAGTTCAATTACTTCTTTGAATTTAAGCACTACGCTTTCGCCACGAAGTATGGTAACGAATCCCTTATTAGGAGTTCCACCATAGCCAACACTCTTACCGAGAGTAAATCCGTCAAGGTTTATAG
Organism: uncultured Bacillota bacterium; assembly: GCA_949282465.1. GTDB lineage: Bacteria > Bacillota > Clostridia > Christensenellales > Borkfalkiaceae > UBA1259. Next base: position 3,002 of record CASDPM010000060.1, read on the forward strand.
AGCCTTCCGAAACGTCCAAAGTAAAGTCGGTTCCCGCGACAATCGTCTTTGTCGAAACGGGTTCAGGTTGTTCGGTTGCAAACGCCGTAGCAACGGGGAAAGCAAGGCAAACAAGCATTAAAACTAAAAGTATAGATAAAAGTTTTCTTTTCATTTTTCATTTTCCCCTATTATTAGGTTTATTAAAGTTCATAGTAAGTATGCAAAACGCCTAATTATATTAGTCCACTATAAACTTTATACTTTAAGGGTACATTATTAAAGTCTGTTTGTCTTCGTAAAATCGTAACTAATTTTCATACAATCGTAAACAAAAAAGACCCCGTGCAACTACACGAAGTCTTTTAGTAATATTTAACCGTTATTCTAATTAAAATGATTATACCCCCCCCCGAACGGTTTTGTCAATATTAAAAAGGGAAATTTTTTTACTTTTTTTCACACCATTTTTGCGAACTCTTTTTTTAGCCTATTTATAATCTTTTTCTCTAATCGTGATATGTAACTTTGCGATATGCCTAAAAGGTCGGCGACTTCCCTTTGTGTTTTTTCTTCTCCCCCTGAAAGACCGAATCGCATTTCAACGATTTCTCGCTCTCTATTATTAAGTTTTTTAAGCGCTTCTTTTAGAAGTTCGGTTTCCACTCCGTTTTCTATCTTTTTATACACTACGTCACCGTCCGTACCCATAACGTCGGATAAAAGCAGTTCGTTACCTTCCCAGTCGGTATTAAGCGGTTCGTCAAAAGAAACTTCACTTTTTAATTTAACCGTTCGGCGAAGATACATTAAAATCTCGTTTTCAATACACCTTGACGCGTAAGTGGCAAGTTTTATATTCTTATTGCAATCAAAGGAATTGACGGCTTTTATAAGTCCTATCGTTCCGATAGAAACAAGATCGTCTAAATCAACGCCTGTATTTTCAAAACGGTGGGCAATATATACCACAAGCCGTAAATTATGTTCTATTAGCCCATCCCTTACGTGCTCGTCAGTTTTAAGTTTTGCTACGAGTTCGGCTTCTTCTTCGGCGGTGTATGGATTCGGCAAGGCTTCGTTTCCACCGATATATCGTAGTAAGTTTTCCGAAAGAGAAAACAAATCAAGAAACTTTTTCAGTTTTGTCTTTATCGCATTTAACATAGTTATTCTCCTTTAACGCAGGGTGCAAAATAACGTCGTAATCGTCACCTATACCTTTTTTCGCAAGAGCCAACGTCACGTTATTAAATATATTCTCGCGCCCGTCAATATATATCTTTAAATAGTTTAATTTTACGCAAAAACTTTGGTCTTTTCCCGTCACCGTCGAAAGTTCTATTTTTCCTATCTTGGGCAGTTGTTTAGCACCGTCTATCAGTTTTTGGAAAAACTTTTTTCCGCACACTATCACGGGCGAATCCCCGTCGTATAGTCCGTTGCCCGTATCTAAAAAACCTTTACCCTTTACGGTATTTCCTAAAAACTCTATCTCAAAATCGTAAGTAAGACAAACGACTTCTTTTCGTCTATATAAATACTTAACTACGGCGGTAAGCGAACGTATTAGAATATAGACGGGCAATATCATTACGGCTATGGAAAATTCTGCCGAATATTCTAACCCTAAAAGCGAAAACACCCCTATTATCGCACCGCCAACCAAGAAGGTCAGTCCAAAAAAAACAACGGTGTTAACGTAAAAGTTCTTTTTCGTTCGATAAGAATTTGCAAGTAGCATTATAAGTAGCCCGAACAAAACTTTAATCACGGTTACGATAACCGTGTGAGCGCTAATCAACGGGTAAAGTAGTGCAAAAACCCCGCCCAAAAAAGCGCAAAATAAAAGGCGACCTTTATTATAACCGTTTCCGGTAAGCGTAAAGGTTGCCTTAAAAAGCAAATAGTCTATTATCAAATTATCTATAAAAACGTATTCGATATAAACCGTCATATTCGCCCCCGTGGCTTACATGATAGCAAACGTGGGCGTGCGCTATATTGAATTTTTTTGTGTATTTTAATGTTTTTTGCCGTTTATTCTTTCATGAACGAAAGTATTATATCGTTTTGAACGTATATAAACTCTTCTTTAATCCTTAAATTTTCGCCTTCGCGAATAAGATATTTATCTTTCTTTCTCAACTCGTCTTTATAAAGCGTATCAAAATCTTCGTTAAAACGGGCGTTAAATTCGTTTACGTTTATTCCCTTTTCGGTGCGAAGGCCTAGCATTATAAACTCAAATTCCGCGTCTTTCTTTTCAATAACGTCCGAAGAGATTTCTGGGCTTTTATTGTAAATTATGGCATTGATATATTCGTCGATTTTAAAGGTATTTGTAAATCTTCTTTCGTCGATAAACGAAGACGCCGACACGCCAAGCCCTATATACTCTCCACGTTTCCAGTAGTTTAGATTATGCTTACTTTCAAACCCGTCTACTGCAAAGTTAGAAACTTCGTAACGGTTAAAGCCTTTGGTTTTTAGATACGCCCTAACGTCGTCGTAAATATCGGCAACTTCGTCGTCGGAGAGAAGTTCGCCGTTAAGATAATCGGTATAAATAGGCGTGCCTACTTCGGGGGTTAGCGCGTATAACGAAAGGTGTTTTGCTCCGCCTGCTATCGCAAGGTCGATAGTCTTTCTTACTTGGTCTGCCGTTTGATCGGCAAGTCCTATCAAAATATCGGCGCTAATATTTTCGCCCTTTAACATATTGCAACAAAGCAAGAAATCTTTTGCCGTGTGTATTCTATTAAGCCTTTTTAGTTGCTCGTCAAACCCCGTTTGAAGTCCTATACTGAAACGGTTAATACCCACCGATTTATACTCTTTAATCTTATCTTTATCAACTGTGCCTGGGTTGATTTCAATGGTTATTTCGGGATTTTTTGAAAGTTTAAAGCACTTTTTCACCTGTCTAATTGCGCCTGCAATATATTTAGACGGCACGATAGACGGTGTTCCGCCACCGATATACACGGTGTCAAAAACCATGTTTTCAAGTTGTTTTGCCCTACCTTCTATTTCCCTATAAAGACAAGCAAAATAACTTTCAGTCTTGCCGATTTCTTTGGGGAAGGACGCAAAATCGCAATAGGTACACTTGCTTTTACAAAATGGTATGTGAATATATATTCCGCTCATATTATTTATCGTTATCCGTTTTAAGAATAGATATAAACGCTTCGGACGGAATTTCAACCGTGCCGATAGAACGCATCTTTTTCTTACCTTCTTTTTGCTTTTCCAAAAGTTTCTTCTTTCTCGTTACGTCACCGCCGTAGCACTTTGCAAGAACGTCTTTTCTAAACGCCTTTACCGTTTCTCTTGCAATAATCTTTCCACCAACAGCCGCTTGTATAGGTATTTCAAACATTTGTCTTGGAATAACTTCTTTCAATTTTTCGGCTATTTGACGGCCACGTTCATACGCCTTTTCTTTATGCACGATAATAGAAAGCGCGTCGCAAATGTCGCCGTTAAGTAACATGTCGAGTTTAACAAGGTCGCTCTTTTGATAACCTGCTATATCGTAGTCGAAAGACGCATACCCTTTCGTTCTAGACTTCAAACTATCAAAAAAATCGTAAATAATTTCGTTAAGTGGCAATGTGTATTTAAGTTCCACTCTCGTCTTGTCTAAATATACCATGTCTTTATATACGCCACGTTTATACTGACAAAGTTCCATAATCGCGCCAACGTACTCGGGCGGAGTAAAAATGCTAGCGTTAATTACAGGTTCTTCCATATAGTCTATTTCGGTGGTGGGTGGTAAGTGCGTGGGGTTTTCCACAACCATTTGCGTTCCGTCCGTCTTAAACACCTTATACGAAACAGACGGGGCGGTGGTTATAATTTCAAGGTCAAACTCACGCTCAATCCTTTCTTGAATAACGTCCATATGCAAAAGCCCCAAAAATCCACAACGGAACCCAAAGCCGAGTGCCGCCGAATTATCAGGCTCTATCGAAAGCGCCGCGTCGTTTAATTTAAGTTTTAGGAGCGCATCTTTTAAGTCGTTATACTTACTGCCGTCAAGCGGGAACACGCCCGAGAACACCATAGGTAGCGCCTTTTTATACCCCGGTAAGGGTTTATCGGCAGGGTTTTCAACCGTGGTTATAGTATCGCCAACGGCAGTATCTTCAATGCTCTTTATGCTTGCCGCAATATAACCGACTTCACCTGCGCAAAGTTCGTCTTTTACCTGCATTTTTGGCGAGAACACACCCACTTCGGTAACGTCAAACTGCTTATCGGACATAAAGGTGCGAATTTTCGTGCCGACCTTTACCTTTCCGTCCATTATACGAACGAAACAAATTACGCCCTTAAAGTTATCGTAATAACTGTCAAAGATAAGCGCTTTTAAGGGCGCGTTTTCGTCACCGTTAGGCGCAGGAATTTTCTCGATTACTTGTTCCAAAACTTCTTCTATGTTAAGCCCGCTTTTTGCCGATATTCTAGGTGCGTCGGATGCGTCAAGCCCTAAAATTTCTTCGAGTTCATAAGCCGCCTCGTCGGGGCGAGCAGACGCCAAGTCCATTTTGTTTATAACGGGCATAATTTCCAAATCGTTATCTATTGCAAGATAAGCGTTGGCAAGCGTTTGTGCTTGAACGCCTTGTGTTGCGTCTACTATAAGTATCGCGCCTTCACACGCTTTTAACGAACGAGAAACTTCGTAAGTAAAGTCTACGTGACCAGGGGTATCGATAAGATTCAAAATATATTCTTCCCCGTCTTTTGCTTTATAGAACATTCTAACGGGGGTAAGTTTTATGGTAATTCCCCTTTCCCTTTCCAAATCCATAGAATCGAGAAGTTGGTCTTCCATATCACGCTCGCTAACCTGCCCCGTCTTTTCCATAAGGCGGTCTGCAAGCGTCGACTTTCCGTGGTCAATATGAGCGACTATACAAAAATTAATTATCTTTTTTTGATTTATTGACATATCTTTACCTTTGATGTATCATATTTAAGATTGATAGATTAAGTATACATTATACTTTTAATTTTTGCAAGTAAATGCAAAAAGGAGTATTTATGAGATTAAATAAAAATTACTGGCTATTGAAAAATCCCGTCGCTCATAGGGGGCTTTGGGGCGGTAATATCGTAGAAAATTCCCTTTCCGCCTATCAAAACGCTATCGAAAAAGGTTTTCCTATCGAAATAGACGTTTATTCTAGTAAAGACGGGGTGCTATATTCTTTTCACGATAAAACGCTATCTCGCATGACTGACGGCGACGGATTTATTTACGAAAAAACTTCAAAAGAACTATCAGCCTTAAAACTAAAAAATAGCGACGAGAGTATTCCAACTTTCGAACAAGTTTTATCTCTTTGCGAAAACAAAACGCCACTACTTATAGAAATTAAAGATCAGCCCGATAAAACGGTGGTTACACGTATTGTGGAAAGATTAAAAAGTTATAAGGGCGAGTTTGCTATTCAGTCGTTTAACCCACTTTATATAAATAAGGTAAAGAAACTCGCGCCCGAGTTTATTCGCGGTGTTTTAGGCACGCCGTATGAGAAGATGAACAATAAAATCATCTACCGTATTGTAAGCAAATTGTCGCTTAATTTTCTAATTAAGCCCGACTTTATAAGTTACGATTATCACGCACTACCCCTACCTAAAAAAATCAAGAAGAACTTACCCGTTATCGCTTGGACGGTAACCGATAGCACCACTATGCATTCCTTAAAAGGCAAGGCTGACAACGTTATTTTTGAAGGTTTTATCCCGTAAAAAAACGGCACGTTTCGTGCCGTTTTATTTTATTCGTTTGCTAATTTTTTAAGTTCATTGCCCGTTAACCGAAAGGATTTCCACTCGTCAAGCATCTTTGCGCCCAAGCCGTGATAGAAGTCGATACTAGGCTTATTCCAGTCCAAGCAACTCCACTCTAAACGCCCGCAACCACGCTCTACCGTGATTTTAGCAAGCGTTTTAAGAAGAAGTTTTCCAAGTCCCTTACCACGGTATTCTTCCAAAACGAAAAGGTCTTCAAGGTATATTCCTGCACGTCCCAAGAAAGTTGAAAAGTTATGAAAGTAAAGGGCAAAACCCACTTCCAAACCACCGTAAGTAGCGAACAAAACTTCGGCTTTGTTTTTATTAAAAATCCACTCTTTCAAAAGATTTTCGTCGGCGACAACCTGCTCTTCCATATTTTCGTATTGTGCCAACTTCTTGATAAAGTAAAGTATAAGTTTCGCGTCCTTTTCAGTCGCTTTTCTAACGCCTAAATTAGCCATATTATCTACCGAACTTTCTCATCAAAAGTTCTTTTAATTCATCATTGCTCATTTGTTTCTTTTCTTGGTGTTTTTTCTGAGCGTTCTTTCTTCCTTCCTTTCTTTCCTTGTCCGTCTTTTGATTTGTGGTGGCGATACCGTGTGGGTTTTCAGTCGTCTTCATAGTGAGCGAAATTTTATTCTTATTTAAATCAACGCCCAAAACTTTTACTTTAACCACGTCGCCAACCTTCAAAACGTCGGACGGATGCTTAATATAGTTATCGGAAATTTGGGAAATGTGAACCAAACCGTCTTGGTGCACGCCTATATCAACGAACACACCAAAGTCGATAACGTTTCTTACCGTACCGATAAGTTCCATACCATCTTTAAGGTCCTTAATGTCCATAAGATCGCTACGAAGTACGGGCTTTGGCAAGGTATCACGAATATCTCTACCCGGTTTTAAAAGTTCGGCTACAATATCGCGTAAAGTAGGTTCACCCACACCGCAATTTTCCGCCGTCTTGGTCCAACCGAGCGCTTCGATTTTTTCTTTCAAATCGCCTATTTTACCCGACGAAACGTCGTCTAACGTATAACCAACGAGCGATAAAAGTTTCTCTACCGCAGGGTAAGCCTCGGGGTGAACGCCCGTATTATCTAAAACGCTACCGCCTATAATACGCAAAAAGCCTGCGCATTGTTCGAACGCCTTAGCGCCGAGTTTCTTAACTTCAAGCAACTGTTCCCTTC
>CASDPM010000061.1 GCA_949282465.1 uncultured Bacillota bacterium
GGAATATATTCAAAATAATATTCACAGCCCACTGATATTATATAATCTAAAACGTCTTTATACTTAGGATTCTTAAACCAATCGCCTAAAAGATAAGTATATTGAACATCAATGTTTGCGGATGCCATCAATTTTTTATACTGTTTTTTCTTAAAATCACAAGTCTGTAATTTTTCATCGACGGATCCCTCAACAGATTGAAATTTACATTCGATTATATATAATATGTTGTTTAATAGCACAAAAATACAATCGTCAGGTAATAGTTTTTTTGATAAATACTGTTCCCAATCAATATTTAATTCTTTTAGAAAAATATTGTAGAAAGAGTGTTTTTTAAAAACTCTGGCTACTAATTTATTATTATAAAAAACCTTATCATTATCAACAAAGTAATGGGGTTGGGATGATAAAAAGGTGGATAAGTCTACTTCTCCTTCAAAAACTAATCCCGTTCTAGTATTTCCACCGCCCTTGCCGTTTCTTATCATGTTGTTTTACTCCTTACTAATAATTTTTTATCAAAAGTTCAGTAACGTTGCCACGTTTATCTGCTTTGCTATTTATCATTCTAACAGCAGTAATTCGTTGTATATCAAATTCTGCATATAGGTCATCAAAAAAATTATCTTCAAAGTTAAAATTGTGTGGATCAGAGTTGCTTAATAATACTTTTACACCTTTATTTGATAAATGTTTATAAAATTTTGCAAGTTCTATTTGGTCACTATCGTTAAATTGATTTTCAGTATAAGAAGTAAAAGCCGATGTAATGTTTAATGGGCGATACGGTGGATCAAAATAAACAAAAGTGTTTTTATCAGCAAAGTTTTCCACATCGTGATAATCACAAGAATGCAGTATAACATTTTGTAACTTTTTAGAGATATTAACTATATTTTCTTTATCGCATATTAAGGGGTTTTTATATTTTCCAGCAGGAACATTAAATTTACCCGACTTGTTTACCCGATATAAGCCATTAAAGCAGGTTTTGTTAAGAAAAATAAATAAAGACGCTTTATTTAGAGAAGTATTATTATTTAGTGGTATATTATTAAACTCGTCTCTTTTTTCGTAATAATATAGTTGTTGAGCATCACTATCAAGTTTCTCATATTCGTTTTGAAAGGATTCTAATTTTAATAATAAATTTTCACAATTGCTTTTTATAACAGAAAAAGCATTTATAAGTTCTTTATTGTTATCGTTTATATAAACCTCTTCAAAGACGTATTCGCTTAATAAAGAAAATAATAATGCACCGCCACCTACAAAAGGCTCAGCGTATTTTGTAATTGTTGTGCCTAATCCATGTGGAAGATTTGCTTTAAGCACGGTTAGGAGTTGTCCTTTACCGCCAGCCCATTTAACAAAAGGGTGAACTTTTGATTGTTCAAAAGCGGTATTACGTTTCATCCTTGCGTCAACGGGTTTTTCAGCGTTGCGTGGAATAAGCCACATATTACCTAACATTGCTACGTTAGGGATTCTACTTTCTGAGCAAAGAATAGAAACCCTTCGTTGTGATATGCTCCATTTTTCTGCCGCTTCTCTAGCAGACATGTATTGAATCATATTAATACCTACTTAAAACTTTATAGTTATATTATATTCTATATCTAGAATAATATCAAGCAGATTTTATAAAATTCAAAAAAATACCCCATACCCAAATTAGGGTAGGGGTATTAAAACTTTAATCATTAAGGCAAGGGCAGTCATGTTTTGTGCTGCAATCAGTCTCTCAATACCATAGACATGCGGTATATGAACAATTACGTTAAAATCGTTCACGTGATCTACATTATTTGCACCAAGATTGTGGAATAGTTCCATCGTATATATAGCCGAAGAGTTCTTCAATTTCAGAACGTCCCCATTCTGACTTTCCACATTTTGGACAACTTGTCCATTCGTCGTGGGGCATATAATAATATCCTTCTTAATCTTAATATTCAGTCGTGTAATTATCGAAGTAGCCTTGAATCCAAATGATAGGCGTTCCTTTATCGCCTGAACCCGAGGTTAAGTCGCAAAGTGAACCGATAAGGTCGGTAAGACGACGGGGTGTCGTGCCCATTTGTCCAACGGTTGCGCCGTCCTTTTTAGCGATTTCGTTTTTGATTGCTTTCTTTAATTCTTCGCCTTTCAAATCTTTAAAATCGTTATCGGCAAGATATTTTAATTTAAGTTCGTTGGGCGTGCCTTCCAAACCTTTGGTGTAAGCAGGGGAAACGACGGGGTCGGCAAGTTCCCAAATTTTACCAACGGGATCTTTAAATGCGCCGTCGCCGTAAACCATAACTTCAACCTTTTTGCCCGTTGCCTTAAAAATATTTTCCTGTATAGCGTCTACGATAGGTTGGCAGTCACGGGGGAAAAGTTTAACGGTGTCTTCGGTGGATTTGTTGGAACCCAAAAGACCGTAATTTTCATTATAACCGCTACCGTTTACGGGTGCGTTCAACACTTCGTCAAGCCCGATAACGTTTACGCCAACGCTTTTAAGCAAACGTTTAGTGCGCGCTCTCGTATGAATATCGCAACAAAGAACGTTAGACGCATAAGGCACGATTGCCTTTGCGTTGTTTGCGAAAATAATTTCACACTCAGCGCCGTTTTCTTGGATTAAGTTTCTATAATATTCAACGTAGTCAATGCCTGTGAAGGTGTGCTTTTCATAACCGAAAAGTTCACGATATTTTTCTTCGGTAAGAACGTCGGTATAAGGGTTAACGCCCTTTTCGTCCAAAGCGTCCATACTAACCAAGTGGTTACCAACTTCGTCAGACGGATAAGAAAGCATAAGCACGATTTTTTTAGCGCCTTTTGCAATGCCTTTAAGGCAAACCGAGAAACGGTTACGTGAAAGAATAGGGAATATAACGCCGATAGTTTCGCCACCGAGTTTATTTTTTACGTCGGTTGCAATATCGTCGGTAGAAGCGTAGTTACCTTGCGCTCTTGCAACGATTGCTTCGGTCATTGCAATAACGTCGCGATCGTGAAATTCCACGCCTTCGCCTTTTGATGCCATTAAAACCGATTCGGTTACGACTTTAACAATATCGTCGCCATTTTTGATTATAGGTGCTCTAACACCTCTTGATACCGTGCCGAAAAAACGTTCCACAATAATTACTCCTTTTGGCTAAAAACAATATTTATCATTTTAGCCTAAAATATTATAACTTAAAATAAAAAATTTTCCTAACTTTTTTTAACTTATTTCTATTAGAATTTCTTATACCCGAAATTTTTTGGTTTTCGGTATAAAAATTTTCCACGGGGCAATCATTAAATAAAAAATATAGGAGAGAACTTTTATGGGTAATATGTTAACCACCAAGGAAGTCACTTTAATCGGCGACCTTTTAACTTACGAAGAAACGGCTTGTAAAAAGGCAAGGCTTTACGCTCGTACTCTTACTGATAGAGATTTAGCAGAAAGATTTGACAAAATCGCAGACAATCATCAAAGACGCTTTAACGCACTTTTTGATATGTTGGGTTAAAAAGGGGGGAAGATAAGTATGGATTATAAAGCAGAAGTAACCTTAAACGAAAAAGACAGTCTTCAAGATATGTTAACGCTAGAAAAAACGCTGGTGAAAACTTATGCCACCGCCATGACCGAAGGTTGTTCAAAGGGGTTTAGAACTATCGTAGAAGATCATCTTACCCAAACGGCGAACGACCAAATGAAGGTGTTTTTAATGATGACTGAACACGATTATTACCGCGTAGAGTCTGCTCCGCAAGAAACCCTTTCCCAAAAGAAACAAACGTTTTCCAAGATAAAAAGTCAGTTAAGTTAATAAACAAGCCCCTTTATTTTTAAGGGGTTTTTTGTTGTTTTGATTTAGATTTTATCTTTTTTATTATTTGAACCACGATAACCGTTATGGAAATAATTATTATCGACGAGGCTATTAAAATAGCGCAGTTCATAAAAAACGTTTCAGGCAAAATTTTAAGAATTTCGTCAACCGATTCGTTGAAAATCCAGTTATCTTTTCCAGGGAAGAAAAGAGAATGAAACAAAACGAACGCCCTGTCGAAATTACTTGCAACTAATATTGCTAATATTCCAAACACGGCAAGAAGTGTTAAGCACGCATAAAAGCCTGCGGAAAACCCTAACGGTTTTAGAAGTGTTATTTTGTTTTTTTTGTGAAGAATTCCCAAGGTTATTAAAATTGCCGAAGAAGTTAAAAGAACTATTAAATTAAGGTTAAATAACGCCTTGCAGTCTGCGAAGTGCGACATGCCCGATTCGGAATACTTAAAGACCCCCGTGCCGAAGGGAAACCCCGGTAGGGTAAGGTAATTAAGCACTTGGTCGTAAGCGTTTTTGATGGTGGCGTAGTCGTAACCCGAATAGTTTTCTAGGCCTAGCGGTTTTATTTGAATATAATAAAAAAACCTGCAATAGATAGGCAAACCTATGGAAAAGGTTATTACGAAAAAAAATACGGCGACGCCGAAAATTGTCGTCCAAATTTTGTTTTTCATGATTAAAAGTTTATCACAATATAAATTTCTTGTCAACGGGTAAAACGCTTGCAAATAAGCGCTAAATAATATATAATAAATTTAAGAAGGTTTTCGGACAACACTTCTATAAAACAACCGAGAAAGTTAAAAAAAGCGTAACCCTTTTTCGGCGTGTTGTTCGGAAAAGGGTTTTTATATGTTTACTTTTACCACTAAAAAACTTGCTCGCGCGGGCATTATCGCAGGGCTTTATATTATGTTGTCGCTTGTAACTTTTCCCGTCGCTAGTGGCGCTATTCAGTTTCGTGTTGCCGAAGCGCTTACTCTTTTAGCAATCTTTTTCCCCGAGGCCGTGCTTGCGCTTACCGTCGGTTGCGCACTTTCTAACCTTATAACGGGGTGCATGATTTTAGATATAATTTTCGGCTCGCTTGTAACTTTTACGGCGGGAATATTAACACTTCTTACCGCAAAAGTTATTAAAAAAACCGCGCTAAAAATTTTTGTCGGTGGACTTTTTCCCGTACTGCTTAACGCTTTTTTATTGCCCGTTATATGGTATTTTTGTTACGGGCAGTTGGAATATCTTTATATAATCCAAGTCCTTTTATTGCTTGCAGGGCAGTCGGTTTCGGTGTATGCGTTAGGTATTCCTATGACGATATTTATTCAAAAATTAAAAAAGTCTAAACCAGAACTATTTGAATAGAAAAAAATCAAAAAACGCTCCTTTTTAGGAGCGTTTTCCTATTAGTCTATCGTTTTGAACGGATGATACATTGCCCAAACGAATAGTAACCACAGTGCCGATAAACCTACTAACGAGTAGATTATTCTGCTTACGACTGCGGTTGCGCCACTACCGAATATAAACGCAACAAGGTTAAAGTCGAATATCCCGACTAAAAGCCATACGAGTGCGCCTATAATAACCAGCGTGAAAGCGATTATACTTGCAATTTTCATATATAATTCCCCCCGAATACAGTATTTGCAATAACTCGCAATTTATTAGTGGGAATACGATATATTCTAAATATTACAAGAAAGCGTTTTCAAGCACTAATTTATCGAAGTCGATACGTTCGACGAAATCGTCTTGCTTAAAGCGCAAAACGTTATACTTAGCGTAATTAAAAAGATGTGTTTTAATAATGACGGGTGTGGGAATATCCAAAGTTTCGCAAATTTCCCTAACGTAATCGAAGAACATAGAATAGTCCATCATTTCGGTACGTTCAAAGACGTATTGCTTTAAGATTTTATCACCTTTCATTACTTTTGCCCAAATACGAACCATAATTTTACCTACCTATTTAATTATATATCAAAACGAATAACAAATCAAGATAAAAGCGCAAGCATTTTTTAGCGCCTTTTATAATAAACTTATAAAAGGGTTTTAAATTTTATATTGACAAACGGGTTTTTATATCGTATTATATAATAAAAATAAAATTGCCAAAATGCTAACGAATAAAAGGCGATATGTTTCTTTTTGGACGGAGATAGAAATGGAAAAATTAAAAAAAGAATTGATAAAATTATTAAGCGATAACGCAAGATACTCTTACGCGCAAATGGGCGCAATGCTCGGCGAAGACGAAAAGGTTATAGAAACTGCTGTAAAACAGTTGGAAAAAGACGGTGTTATCGTTAAATATACGGCTATACTCAATACCGAAGTTATGGCGAATAAAAACGTTCAAGCGCTAATAGAAGTTAAGGTTGCGCCCCAAAAGTTGAAGGGGTTTGATTCGTGCGCCGAAGAAATTTATTCCTTCCCCGAAGTTACAAGCCTTTATCTTATGAGCGGTGGTTTTGATTTGGCGGTATTCGTTGAAGGCAAAACGCTTGAAGACGTGGCGCGTTTCGTCGCTGAAAAGTTAAGCGTTATCGACGGTATTATAGGCGTGCAAACGCATTTCATTTTGAGAAAATATAAAATTGAAGGGCAAATCACTAAAAAGAGTGAGGAGTCCAAAAGGCAGATAATTCAGGCATGAGAGATTTTTTAAGTACGAGAGCAAAAAATATCAAGCCGTCGGGAATCCGTAAGTTTTTCGATATTGCTTCGGAGATGGACGACGTTATATCGCTCGGTGTAGGCGAGCCAGATTTTATCACGCCTTGGGAAATTAGGGACGCAGGCGTTCAGTCCATTAAAAAGGGATATACCCAGTATACTTCTAACAAAGGATTAACTGCGCTTCGTAAAGAGATTTCACGCTATTTATCGAGCAGGTTTGACGTGCATTTTACAGCCGACCAAACGGTAATAACTTTGGGCGCAAGCGAGGCAATAGATATAACCTTGCGCGCAGTAGTTAACGAAGGGGATGAAGTTCTTATTCCCGACCCTAGTTACGTTTCGTATACACCGTGCGTAGAACTTTTGGGTGGAAAGGCGGTTTCCGTACCGTGTAGTGGTGAAAACGGGTTTAAGTTGACGCCGGAAAATTTAGAGAGTGTTATTACTGATAAAACCAAGGTGTTAATATTCCCTTACCCAAACAATCCCACGGGCGGAATTATGGAAAAGGAATATATAGAAAAGATTATTCCCGTAATCTTAAAACACGATTTATTAGTAGTGTCGGACGAAATTTACGCCGAACTTACCTATGGAAAAAGGCATTGTTCAATAGCGTCTTTTCCTGAACTTGAAGGCAGGGTAGTTTTAATCAGCGGTTTTAGTAAAGCGTTTGCAATGACGGGGTGGCGTGTGGGTTACGTATGCGCTCCGATAGAAATTTGTAACACTTTGTTAAAGATACATCAATATTCGGCTATTTGCGCGCCGATATTCTCGCAGTACGCAGGTTTGGCGGGGCTCGAACAAGGCGCAAAAAACGGGTTCGCAACCGTTAAAGAAATGACAGAAGAATATGATAAGCGCAGAAAGTTTATGTATAAAACCTTTACCGATATGGGTTTGAAATGTTTTGAGCCCAAGGGTGCGTTCTATATATTCCCGTCGGTTGAAAGTACGGGTATGGACGGTGAAGAATTTGCGACCAAACTTTTGGCAAGTAAAAAAGTTGCAGTCGTACCGGGTAACGCTTTCGGGGAATTCGGTAAATATTACGTTAGATGTTCTTACGCATATTCTATGAAAAGCCTTGTTGAAGCGATGCAAAAGATTGCGGAATTCGTCAAGGAATTAAAGGGCAACTGAGTAAAACAAGGAGAAAATTATGAGTAAAACGTTAATAGTGGGAGCAGGGCTTTCGGGCGCAACGATTGCGCGCTTATTTGCCGACGGTGGTGAAGAAGTTATCGTAATCGACAAGAGAAACACTATCGGTGGAAACGCTTACGATTACGTTGATAAAAACGGCGTAACCGTTCAGTCGTACGGTCCACATATTTTTCATACTAACGATAAGGGAGTATTTGACTTTTTGTCAAAGTTTACCGAGTGGACGCCTTACGAACACCGTGTAAAAGCGCTTGTTAAAGGTAAACTCGTTCCCGTTCCGTTTAACCTTAAATCGCTTGACGAACTTTACCCAAAGGACAAGGCGGAAAGGATTAAAGACGTTTTAATTAAAGAAGTAGGTATGGACAAGAAAGTGCCTATTTTACAGTTAAAGGAACACGACAGTGAAGAAATCCGTGAGTTTGCGGAATTCGTTTACCAAAATATATTCTATATCTACACCAAAAAACAATGGGGTTTTAAGCCGGAAGAGTTAGGGGAATCAGTCATGAATAGAGTTCCCGTTTATATCTCTTACGAAGATAGATATTTTACCGACGAATTTCAGTATATGCCCAAAGACGGGTTTACTGAGATGATTGCAAATATGCTACGCCACCCAAACATAAAACTCAAACTCGGCAAGGACGCTAAAAAGATTATATCGTTAAAAGACGGAAATATATATCTTAACGGCAAGCCGTTTGACGGTAGGCTTATTTATACGGGTTGTATAGACGAATTATTCGGCTATTCAATGGGCGTTTTGCCGTATAGAAGTTTGAAGTTTAAGTTTAAGACAAAAAAATGCTCGTCCTATCAAGACGCAGCAGTCGTAAACTATACCACTAGCGCAAAGTTTACTAGAATTAGCGAGTTTACAAAGTTCGCTTGCGAGAAAAAGGAAAAAACGGTAATCGTTAAGGAATACCCAAGGAATTTCCGTAAGGGAAGAATTCCTTATTATCCTATTCCGCTTTCGCAAAATACGGCGCACTACTGTCAATATTTAGAAGAAGCGCTTAAATATAAGAGCCTTTATCTTTTAGGCAGGCTTGCAAATTATAAATACATAAATATGGACGTTGCCGTTCGTAACGCCATGGACCTTTATGAAAAGGTAAAGGATAAAGATTAAATGGAAAAATTGAAAGTTCTTGAACTTGTCGACTCTTTCTATCCAAGGATAGACGGAGCGATTAACGTCGTCAAGAATTATTGCGTTCAACTAAACAAAGTAACGGATTGTACTTTGGCAGCGCCCAAGGCGGCTAAAAAAGAAGGTTACGTCGATAACGAAGTATTTAAGGTTATTCGTTGCGCGTCTACTATTGCGCCGGAAGGGTATAGGCTTGCGCAACCCGACTTTGACGCTAAATTTATCGAACAAATTGAAAACGGCGGATATAAACTTATTCACTCGCACACGCCTTTTAATCTCGGTAAGTTTGCTATTAAAATGGGAAAAAAGTTAAAAGTTCCCGTTATCGTAACCCTGCACACCAAGTATTATGACGATTTTTTGCGTTCTACAAAAAGTAAGGTGCTTTCAACTTTATACCTTAAATACGTTATGGGAGTTTATAAAAAAGCCGATAGCGTATGGACGGTAACTAACGCATCCAAAGAGATTTTAAGAAGTTACGGGTATAAAGGAAAGGTCGAAGTGGTTAGAAACGGAACAGACTTCGTATACCCTACAAACGCAAAAGAACTGATTGAAAAGGTAAATAAAGAGCATAATTTGCACGGACAGAAAAACGTTTTCCTTTTCGTTGGAAGAATGGCAATGTATAAAGGGCTAAAATTTATTTGCAACGTTCTTAAAATCTTGAAAGACAAGAACAAAGATTTCAAGATGCTTTTCGTCGGTGGTGGGTTCGACCTTGACGAATTAAAGAATTACGCCCAAAAGTTAGATATTACCGATAAATGCATTTTCACGGGTGAAATTAAAGATAGAGCGCTTTTACAAGCCTACTATTTAAGAAGCGATTTGTTTTTCTTTCCGTCCACTTTCGATACGTCGGGTATAGTTACTATCGAGGCGGCGGCGCACAAAAAGGCGTCGATACTTATTGAAGGTTCGTGTAGTGCAGAGATGACGGTTAACGGCGAGAACGGTTTTACTTGTCCGGAAGACGAAAATGCGTTTGCCGATAAGTTGACCTATTTATGCGACAATCCTCAAATATATAAAGAAGTGGGCGAGAACGCTTACAAGACGATTTATAGAACGTGGGACGACGTGGTTAAAGAAGTCGTAGAAAAATACGGTCAAGTCATAAAAGCCTATGAAAGAAAACAAAAGGCGCGCGAAAGGGCAAAAAGATTATATAAACTAAAAAAGCAACAAAAAAGAAAGGCGATATAAAAAACAAAAAACGGCGGAATTTAGTGCGTCAGTAATAGGGATTATTACTGACGCACTAGTTATATTTGCCTAACGGCAAGTGATATGCCTTCGGCGTGATATTTTGCTAACGCAAAGTGATATTTTCACTTGTAGTGAAAGATAGGCAAATATAATATAACTTTGACAACAGGTCAAAATAAAACTGCTTATGCAGTTGGCGTTCGCTACGCTCGGCTAAACTGTTTACTGCGTAAACAATATCACTTTTAGCCACAAGGCTAAAAATATAACTTAAATCTTTAATTTTTGTGGATAAGAAAAGCCCACCATATTTCGCCTTAAAGCGAAGTATAGTGGGCTACACTTTTATTTTGAATTTATATCCCTATCTCTATTGCACTTTTTCCGCCGTTTCTATTTTATTATTAACTAGTTACTCAACGAACTTGCCACAAAGGGCTTTTCTAGCGTCAGACTTTTTCTTAACGGTAGTAAAGATAAAACCTATAACGATAAGGGCATAGAAACTTAAAAAGCGCCAAATCATCATTGCGGGGAAGGCAAAGCCGACCATAAGTCCCGTTTCAAACAACAAGTAGAATGAAAGGTCTGCCGCACCCGAGTTGCCGGGGGTGGGTATAAACGAAATAGATGCGTAAAGAATAAGGCACATTTGCATTATTATTACCCATTCCATTATACCTTCGACACCGAGCATATTAAATCCGAAGAACTTTAAGGTAAAGTAGGCTATCGACGAGTTTGCAAGATGTTCCAAAAAACTCATTAAAAAGGTTGAAATAAACACCATAGGTCTAGTTGCAATCTTTTTAAGACATTTTGCGTTTTGAACAACCGTTTTCATTGTCTTATATTCAGTTTCTTTTGGTTTTTTAAGTAAACGAAGTTTACCGCCAAGCCACATTACAAAGTGTACGAGCGTTGCGCCCGTTCTTGGTAAGAAGGAGAACAATACAACAAGCGCCGGCATAAAGAAACACAAAATGCAACCTATAATTGCAAGCGTGCTGAATACTTTTGAAAAGCCCGAGAAGTTAGCCAAAAACTCTTCGGGAACACCTAGCGCATTCGATTGATATAAAACTATTGAAACTATCGCCAAAATTACGAAAGCGAACTGATTTAAGAAAAAGGTTGCAATCGGCAAAGACGACGCTACGCCACCGTGAACGCCGTGTTTTGAAAGGTGATAAATTTCAAACGGTTGACCGCCGACGGCAAGTGGGGTTACGTTGTTGTAGTAGTGCCCGATTATACCCGTTTCAATACAAGTCTTAAAATGCGCGTTGCCCGTTAAAGATTTACACATTACGGCAAGTTTTCCACCCTTTAATAGGTAGCAAAGTCCAAGCATAAGCATGGCAATAAGTAGATAATACCAAGAATTAAAGAAAACTTCTCTAACGCTTTCCCACGTGGGGAAAACCCTATCTTTATTGGCGGGGGCAAAGAAGTCGTTATAGAAAGTATAAGCCAAAACGCCGACCACGAAAACTATAAAGACGA
Source organism: uncultured Bacillota bacterium (assembly GCA_949282465.1). GTDB lineage: Bacteria > Bacillota > Clostridia > Christensenellales > Borkfalkiaceae > UBA1259. Next base: position 11,586 of record CASDPM010000061.1, read on the forward strand.
TAGTAAATATATTCTTAAACAGTTTTTGCTTTTTGTTAATGTCGTTATTTTCTTTGGTTATACCCATAAATCGAGTCATAACAAGTTGTTTGCCTATTTCTTTGTTATTTTTTCCCTCGTATTCTTTGCCCAGACGAATAGACTCTTCTAAAAGACGTTCTTCGTCGTCAACTTTTGGCTCTTCGGGCAATTCTTCCAAAGGAACTTCCACGATAACGGGTTCTGAAGTTTTTTCGTCAATTTCGATTTTACCTATCATAGGTGTATCAAGTTCGACTTGCTTTTTCTTTTTCATAATACGATTATTCTACACAATTAAATAATAAATGTCAACCGAAATTCCGATATAGTTATAATCGACTTGACTTTTTAAGTCGATTAGATTAAAATCTTAATTGTTAAGTAAATCGTAGGAGAAAACTATGGAAAACAACAAAAAACCCAAAGTGGTTTTTACTTACGTTGAAGCGGGGCTTGGCCACATTATGGCGATAACCGGCCTATACGAAACTTTTTTGAAAAAATACGGCGATAAATGCGACGTCGTTAAGTCGTATATTTTCTCGGGCAGTAAAAGGGACGCCGTGGTTAAAATGGGTAAGGCGCAAGACAATCACGTAAAAAAACTTGCAGGTAGCAAATTATATAATAAGTTTGAATGTTTTACCTATAAATTATCTTCTAAATTTACCCTTTGGACGGTGGACAGGGTTTTTAGAAAGGGTAGAAAAGCCATTATGGAAGATTTTAGGGAAATGCAACCCGATCTTATGGTGTCTTCTTATTATTTGCCGTCGCACCTTATAGCCGAAGCGAATAAAAAGGGTATTACCAACTCTTTAATCGCAACGTATTTGCCCGATAACTACGTTTACCCTGCGTGGGATAGAAACTGCGATATGTTTATGGTAAATAGCGAAAACGCTTATAACATGGCAATAAACAAGGGTTTTAAGAAAGAGAACGTGGTTAAAATGCCCTTCCTTTTTAGAAAGGAAATCCAAGATTTTAATTTAACCAAAGAGCAAGCAAGAAAGGAACTTTCGCTCGATAACGGCAAGTTTACCGTGCTTTGCGCAATGGGTGCTTTCGGCGTTAAAAAGGCGCAAAAACTTATCGAAAAAATTATCGACGAAGATTTAGATATAAACTTTGTGGTAATATGCGGTAAAAACCAAGCGCTTTTAGAACAAATGAACGGCTTAAAGGCAACGTGTAAGGAAAAACTTAACTTCGTTCCCGTTGGGTTTACCAACCAAATGGCAGGCTACATTAAGGCGTCGGATTTGGTTTTAAGCAAGTCGAGTTTTAACACCATTATGGAAGTTAAGCATATTGGAACGCCTATGATTGCCTTTTCTTCTGCTGGTGGCGTAGAACACGAAAACGCTAAATATTTTAGCAAAAACAAAATGCT
>CASDPM010000062.1 GCA_949282465.1 uncultured Bacillota bacterium
GGCTTTATCGGCTTAGCACCGGGTGAGAGCACGAGCTTGTCATAACTCTCGGTAAGGATTTTACCATTTTCAAGATTTTTTACAGTAACGGTTTTGCTGTCAGGATGAATTGCCGTAGCTTCATGATGAACATTCATCTTAACTCTAAAACGCCTCCAAAAGCTTTCAGGCGTCTGCAAGGTTAGATCATTTTCTTCTTCAATGGTTCCGCCGATATAGTACGGCAAACCACAGTTAGCATATGAAATAAATCCTGAACGCTCAAAAACAACGATTTCCGCTTGTTCGTCAAGCCTGCGTATTCTCGCCGCCGCAGTAGCGCCACCTGCAACACCGCCTATAATTACAACTTTCATTTATTTTACCACCTTTCCACGATAACTGCTGATGCCACCGATATTTTTTGCATTTGTGTAACCCATTTGCTTCAAATAGGATACAGCTTGTCCGCTTCTACCACCGCTTAAACAATACACATAAAGCGGTGTGCTTTTGTCCTTGACGGTATTCTCAACGGAAGAAATTCTATCAAGAGGTATGTTGACGCTTCCGTCAATGTGCCCGTCACGATATTCCTCTGCCGTCCTAACGTCAAGCAATACAGCGCCGTCGTTTGTTTCGTATTCCGCAACACCGGTGTTAATGTCGGCGATGCTATGGAAGAAATTAAACAGTCTCATCTTTTTTCTCCTTACAGCATTGCTTCAATTTGCTCTTTCGATCTGTAACCAACAACCTGATTTTCTAGTTTCCCGTTTTTGATTACAGCAAGCATCGGGATGCTCATTACCTGAAACTGTGCCGCAAGCTCCGGCTGTTCGTCCACATTTATTTTACCGACCTTAATATCGCTTCGCTCATTTGCGATTTCCGATACGATCGGACCTACCATACGGCAGGGACCGCACCAATCGGCATAGAAATCGAGAAGTACAGGTTTATTGGAATTCAAAACTTCGCTTGCAAAAGTTTCTTTATTAATTTTAATGACAGACATCTTCGTGTCCTCCTTTGCTTTATTGTTTTTTTATTATATCAGATTTGAAATCAGGATTCTGTGATATTATCACTTAATGTTAAAAAAATCTCAGATTGATTACTACTATGGCATGTACGACGGTGAAATCTTAATGCAAAGAAAAAAGGTTCAATACGTTTGTATCAAACCTCTGCTTTTCTTATGGTCGGAGTGACGGGATTTGAACCCACGACCTCTTGGTCCCGAACCAAGCGCGCTACCAACTGCGCTACACCCCGATTATATCGGCAAAACACCGATATTTCACTATTTATACTTATATGATCAAATTTTCAACTTCTAGTATTATATATTCTTTTTAACAAAAAAGCAAGGTTTTACACAACCTTTTTCGTCAAAAGTTATTCCTTCGGCAAGTAGAAGTTGCTTTTGCACGTTCTCTCCACCGAACGCAAACGCTTTACTTACTCTACCGTCTTTATTTACTACACGATAGCAAGGTATTGCGTCGGGTTCAGGGTTTACGTGGAGTGCCCAACCTACTTGCCGAGCCATACGGGGATTGCCTAAAATTGTTGCAATTTGACCGTAACTCATAACTCTTCCGTACGGAATTTTCTTAACGACTTGATAAACGGCGTCAAAAAAACCCATTATATTCTATTAATGCCCGTTTTAACGGCGGCATCTTTAACTGCTTTTGCAACCGTAGAACCAACCCTTGGATCAAACGGAGCGGGAATTATGTATTCAGCGCAAAGTTCTTCGTCTGAAACAAGCGAAGCAATAGCCGTTGCCGCAGCAATTTTCATTTCTTCGTTTATGTCCGAAGCCCTACAATCGAGTGCGCCACGGAAAATCCCGGGGAACGCCAACACGTTATTGATTTGGTTGGGGAAATCGCTTCTTCCCGTTCCTACCGTAGCCGCGCCTGCCTTAATAGCAAGGTCGGGCATAATTTCAGGTTCGGGATTAGCCATAGGCATAACGATAGCGCCTTTTGCCATAGACGCAACCATTTCTTCGGTAACTAGTTTCGGCGAACTTACACCTACGAAAAGGTCAGCGCCCTTCATAGCGTCAGCAAGCGAGCCCTTCTTCATCAATTTATTAGAGAACTCGGCAATTTCTTCCTTAGAAGCATTCATACCTTCGGTTCTTCCCTTATAAATTATGCCGTGTCTATCACACATTACGACGTCCTTAGCGCCCATCTTAATCATAAGTTTAGCAATAGCGACACCCGCAGCACCTGCGCCACTAAACACTATACTAATATCTTCCCACTTTTTGCCGACAAGGCGCAACGCGTTAATGCACGCGGCAACGCAAACTACTGCAGTACCGTGTTGATCGTCGTGGAAAACGGGAATATCAACTTCGGGATCTTCTTTTAATCTTCTTTCTATCTCGAAACATCTCGGCGCGGAAATATCTTCCAAATTTATTCCGCCGAAACTACCAGCGAGTAGTTTTATCGTTTGAACGATTTCATCTACGCTTTTACTTCTTACGCAAAGCGGAATAGCGTCTACCCCACCGAACGTTTTGAAAAGTACGCATTTGCCTTCCATAACGGGCATACCTGCTTCGGGACCGATATCACCGAGCCCTAAAACTGCCGTGCCGTCGGTAATAACTGCAACGGTGTTGCCCCTTGCGGTAAGTTCAAACGACTTATTGTAATCTTTTTGAATTTCGATACACGGTTGCGCAACACCCGGGGTGTATGCAAGTGATAAGTCTTCTCTGTTCTTTACGGGAACTTTTGAAACCACTTCAATTTTGCCCTTCCATAACCCGTGTAATCTTAATGATTCTTTTGAATAATCCATAATAAATAATCTCCCTTCAGCAATAATATCTATAAATGACCGTCATTAAATGGCGGAGATTTTATTAAATAATTTCCTAAATTAATTAAAAGCCCTGTAAATAGTACGAATACAATCTTCGTAATCGGAATTAGCCACGCCTATTATTATATTAAGTTCGCTTGACCCTTGGTCAATCATCTTAATATTGATACCTTTTTCGGCAAGAGAACTGAATATTTTAGCCGCCGTTCCCGAACGCTTTGCCATACCGTGACCAACAGTTGCAATAAGCGAAACGTTTTCAATAACGTGGACGTAATCGGGATTGACGTTTTCTCTAATTTCACTAACCAAATCGGATAAAATGCCTTCCAACTGATCGGATGCAAGAATAATAGAAACCGTGTCTATTCCACTAGGCACGTGTTCAACACAAATGCCGTAATGTTCAACTACCGATAAAACCTTTCTAATAAAGCCGACTTCTGCGTTCATCATAGATTTTTCGATATAGATAACGGTAAAGTCTTTCTTGCCTGCAATACCCGTAATAATCGTTTCGTTATCTTCCTTATGCATTTCGTTAGGAACAATCATTGTGCCTGCATCTTCGGGCTTAAAAGTATTCTTTATGTTAATGGGAATTTTCCCTTTCATTACGGGGAAAATTGCTTCCGAGTGAAGTACCGACGCGCCCATATACGAAAGTTCGCGAAGTTCCTTATAAGTAAGTTGCTTGATGGTCTTTGCTTCGGGAACGATTCTAGGATCACAAACCAAGAAACCGCTAACGTCCGTCCAGTTTTCGTAAAGGTCTGCCTTTACGCCACGGGCGATAATAGAACCCGTAATATCGCTACCGCCACGGCTAAACGTCTTGATTTTGCCGAAACTGTCTTTTCCAAAAAATCCAGGAATAACTGCAAATTCAACGCCATCCAAAATGGTTTTTACCTTGTCGTCGGTGTATTCTTCGTTTAGTTTACCTTTGCTATCGAACCTAATTAAATCGGCGGCATCAACAAACTTTGCGCCCAAATAATTAGCCGTTACGTATGCGCTTAAATATTCACCACGTGATGCGGCAAAGTCTGCGCTTTTATTTTCAATAATTTCCTTTTCCGTTCTATCAAGGACTGCCGTAATATCACAGTCGAGTTCAAGGTCGGAAACGATTTCTTCAAACCTAGATCTAATAACCGCAAAACTTTCACATTTGCCGGTAGCGACTACTTCGCCGTAGCATTTATAAAGCATATCGGTTATTTTAATATCGTTTTTGTTACGTTTACCTGGCGCGGAAACAACCACGAATTTTCTAGATTTATCAGCGTCTATAATCGCTTTTACTTGTCTTATTGCATTAGCGTCCGCCATAGACGTTCCGCCGAACTTACATACTTTAATCATTTTTTATTCTTCTTCCTTCCAAATAATATCTTTTTTCAACGCCTTCGCCCATCGAGAACGTCTTTCTTGGGAAAGCGCCCTTTTCGGAAACGTATCTAAATAAGTCTGCTTTGTTAAGTTTTTCAAACAACACGCCCACGGTATCGTCACCGTCGTCAACCAACTTTTTAAGGTTACTTTCGCCGTGAACGTAATCAACGACTCCGCCGTTTTGTTCTATGTAACCTTTCACGTATTCGTCAACTGCGGTAATGCCTTGGGGTAAAGAATTTTTCCCATTATACAAAGTGGTGGTTTTGCCGTCGTAAACGTGCATTATTCCGCCGTCCACTTTTCTTAATCCATCAATAAACTTTTCCCTGTCAACTCCGCTTATAAACCTATAAATAGGTTCAAAATAAATACCTTCGTCGTAAATATTCACTATTTCACAAAGGGCGTATCTTGCAGGATGATTTTGTTTTTCTTCTTCTGAAAGATTTACCTTAACGTTGTTCCAGTGGGCTTTGGCAGTTGCAAGAGAGTGATTTCCGTCACCAACCGCAAAAGCAAATTTATCCGCCTTGCCGTATTTTGCAATAAGTCTTTCGTCGTCCAAAAGTGTAGCGAACTTTTCTAAAACGGCTTGAAAATCGTCAACGAAATAGCCTTCTATATGACCGCCACCCATATTAAGGTCAAAGTCATAAAGTTTTTCTAACTTTTCTCTATTTGCGTATAAGCCTTCGATAATTTCCATTTTTTCGTCGTCGCAGAGTACCATAACGTGCGGAAACTCTACGGCAGCGTCTTTACGGATTTTAAGTCTTGGCGGAATACGTTCTTCGATAGTGCCTTCGGTAGAACGAATAAGCGCATCACTCTTTTTAGAATATTCGTATTTTTCCAAGTCGATAGCGCCTACAAGCCCTATTCTTCTTTTAACGTACGGGGTGGAACGAACGGTAAGCACGAACCCTTTTGAAAGCGCCTTAAAATATCCGTTATTGTAATAGTAATCAATGTTTTTGTTTATAGTTTTAATACGCTCGTCAATATCACCCGTAAGATAAATTTCCGGCAACACCATATCGAGAGTGGTTTTCTTGCCTTCGACCTGTTTTTTAAGAGTGTCCCAGTATTCCGTTTCGCTAGTAAACTGATCGCAAGCGATAGTCGCCCACGCAGTATAGTCGTCGGTTTGTGGAAGTAAAATTTCCGTAGCGTTAAGCCCTGTGTCTTTCATTAGTCAAGTCCCTTTTATACTTATTATAGATTTATTACGACAACCGTAAGCACGGCAAGAACTATGGCAAGCGCAATCGTGCCGATAGTTTTCCAAGTCTTTTTGTCAGAATTATTTTCATAGTTATCAGTTTGGTAACGCAAATTCTTATCGTCCATAACTCACTCCTTTAACGGTCAATTTCTTGCCAGTAATATCTACCGAGCGTGCGCTTTAACGCATCTAAATCGGCGTATCTAGAAATTTTGCCTGCCCTTGCAATCGAGATGATACCCGTTTCTTCCGAAACGATTATCGAAACGACGTCTAACGTTTCGGTTACGCCAACGCCTGCACGGTGACGAGTTCCAAGGTCTTTCGGAATATTTTCTATTTGTTGGGAAAGTGGCAAAAAGCAACCTGCCGCAACTATCTTTGTTCCACTAATTATCATAGCGCCGTCGTGAAGAGGTGTTTTGGGGAAGAACACACTTTCAATAATTTCACTACTTATATCGCTATCGAGCATTATGCCACTATCTAAGATTTGAGCGGGAACGTTAGAGTTTGCAAGAACTATTATTGCGCCGATATCGTTTTTAGCCATGTTTTGAAGGGCTTTAATAATTTCGGCAATACATTTTTGAACTTTCTTTTCGTCGTAAATTCTACTTTCAACGTGGCGCGCTTCCAAGTGCCTTTGATTGCGCCTTATCCAAATTATATGTTTGATTTCAACCGAATAAAGGGCAACGACCATAACTAAAAATATCGCAACGACTACTAGCAAGAAGGTATTGCTAACCCCTTCGCTTAAAAGAACGATACACGTTGAGATAATCATTACGAATATAAATAGCGCAACGACGGCGCCTGCATTATTCGCAAACAAAAACTTTATTAAGTAGTAATAAAGTACGGCAAGCGCAATCACGCTTACTACAAGCGTAACGACGAAATCCGCATTATTGAATTTTTCGAAAAAAACTGCAAATTTTTCCGCAAGATTCATTTTTATTCTCCTTATTCACTCATTATAGAAAAAATCGACAACCAAAGCGCTTCCGTCATATCGACAAGTCCGCTTTTTATCTTGTAATCGAAATCAGTCAGTTTATCTACCGCCGTCTTTAACGAACGCACCTTAAACAGTTTAGCCTGTTCCTTTGCTTTTTTTACGGCAAACTCCTTTATATCGAGCATCTTTGCAATCTCGGTATCGTTTGCAGAAGAAATCGCAACGTGCAACAATCTTCTAAAATAATTGTAAACACTCAAAAGTAACCTTTGTGGCGTTTCACCTTTGGAAAGCATTTCTTTTACTACCGAAAGCGCTAAATCGTGCTTCTTCTTACCTATATGGTCGGTCATCTCGTATATCTTATACTCGGTATCTCTCGAAACGAGCGCGTCGACGTCGGCAACCTTAATCACTCCGCCACTACCCACGTAGCAGGCGAGTTTGTTAGTTTCGTTTTCAATCCTTGTCATATCGGAAAGGCAATATTCGGCAACCTTTTGCGCCGCCTCGCCTTCAATTACAACGTTATATCTCGCGCATTCCCCTCTCATCCATCTAACGAGTAAAGAAACGTCGGCTTTTTTACAGTCCACCACACAAACGTTATCGAACTTTTTAAGCGCTTCACACGGCTTTTCGTTAAGTATGACGAACAAACTGTCGCTTGGCGGATTGTTAAGATAGTCTTTTAAGTCGCCGTTTAGGGCGTTTTTATCGGGATAAAATTCACGAACGGCAGTAAGCCTTTTTTTACTCATAAACGGGTAAGCAGTTAAAGACGAATAAAGTTCTTTTACGTTTAGCCCCGCGCCGTCAAAACAAGTATAATTGAGCGTAAGTTCGCTAATAAACTTACTTTTAAGTAAGTTAAGCCCCTTTTCACGAAAGTATGCGTCTTCGCCTTCCATTAAAAAAACCGAATATTTAAGACCTTGTTCAAGTCCGTTTTTAAAATCAAGAAATTTCAAAACCATACTCCCTCTTATACATTGTAGCACTTTTTTTTGGGTTTTGCAATAAGAATTTCAATCAATTTTAGGCAAGTTGAAAGTAAAAATCCCCGTTAGTTTGACCGTTATCAAAGGTGGCGTATTTTCGGTAACTTATAAAGCGTTCGGATTTATATAAAGAAAAGATATTTTCCACGTAATCACAAGCGACCATAAACCGTGCCAAAAGTCCACCTAGACTGCCGTAAATAGCGTTATCACTTCCAAACTCTGAAAAGAATACGGCGCTTGTAGACGGCGTAGAAAGTTTTACCGCGTAACCGTCTAAAATAAAACTTATATTAAACCCGTCTTCGTCAATAGTATTCTCTTCCTTGCACGGATAAAAGTCCACTTGTGGAAAACTTACCGAAAGGGCGTGCCTTTCAAGTTCGTCGTTACCATAATAATACACTCGTGAAATATCCGCCATCGAATTTATCGCCGTGCAAACGTTTTGTACGTCGGCACTACCGTCGTGTAAGGGCAAGATTAACAAATCTATTTCGTCAACGTTTAACTTGCCAAGCGTTTTACGAATTCTAAACGCCGAAAATCCTACGCTTGCGCTGTTTACTATAATCGCCGTCTTTCCATAACAGTTTATTACGCTCGCGCAAACGGATTTATCACCTACCACGTAAACGCCTATTTGTTTATAAGTTGTTACGTTATGGTATATCTCCGAAGATATACCCACCACCGAAAATGTGCAACAAAGAATAATCGCTAACGTCTTCTTAATATTTATCTTTCCACTCAATATTAACAAAACGGCGTAATAACACAAGATAAATAGCGTGCAAGCCAAACCGCTTGCCAGAAATATTTTATAGTCAAACAATAAAATCAAGTAATTTACGGCTTTAAGAAAATAGTTGGGCAAAAATAGAGTTATGGGCGCAATTGAGAAAATTCCACCCACTAAACACGTGGCAAAAAGCATTATAAAAAGAACTGACGCCACGGGAATAAACAAGACGTTGATAAATACCGATATTAAAGAAAAGTTGCCAAAATGCAAAAGGCTTATAGGAATGCTTGCAATTTGCGCCGAGATAGCCGTTGCGAAAGCGCTAGAAATTTTATCGGGCAAGAAGAAAAATAATCTTTTGAATATTTTGTTTAATAAAAGTATTCCCGCAACGACGACAAACGAAAGTTGAAAGCCTGCGCAAAACAGTTGTGCGGGCGAAATTAAAAGCACGATAATACAAGCAACCGATATAGAAGATAGCCCGTCGTATTTCTTGCCCGTAAGTATAGACAAATGCAAAACGGCAAACATTATACTCGCACGTAATGACGACGCCGTGAACCCACACACACCCGAATAAATAAAAAGAACTGCCACCATAATAACGGCGCTTATTATTTTGTTCAGTTTAAGTTTTTTAAAGATAAAGGCAAGAATACCCGCCATAAATCCTATATGAAGTCCCGATACTGCGAAAACGTGCGCTACACCCGCATCTCTATAAGAAGTTATAAGTTCGCCTTTTACGTATTCGGTATTACCGCACATCATACCGTAAGCAATGGAAAATTCGTTTTTGTCAAGCCCCGTTTTTAAGGTATCCCTAATAAAAATATTTACCTTTTCAAATATCGTACGAGAAAAACCTGTTTTCTCTACTTGTGAAAATTCTACGGTTGCGGTATACTTTATTCCGTTAACTAAATCGTAAGACGACAATTTGTCTTCGTAAATTAAACTTCTATCGTTTAGCACACAAGTAAACTTGATTATATCACCCACGTCAAGATTACTATTGCCGTTTACGTAAAGCAAAATCTTAAACCTACTTTTGCCGTCTTTAACGCCGTCTAAAACCACGTCGTCAATAACGAAAGCGCCGTTATAATCGGAACTGCTTTCAACCGATACGACCTTTCCACTTACGGTATAGGTCATATCTTTTAAATCAGCATTAGAAAAATTTTTGGCGGTAAAATGCATAATAATCCCGCCAAGAAAGTAAAATAATATGAAAACAACTGTAAAAATCAACTTAATCTTTACAGTCGGTCCTATACTAAATAAAAATATTACGAATAATAAAATTGCCGTGCAGATAAAAACTATCAAGCCGACTTCGTTACGACCTAAAATATATTGTTCAACCGAGACCACTCCGAGTATCAAAAATAGCGCAATAAATAGGAAGGGACGAAAATTTATTATTTTCTTCATTCGTAAACCCTAAAACCAGTTTTGAATAAATATTATAGAATACGGCAAAAATTGTCAACTGTAATCCTTGCGTATGCTCGATTATTTTGCTAAAATAATAATGCCTGCTGTGTTCGATAGGAAAAGTTAAAAAAATCCACAGATAATATAAAAGAAAGCCGATTCCATTACCGAAGAGTGGCGCTCTTGGTCGGAGTTATGCTCGACCTTTATCAAAAGAGATACAGACGCGGTAAGATAGGCATTCACCTGTTAACGAAACGGGTTATTATTTTGCTTTTCCGTCGGCACGAGTGGGTATTTTTTTGTTTTTTACTTTTTAAACGGTTGCAAAACCATAATAGTTGTGCTAAAATAAGTATGATTTAATAAGCCATCATGGTCAAGCGGTTAAGACGCCGCCCTCTCACGGCGGAAACCGGGGTTCGATTCCCCGTGGTGGTGCCAAAAAGACGAAACACAGGAATTAACCTGTGTTTTTCTTTTTGCTATCTCTACGAGATAGAACGAACCCCAAGGGGTTCTGATTCACTAGCGTGAGACCGCAACCCTTTTGTCGCAAGCGACATTTCCCCTATTAGGGGAATTACCCCGTGGTGGTGCCAAAAATGCCTAATCCTATTTTCAGGGTTAGGCATTTTTCGTTATCGCTAAACTTTATCGGCGGAATCGAACGGGTGGGTATCGCCGACCTATAAGGTACATTGTAATTTGTAATGGTCGGCGACAAACAGTAGTCACCTACTGTTTGCCACACAGGCGTGATAGCAACCACGGAGTGGCGTTAGTCTTGCTTTTGCAAGATTGCGGAGCGATTCCCCGTGGTGGTGCCAAAAAGACGAAACACAGGAATTATGAAATGCACCCCAAAAGTTAGACACTTTAGGAGGTGCATTTCAAAATCGTGGAGTTTTTGTTTAATCTTCCTTAAACTTTCTTCTATAAATATCGTTTACCGCATCCTTAAACTTATCGGCAATTTGTTCTCGGTTTAGCCCTTGCTTTACTAAATCCTGCACGTACATAGGTTTTCCGACGACGATTTTTTTCTTTTTCCTGCCCCAGTACATAGGAAACACGGGTAAGTCTTCGCCCGTCTTTTTATAGTACTGTTCGGAAAGCATAACAAAGCCCGGCAAGAATTTAGTCATTTCGTCAAAATAGCCTTCGGACGAATCTTCGGGATATATTGACACGGCGTAACCTTTGTCTAACGCATCTAAACTATACTGCAAAGTTCTTCTGAACCTTGCGTCGGGATAAGATGGAAGGATTTTCATACCCCTATAAATATAGATGGAAAAAATCGCTTCAAACCATGCTTTCGACGTGGCTTTTGCCTTTGACAAACCGTTCTTTTGTATATAAAAAACGTCACGCAAATAACGGAATCTATCTTTATACGTGCCAAGCATAGGGTATGCGCCCCACGTTACGTGGTATATAGGCAAACTAATTTCGTAAACCATAGGCCCTTTTTTATTGTTATGGTTTGATACGATAATACATTTGTCTGGAAATCTTTCCCCCTCAAACTCAACGTTTTTAACTTTAAAAAAAGGCACTAAAAACTTTTTGACAACTCTCCAAACCGGCTGTTTGCGTTTAGGAAGTTTCCATTCTTTTTTCATTTATCTTTTTGCTCCTATTTTTTCTGTGCCAAAGAATCTTCGGTTACTTCTTTACCGTAGAAGTAAACGCCAACCATTCCCGGACCAACTGACGCACCCATCGACGCGCCGATATTACATATCGTTACTTCGTCTTCTTTTACGCCAACCTTTTCTACAACTTGATCTTTAAGCCATTCGGCTTCTTCTAGGCAGTCTGCATGTCCGATAAAAATACCGAATTCGTTGGGAACGTATCTTTCGGCAGTACGTTCAGCAAGGCGCTTAAAGGATGCTTTTCTACCTTTAACCTTTTCAACTGCTACGTTATATCCGTGAACGTCAGATATAATTATGGGCTTAACGCCGATTATATCGCCGAAGAACGCGCTAAAAATGATACTCTGTCTGCCTTTTTAAGCCATTCGAGTTTTTCTACCGAGCCTTCTTGGCGTTATACAATATTTTTATTTATATTATTAACAATTTTCATTTTTTATGATATAATCTTTGTATTAAACATTAAGGACTTAAACATGATACGTTTTGCTAAAACCAAAGATATCTCTCGCATAGGCGAACTTCTTGAACAAGTAAATCTAATTCACTATAACGGACGCCCCGATATTTTCAAGAAAGGCAAAAAATACACCGACCAACAAGTGCTTGAACTAATAAACAACCCGTCCACACCTATTTTGGTTTATACCGACGATAACGATTTTCTTTTAGGTTACGCTTTTTTAGAGTTGATTCAACACAAAGACAGCAATCTTTTAACTGATATTTTAACCTTGTATATCGACGACCTTTGTGTTGACCAAAAGGTTCGTGGTCAAGGCGTCGGCAAAGCGCTTTATAATGAAGTCTTAAAATTCGCCAAGGAAAAAGGTTGCTACAACGTTACGTTAAACGTTTGGTCGTGTAATCAAAGTGCTTACAATTTTTATATTAAGCAAGGCTTAGTTACTCAAAAAATCGTGCTTGAAAAAATTCTTTGATTTTTGTTCTTATATGACACCCGTTTGTCACTAACTCATTGTAAACTACTATCGTAAGGAGATTTATTATGTTAGTTGTTTTCGCAGTTTTAGGTTTTGTTTACGGGTTTATCGACCTTATTATAAGGGCAAATCAATAATTAAGATTTTTTAGTAGTTTGTCGATTTCTTCAATCGGCAAGCCTATAACGTTTGATAAACTGCCGTCGTATTCTTTTACAAGTCCAAAACCGTCTTGTATTCCGTACCCACCGGCTTTATCGGCGTATAGTCCACTATCTAAATATTCTAAAATATCTTTTTCGGTAAGCATATTAAAAGTAACGCGCGTTTTAACGTGCCCTTTTATCTTGCCGCGAGTTGATATTATAGCGTAACCAGTAACGACGTAGTGGCTTTTTCCCGAAAGGGTTTTAAGCATACGTTCAGCGTCCTTTCTATCCTTGGGTTTTCCAAGAAGTTGGTCGTTATAATAAACCACTGTGTCCGCGCCCAAAACCACGGCGTTGTCGTCACCAAGCCGTTCATAAACCCAAAGCGCTTTTCCGTACGCGTTATCTTCCGCCGTTTTTATCGGGTCGGTAGAGCCGATTTCGTCAAACTCGCTTACGATAACGTTAAATTTATAACCCGCCTCTGAAAGTAATTGTTTTCGGCGTGGGGAATTACTTGCAAGAATTAAATTCATTTTATAGTCTTAGTTCGATTTTCTTAATTTTACCACAACGTAGCGACCTTTTGCAAGTGTTTACTTGTTTTTATAGGAATGAACTTTTATGATTAAATACGTTTTAATAGATATTGACAATACACTTTTAGATTTTGACAAGTGCGCCCAAACTGCAATAAAAAACGCTTGTAATCTTCATGGAATTACTTACGAACGCCGTATTTACGACGCTTTTTCGGTTATCAACGAAAATTTTTGGAAACAAATCGAACGGGGTGAACTTACGAAAGACGAACTTCACCGCATACGTTGGCAAACCATTTTTAATCACGTAGGTGTTAATTGCGACGGGCAAGAATTTGAAAAAACTTTTCGCAAACAAGTTACAGAAACCGCCGAAACGGTTGACGGGGCCAAAGATTTACTTGTTTACTTGTCGCAAAAATACACCGTTGGAATAGCGAGCAACGCAGCCCATTCTCAACAAGTCCACCGTCTAGAAATGGCGGGACTTAAAGATTATATCGACAAGTTTTTCGTATCGTGGGACATAGGGTTTGATAAACCTAGCAAAAAGTTTTACGACGCGTGCGTTAATGGGTTTGGAAATCCGCCACGGGAAAGTATAATCATGATAGGCGACTCGATTACCGCCGATATTGAAGGCGGAATAAACAGCGGACTTAAAACGTGTTGGTTTAATAAAACGGGTGCGCCTGTACCTAACCTTAAAATTGATTACGTTGTAAACGAATTGTCTGAAATTAAGAGTTTTTTATGACAAATTTTTAAATGAATTAGTAGTTTTTTTACTTTAATTAAACGATTGCTATTTTAAAATTGACTACTTGCAAAATTTATGATAGAATAATTAAAATTTACCTTTTGGTAAAACGGTTTTTAAGGAGAAATATAATGAACAGATACGAATCGGCAAAAGAGATTTACGCTAAACTCGGTATAGACACCGAAGAAGTATTAAATACGATTAAAAATGTACCCGTTTCTCTCCATTGTTGGCAGGGTGACGACGTTAAAGGTTTCGACCAAGACGGTCCTTTGACGGGCGGTATTCAAACGACGGGTAACTACCCCGGTAGAGCAAGAACACCCGACGAGCTTATGGCTGATATGGAAAAGGTTATGTCCCTTTGCCCCGGCGCTAAAAAGTTGAACGTTCACGCTTGCTACGCTATTTTTGAAGACGGGCAATTCGTAGATAGAGATAAACTCGAACCCAAGCACTTTGCCAAATGGGTTGCGCTTGCAAAAAAATACAATATGGGTTTGGACTTTAACCCCACCTTCTTTTCACACCCCAAGGTAAAAGACGGTCTTACCCTTTCTAGCCCCGACAAGGCTACCCGCGATTTTTGGATTGAACACGGCAAGGCTTGTATTCGTATCTCCGAATACTTTGCAAATGAAACAGGTATTCCCTGTGTTATGAACATTTGGACGGGCGACGGCTATAAAGATATTCCTTCGGATAGAATGGGTCCGAGAATTCGTTATAAAGAAAGCATTGAAGAAATCCTTTCCGAACCTTTCGATAAATCCAAGGTTAAACCTTGCGTTGAAAGTAAAGTATTCGGTATCGGCGTTGAAGCATACACGGTAGGTAGCGCGGAATTCTCTCTTTCGTTCGCCGCTATGCACGACGGTTGCTTACCGCTTATGGACAACGGTCACTACCACCCCACCGAAGTTGTTTCGGATAAAATCCCTGCACTCCTTGCGTTCTTCCCTGAAATTGCACTACACATTACTCGTCCTATCCGTTGGGACAGCGACCACGCAGTTTTGTTTGACGACGAAACCAAGGAAATGGCAAAAGAAATCGTTCGTTGCGACGGGCTTAACAGAGTTTACATGGCTCTTGATTACTTTGATGCAAGCATCAACCGTATCTCGTCTTGGTCGGTTGGGTTTAGAAGTTGGCAAAAAGCACTTCTTATGGCAATGCTTACCCCCAACGCTAAACTTAAACAGTTGCAAGACGAAAACAGACTCACCGAACTTATGGTTGCGCAAGAAGCCACAAAAGTTCTTCCGTTCGGCGACGTTTGGAACGAATATTGCGAAAGGGCTAACGTTCCCACCGATTGTGCGCTTTACGCTGAAATCGAAAAGTACGAAAAAGAAGTTCTTTCAAAACGCGTATAAACTAAATTTAGCCCTTGCCGTTTGGCAGGGGCTTTTATATTTATTGAATATCTTGCTTGAAAGATTTAAGTTTTTGTAGTACAATATATATAAATTAAGTAAGGAATAAATTCATGAAAAAGGTCGCTTTGTTTGAAAAGGTAAGTAAAGTAGAATTTCTAAAATCAGGCACGATAGAAGAATACGACGATATAATTCTTCCCCGTCGAGCAACCAAAGGTAGCGCAGGCTACGATTTTTTTGCGCCCAAATCATTTACGCTTAAAGCGGGCGAAACGGTAAAAATCGCCACGGGAATAAGGGTAAAAATCGACGATGGTTGGGTTTTGAAACTCTACCCTAGAAGTAGCCTTGGCTTTAAGTATAGACTTCGCTTAGACAACACCGTTGGCATTATCGATAGCGATTATTATTACGCCGATAACGAAGGGCATATCTTTATTAAACTAACCAACTGCGGTGATGCCGAAATGAGCGTTGAGAAAGGCAAAGGCTTTGCGCAAGGGATTTTCGTCGAGTACGGAATTACCTACGACGACGTTTGTGATAACGAGCGCACAGGGGGTTTCGGTAGTACCGATAAAAAGTAAATCTAATCATTAAACGAAAATAAAGAAGTCGCTTATACAAGCGACCTTTCTTTTTTAGTCTTCGTAATTTGATTTTTCTTTCATTGCCTTGCCAAGTTTTGCCATAACGCTAGGCTTAAACTTGGGCGTTCTATTAAAGTAATACAAACCGTTTTGTTCTTGCTCTACGTCGTATAACTGCGTGTAACATATTCCGCTTATACGTTCGTTTTTAAGAAGAACGTTTAACAAACCTATATACCTATCGCAGAACTCTTCTACCGACTTAGGCGTATCGCCGTAACCGACTGCCGTTTCGTCGTACGTCCACTTAATACCGCCGTATTCACTAACCATAAACGGTTGACCGCAATAACACTTTTGATACTTTTCTTCCATAGAATCGTAAATCTTACCTTTTTCTAGTTTGCCTAGTTTTTGGTCGAATTCTTCTACGTTAGAAGTATAATCGTGTATATCGTAAACGTCGGTTTTAACGTGATAGTTCCAACTTACGTCAATGCAAGGTCTAGTTTTATCAAGCGCCTTTGTTTTGTCGTAAAGTTCGGCAACGAAGTTATCGTTTTGATGTTTACCGTTAAAATCCCAGTTTTCGTTAAGCGGACACCAACAAATTATAGACGGGTGATTGTAATCTCTTAAAACTGCTTCTTTCCACTCGGGGTAATAATAGTCGATAGCGTCGTCCATAGAGTGATCGAAACCCCAACTTGGATATTCGCCCCATACTATATAACCCATTTTGTCGGCATAATATAAAAACCTGCGTTCGAAAACCTTTTGGTGAAGTCTTGCACCGTTAAACCCTACACTCTTTGCAAGAATAATATCCTTTTTGAGTTCGGCGTCGTTTTTAGGCGTATAAAGTCCGTCTACGTAATAGCCTTGATCGAGAACTAATCGTTGAAGAACTTTCTTGCCGTTAATCAAAAATTCGCCGTATTTAACTTCGGTTGTACGAATACCAAAATAGCCCTTTACGTTATCTACTTGGTCGCCCTTTTTAACGGTGTACTTTACCGTGTAAAGGTTAGGCTTTCCAACGTTCCAAAGTTTAGGATTTTTGATATTAACGGTTAAAGTCGCTTGCTTTCCGCTTGCCGTACAGTTAGTGTCGATAATTTTCTTTATACCGTCGAAAATGCGAACGTTAACACTATCAAACTCTTCGGTGCAGTTTATCTTAAAGTCCACTTTACCCGAAAGATCGGTGTCTATCATAACGCGTTCTAATCGACATTTAGGAACACTTTCCATCCACACCGTTTGCCAAATTCCCGAACATCTCGTATAGAACACGAACGCGCGATCGAGCGTAGCGTTTTGCTTGCCCGATGGTTGTTTGGTGTTAGAAACGTCCGATTCGCAATAAACTGCCAAAGTGTTAGTTCCGTCTACCACGTAATCGGTAACGTCAAACGAAAAGGGCGTATGCCCACCGTTGTGTACGCCAACCTTAACGCCGTTTACGTAAACGTGCGCAGTATAAAACACCGCTTCGAAGTTAAGAATTTTTCTTTCGCCGTTTTTTGAAACGTCAAAAGTTCTCTTATAAAAGCAATTTTTAATTATCTTATCTCTGATTTCATGACCAGAAAGTTTACATTCAGGGCAATAGGGAACTTGGATTTTCTCCGTAAGGTCCTTACCCAAAAACTCTTCCACCTTAGACGCATCAAAGTTGTATTCAAACGCCCATTCTCCGTTAAGGTTGAGCCACTTTTTCCTTTCTATTTCTGGTCTTGGATATTCTTTTCTCATGTCTAATAATATAAGTCCTTTTGAATTTAAAATTGTGTCGGCACGGCTTGTGCCGACACTTTTATAATTTACCTATTAAAACCACTCGGGGCTTTCTCCCAAATCGTCGTTTTCAACGAGTACGGGCGACGTGCTCATTACGTCGTCTTTAACAAGCACCAAAATTAATTCGGGTGATAAATAATTCTTTTTCATTTTTTTACCCTCCTATGCATTGATTCCCGCAAACTTGTTGAGAATTTCAATATGTTTATCGGTATAAGTTGCATCTTGGTCGTTAAGCGCTTTGATAGCAACTCCTTTTACGCTACGGAGATTATCGCCTTGGCAAGCGTATATACGCATAACTTTCGCATCGCTATAACTGATTTCTACCCAGCCTGTACCGATAAATTCTGTTTCGTAATATTTTTCTTGAATACCAGTCATTGCAGCATTGAAACTGTGTGATACAAACTTTTCGTCATTGTCAGTTTTGGAAAGCCAACTTGTTTCTCTACGAATTTCAAGTTCAACCATACTTCCGCTAGTCTTAATAGTCGTACCGAAAGTTAAAGTTGCATTGTTCGTAAGCATTTCATAACTTGCATTGTCAATTGTCGTCGTGAAACGAAGACCTGCGGGCGCGCCTAATCTAATAGATGCGCCGTCTTCCATATAGAATTTAGCGTATACGGGAGTAGCCGTTTCGATTTCAGAAGAATTTTCGTCCGTAACTGCCCAACTTGACGACGGAGCGAGAAGTTTGTCGCCAACCTGCCAACCAACTAGAACTTCTTTACTATCTTTCTTGTCGGGAAGTGCAGGCAATATAATAGTTTCGTTTTTAGCCTTAGAAACGTTAGTGTTTGCTTCAACTAAGACTTTAGCATCAAACACGTGGATTGCAGGGAATTTAGTTAATTGAACGCCGTCGTTTCTGCTTGTATCATAATGATAAAGAATAATACCGCTTACCATTCCGTATTTATCTGCAAAATCAGCAAGGTTTATAATAAGTTCGGTTGTGTTTGCATGTAAAACGTTATAACTTGCAACTGCGTTTGCGTGATGAATTTTGGTAGCGTCAACCTTAAATAAATCGATATAGTGTGAATAGGAAGTTGTTCCCGTACTCCAACCATTTACCTTTATAGGTAAGTTAAGTTGTGCGTAATCTTTTACGTCGATAGGCGTAGCAAAATTCAACTTAAAGCCTGCATGTTCTTGAACAGAGTTTGCGTAGATTCCTTTAACGTTACTAGAATATCCACCCGATACCGAACCAAGCAAACCTTCGGTAGAGTTGATTGCTGCAAAACTAATATCACTACTTGCCGTGCTTAAAACGTGATCAGCAGCAGGAATTAAGGGATTAAGTATAAGGTTTACGATACCCGCTTCAAAACTTTCGAAATCGCCTTCTGCTCTCGCGTCAGTGGTATGAACAATAATTATACTGCTTACTTTTCCGTCCTTTGCAAAGGGTTCTAAATCAAAAGTAAACTTTTGCATAGGTCTATTCGATCCGCCACTGTATGTGCCACTTGTTACAACTGCGGTAAATGCACTTGCAGTTTCGCCGATAACGGTAGATGCGTCGTCCTTATAGAAATCAAACGTAGCACTTGCACCTATATTCTTATAAAGCGATAAAGTAAGTGATTCGTAAACTGAAACGTCGATTGCATTAGTAAATTTAATTACAGTTGCGCAACCCCTAGTAAAGTTTTTCAAGAAATATTTGCTTTCATAACTTCCACCAGAAGGCGTTCCCGTAAAGTAACTCGAACCTGCGCCACCTGCCGAAATAGTAGCGTTGGGATATGCACTTGTAACCGAACTACCAAGCGTTGCAGAAGTTGTTGCCGTTACCGTCCAGTCCCTTGAAACGGTCAAATCAAGCGGATTAAGCGTTATCTTTGCTAATTGTGCTTGAATAATAAGATAGTCACCGTTAACACCGTCATTTTCAGTCGGATTTGCGGGTGCCGGTCTTGCATCAGTCGTGTGAACGAATATAAAACTACTTACTTTGCCGTCCTTTGCAAATGGTGATAAGCCCATAGTAAACGATTGAAATACGTTCGTTGCCGCCGTAACGACTGCGGTATAGCCACTTGCCGTTTCACCGATAACCGTAGATGCATCGTCTTTATAGAAATCAAACGTAGTGCTTGCGCTTATACCCTTTGCGATTTCAAACGTAACCGAAGAATACTGCGTCAAATCAATAGGTGTTGTGAATGTGATAACCGTAGCAACACCCCTTGAAAAGTTATTGAGAACGGTTTTATTCTTGTCTGCCGCACTGTAATGACCACCAGAAACAAAGCCTGCCGCCGTATAAACGGACGAAACGGAATCGCTTATAGTCGCTTCGGTCGTTGTTCCCGTCGTCCAGTCGGTGCCAACGGTAAGCAAACTGCTTTCTGCCACGGCTACTTTGTTTTTAGGCAAAGCAAAAAGGCACGACAAAGCAAGACACAAACAAGCCATGACAGTTAAAATGTGTATAACTGTTTTCCTTTTTAACATGAGTCTTCCTCCTTTAACTTTTACGTTGGTTTTAATTTTATTCCTTAAAATTCGGCAAATGCGCGCCGAGTTTAATAAGTCGTCTTTGAACTTCTTTATAATCCACGCTGTGCGAAGAAGTTTCTTTGTCAATACAAACGGTTGTAGCCACACCTGCCGCCTGCCCCGTTATAAAGCAACACGGCATAACGCGCATAGATGCTTGCAATTCCCTTTCCGAACAAATACATTTACCCGCAACGAAAAGGTTATCAACTTTCTTGACGATTAGGCATTTGAGCGATATTCCGTAAGATTCGCCCCTTTCGTATCTAGTAGACGTATATTTGTCGAACTCTTTAAGCGATTCTTCGTCAGGCGCTTTGGGGTGAATATCTACGGGGTAGTTATAGCGCCCTATCTCGTCTTCAAACACCGCGCGTTTTAAGTAGTCGGTCGCTTTCATTTTGTAGTCGCACTCTATTCTTCTACCTTCTCTAACCCCTAAAATATTAGCGGTAAAGCAAAGGTTAGCATCTTCACACCCTGGAACGTATTCCCTATAATAACGCTCGTATTCTTTTACAACCTTTCTCGATAAAATCATGGCGTCGGTAAGGCATTGTTCGGAAGTGTCGTCTACGTTATACGCATGCCCGATATTTCCACCGCCTACGCCCGAAGTTCTATCAACTTCTTTTATGCCGGGCAAAAACAAATCAAACTGTGTGAAAAATCCACGTTGATAAGCGTCGCCTATCTTATATCCGTCGGGCTTGGTCTTTTTCTCAAAATCTATTCCCGACCAAAAACTGCATAACGTTGCAGGCATTGCAAGTCCGTTTTCGTCGCCATACTCAAAGTCGGCGCCTGCTTTTACGCTTAAATCACCGTCGCCCGTACAGTCAATAAAGAACTTGGCCTTAACTGCGTAAATTTCCTTTTTAGATGATACGATAGCGTACTCGATTTTGCCGTCCTTTACCACAACGTCAACTATCTTGGAAAAGAACAAGAACTTTGCCCCGCTCTCTATTACCATTTTATCGTACAAGGCTTTAAGGTCTTCTACACGGATGTTGTAGCACTTAAAATCTAATTCATCGCCGAAAAGCGCGCTTTTAATTTCGCCACCTATACCGCTACTTAAAAGATTAACGCCGTCGTCAAAACACATAAATTCAGGGACCATGCCTACGGTTGCCATTCCACCGAAAGTGCCGTGTTGTTCCAAGATAAGAACGCTTTTACCCTGCCTTGCAGCCGATATACCAGCGGCAACACCCGCAGGCCCACCACCTGCAACTAAAACGTCAACGTCGTATAATACCTTTAACTCTTTACTATATATCATAACTTCTCCTTATAAAACGGTGAAATTATCTCCCAACATAACTTTAAGTACCGTTTGCGCGTAAATTCTATGCAAGAAATCGTTGGGGTGATTTATGTTATTTGAGTTGATATCAATAAACTTCTTGCCTAAATCGTAAACGGCTTTGCTCATAGTGGTCATAGGCGCTAATACAGCGTCCGTACGACCGTTAACTATTTCAACAAGTTGATCTTCAAAATTCGGAACGTTGCCCGTCCAACCTCTTACGTTGGGGTTGGGTATCATGGGCGAAACGAGAACGAATTCACAGTCGGGGTTAACTGCCTTTAACGAAGATATTATCGTGTTAATAGACGTGCTATAACTATCAAGCGTAGTAACGGCGTCGTTCATACCGAAAGCGATAATCGCAAGGTCGCATTCGGAAAGTCTGCCTATATTGTTAACACCCCAGTTTGCGTTAGTTCCACCAACCGCTTTATTTTCTATGGTAACGGTTGCCGACGGATAACGCGCCGAAAGGTATTCGCCAACAAGATCTACGTAAGCGCCCTGCATAGGATCGCTCCTTAAACTCTTACTTGAACCTGCGCCAACCGTAATACTATCGCCGATAACGCCTATTCTCAAACTTTCACCGTTATTGAGTTTGTCAAGTGTTAGTGGCAACTTATCGCTTTGACCTACGGGGATTGCTCCACCGAAATTGTCGCTATGCGTATAGGTAACGCAAATTTGATGACGGTTAGGTTCGGTTTCCGAATGGAAGAACCATCTACCAAGATACTCACCGCCTAAAACGGGAAGATTAGTAGTCGGTTGTGTAGTTACGTATAACTTGTCTATATTCCAGTAATTTATACGGGTGTTTGCCGTAAGGGTAATCTTGTTGCCCGTAATCGTGTAATCTCTGCCTTCTTTATACTGAATACGTCCGTAATAATCAGTAACGGCAACGATAGTATCGGGTGTGTGCATTAAGTACGCCGAAGAAGACGCACCTTCAAATGCAACCGTTTCGTTTACTATCAAACTGCTTTCCCAAACGGGCGCCATTAAAGTTTTCAAACCGTTTCTCCTTTCGTAAGAAATCCCTAAATCTTTGGGCGCAAACCCGTCGTCGCTCTTTTGCGCAGTACCGCCTGCAACAAAGTTACTCTTAACCGTGTAAATCGGTGTAGTAAACCTGCAATACTGACTTATATCGTTGTGATAAGTTTCAAACAAATACGCCTTGACGTCCTTTGGCAACGTGTAAGAATAATTGCCTTGACCATCGGGTTCTACTGTAACGGTAGTAAATTTCCACGAATGACTATCGTCTTGATTATCGGTAGTGTAAACGAACTTAACGGTGTCAAATTTTTTAACCGAATAATCTAGCGTAACAACGTCAGCCGTCTGTGTAACACCGTTTATAATAGTCATTTCGTCGCCGTAAATAACGTGTTCAAAGAATTCGTAAATTTCAGGGGTTTTATTCCAAACGTGGCCGTGCCCTAAATCGCTATGTTGGGCATAGAAGGTTTTGCCTTTTGCAAGCAACGCCGATTTTCTTCTCGCTTCTACCGAGAAACAATTGTCGTCTATACCCGAAACGAAAAGGGTGGGTTTGGTGTTATACGCTATATACGAAGACGGATCAAACTTGTCAATCCACTCTTCCTTATCTTCACCACCGAAGTTGGAAAGATTTGCCCAGTTAGAATCTTCATACAAATAGCCTGCGCCGTATACGGGGGCGAAACAAGCAAATCTCTTATCTACGCCAGACGCAAGGTTAGTTGCTACACCACCCCACGAAATACCCGTAATCGCTACAAAGTTAGCGTTTACGTCTGCACGGTTACGCAAAATATTGTTAGATAAAATAATATTAGAAACAACGTGGTAAGCCCAAGAATTTTCAGTATCGTTTACCTGGTCGGCAAGCGGACCGTTAGTTTCGGGTGCGCCACCTTCGGGGTTAACTACCTTTTGTAAGTTAGCGTCAAGCTGGTTTGAATAAGTATCGAACGCCAAAGCAACGTAACCTTTTTGATTCCACCACTCAACCCATTCGGTAAATACCTGTCCGCCACCGCCGTGAACTAACACGACTGCGGGATAACCACCTTGTGGCATGGGGAAAACCGAACTGTCAGGCACGCCAACGCAAGCAAAAACCCAAGTACTATCTAAATTCTTCGGTGCATAACCTACCGATTCAAACTTGAAAAAAGAAAGATTGTCGTTACCGCTTTCAATATCAACCGAAACCGTTTGCGGATTTGTAGCAAAAAGTTCAGCAGTATTCCACATAAGGTTGGGTTTAACAACGTCTTGCACGGTATAAGGGTTTGCAACTTCTAAATTAGTGGAAACAGAACTATAAGTTTGCCAACCGTTGTTGTTTGCTAAATCATTAGTGGTATTTGCATTACTACTTGTCTTACAACCGACCGCACCTAGACACAAAACGGCACTTAATATAACCGACAAAAACTTTTTCATTGTTTTCTCCTTAATTTTACTAGAAAAATTCGATATAAAACCCCTTTGTTTTTTACAAAAAATATACAAAATAGTGATAATATACCTATTTTCACCTACAAGCATACAACATTTAAAATGCAATGTCTTCGTAAAATCGTAACAATAATTCATACAATCGTAAACCTCAAAAGGATTATTTATACTTATTTTTTGCAAAAAAGACAAAAAGAAACCCCGCTTAAAAAAGTGGGGTGATTTTAATTATTCAGTTAGTTTTCGATAGTGTATTTATATAAAGAAGACTTAGAAACGCCACGCTCTTTGGCGACCGTTTTTAACGCTTCCTTTTTATCCATGCCCTTTATTATATAATGTTTAATATGTTCTTCTTCGGAAAGGGCTAGCAACGGGTTTTCCATACTGCCTTTTTCCACCAAGATTACGTATTCGCCTTTCGGCTCGGATGTTAAGCCCTCTTCCAAGTTAAAATGCTCTACCCGTTCATGCAGTTTGGTTATCTCTTTTACAGCGCACGCCTTTCTATTCCCTAATCCCTTAAACAAACTTTCAACGTCCTTTTTAACGTCGTGCGGGGCGGAATAAAAAATAAGCGTGCTATCTAGGTTTTTATATCGTTCTAAAAGTTCTTGACGTTCGGAATTCTTTTCGGGCAAGAACCCTAAAAAAGTGAACTTGCTACTATCAAACCCCGACAAAATAAGTGCGTTTATAAGCGCGCAAGCACCTGGTACTACCGTATACTCTAAACCTTCCTTGTTTAATAGGTCTGCAAGAACGTTACCAGGGTCGGAAATGCACGGCGAGCCTGCATCAGATATAACGGCAATATTTTTGCCGTCCTTTAATTTTTCTATAATCTTTTCCGCCGTCTTTACTTCGTTAAACTTATGGTAAGCAAAAAGCGGTTTTTTTATATCGTAATGGTTAAGAAGACCAAGCGAGTGCCTTGTATCTTCGCAAGCAATCTCGTCAACCGACTTTAACACTTCAAGCGCCCTTAAACTTATATCTTTAAGATTGCCTATGGGCGTAGCAACAAAATATAACATCTTTAACTCCTAATTAGTAATGGTGTTAAGCACCTTAATCCCTGGCTTTCCGCCTTTTACCCCTTCTATGAGTAAAAGATACGGCTCTTTCCCGCCACCCGAAACCATTTGTAAGCGTTTAGGTTCGATATTCCTTTTTTTCATTTCGTATATAATTTCCGCAAGTCTATCGGCACGGTGTACTAGGTTAAGTCTTCCACCGAATTTAAGCGCTTTGGCACAAGCGGAAAGAAGTTCATCAAGGCTTAAACAAACTTCGGATTTACAAACCCTTATGCACTCTTTTTCAGAACCTTCACCACTTTCTTTGGGCATATAAGGGGGATTGCACACTATAAGCGAAAACCGTTCGTTATACTTACTATCTATATCTTGAAGTTTAACGTTTACTGCGCTGAACTTGTCTGTCAAACGGTTATACTCGATACTTTTAAGCGATAATTCATACAACGGCTTTTGCATTTCAAACAAGGTTACGCTATCAATAACGGGGTTTAAGCCGTAAAGATGAATACCAACTATTCCGCTACCCGAACAAAAATCGGCAACGACGTCGCCCTTTTTTACCCTTGCGAATTTCGTCAACAAAACGGCGTCCGACGTAAAGTGATAAAGTTCGTCGTCTTGATATATTTTAAGACCATTTAAGTTTAAATCTTCAAGTCTTTCCATAAAATTCCTTTAAAAAACCAAGGTGCGACGAACGTCGCACCTTGGTTTCAATAGCTTTTCTTATTCTTCGGAAATAGCCTCTACGGGGCAACCTTCAGCGCAAGCGCCACAACTCATACATACTTCTGCATCGATAACGTATTGAGTTTCACCTTCGCTAATAGCACCGCAAGGGCAAGTATCTGCACATGCACCGCAAGAAATGCAAGCGTCACTAATTTTATATGCCATGATATCCTACCTCCTGATTTCTTCTTTAATTATTCTATCACAAATATTTTCATTTGTAAACATTTAATCTAAAATTTTCTTAATATCTTCGTCGTCCGTTTCGTCGTCATCCGCCGTGGGTTTTCCCTTGCCGTTTTTATCGCCTTTCTTAAACTGCAACTTATCTACGGGGAAATCTTTATACACTTCGCTTCCGTCGGGCTTGCTTATTTTTACCTTACTGATAAGTTTAAGCATATCGTTGTTTATAACTACGCCGTCGCCTTCGGGCGTTTTAACCGTTCCGCCGACTTTGGGCATTTTTTTATACACTTCGCTATAATACTCGTTCTCGTATTCCAAGCAACACATAAGCCTGCCACAAAGCCCGCTTATCTTGGACGGGTTAAGGTGAAGCCCTTGCGTCTTTGCCATCTTGATAGTAACTTTGCCAAATTCCGACATGCAACTACTACAACAACACGGTCTTCCACAAGGCGCGATACCGCCGAGTATCTTGGTTTCGTCCCTTATACCCACTTGGCGAAGTTCTATGCGCACGTGGAAACGCGACGCCAAGTCCTTTACGAGTTCTCTAAAATCTACCCTACCGTCAGACGTAAAGAAGAATACGAGTTTTTTTCCGTCGAAAGAATATTCGCAACCGATAAGTTTCATATCGAGATTATGCTCGGTAATCTTTTCTTGCGCAATCTCCATTGCCTCGGGAATTTTCTTTTCGTGTTCTTTTATGTTTTTCTCGTCCTTTTCAGTAGCCTTTCTTATAACCTTTTTCAAGGGGTGAACAATATCTTTGTCGTCCACTTCCTTTACGCCGAAAACGACCGTACCGTATTCAAGCCCCTTTGCCGTTTCGACTATTACACCCGTTTTTTCTTGATACTCTTCGTTATCGAAAGCGGGCGCAAAATAATATACCTTAGCGGTGTTATTAAATTTTACACCTATGACTTTTGCCATTTAAATTTTCCCTCCAAAATTTGGAACAGTAACCACTCTAAAAGCATCCCGTCCCCTGCGTTAAACTTTTTACGTTTATACGCTTCCGTAATTTTATCAAGCGCGTAAATTATAGCGCCTACGCTATATCCCTGCGCCGTTTTGAGTTTCTCGTACGACGAAAGGTTTTTAATCAAGTCTGCCTTTCCCGAAAACCCTGCAAGCATATCGCGAAGCAATAGTTCGGTTATTGATAAAAACTCGTTCAAATCCACCTTTGCGGACGTTATTTTATTTGAATATTTCAAAACTTCACGACTGCTTTTCATATTCACAAGCATATCGACTGCAAGATCGGTTATAAGCGATAATTTAGCGTCGCCGTAAAGTGCAATAGCCATGCCAACCGTCCCGTCACCACATGCAATCGCGCCACGAAGTTTGTCCCCGTCGGGGTATTCTTTAATCAAAGTTTCATAAAGGACTTGGTCGGAATATCCACCGATTTCTATTCTCTTTACCCTAGATTTTACCGTTTGAAGTATAGGAAATTCGCTAGTAGAACCGATTAAAATATGAACGTTAGCAGGCGGTTCTTCCAAAGTTTTAAGCAGTTTGTTTTGCACGACTGCACTCATGGTTTGAGCGTTTGTTATCACGAATAACTTTTTGTCACTTTCAATAGGTTTAATGTAACTTTCTTCTATAAGAAAATTAACGTCGTCGACGGTGACGGTTTCGCCGTTTTTCGGCAAAAATATCACGTCGGAATAACCGCCTTTCTCAATAAGCCTACAACTGCGACAAATCTTGCAAGCATCTATTTCCTTACACGTGATAAGTTTAGCAAACGCTTTAAGATAATCGGTAAGATATTCGCCGTCGTGGGCGAGAAGAAAATATGCGTGTGATAATCTGCCGTTTTCTTTGTCGCCTTTAACGATTTTGTAAGCGCCCGTTGTCTTTACGAGCCCACTTATGTTTGCCACCGTTAAATTATTCCCCTTTCAATCAAAGCGTTCTTTATCTTTTCATGAGTTTGTTCTTTTGTTCCGCTTGCGTCTATAACTATAAATCTATCTTTATACCTTTCGGCAAGTTCTAAATAACCTTGGTAAACCTTACGGTGAAAATCTATACCCGAAAGTTCAAGCCTGTCCGTTTTATCCACACCGCCTTTGCGCAAAAACGCTTGTTCGGGCGGTAAGTTCAAAAATACCGTATAGTCGGGCATGAAATTCTTTAAGGCGTAATCGTTAATCTTTTCTACAAACTGATAGCCAAGTCCACGAGCCTTACCTTGATAAGCAAGCGAAGAATCAACGAACCTATCGCAAAAAATAAGTTCGCCGTTATCGAGTTTAGGCTTAATAATTTCGTCGAGAAGTTGCACCCTTGCCGCAGCGTATAAAAGCGCTTCGCACTCGTCGGTCATGGAAACGTTTTTCCCGTCCAAAATAACCTTTCTTATTTGCTCGGAAACTTGCGAGCCACCCGGCTCTCTCGTCAAATAGTATTTAATATTGTTTTTGTCAAGATAGTCTTGAAGCATTTTAAGTTGACGGGACTTGCCAACACCTTCGCAACCCTCAAACGTAATAAATTTACCTTTCATTTTCTTCTTTAATAACTTTTATTTTTCCGTCGTTAACACCGAAAACGCCTGCGCTTTCCGTTAGCAGTTTCACCGTTTCTTTTGTTATTCTCTCTCCTGCGACGACTAATGGATAGCAGGGTGGAAATAACCCTGCGTTTACCGCACTTACTCTTCCGATAGCATTATCTATCTCTACGTACTCAAACGGACAAGAAAGAGCCTTTAAATAATTTTCCACCTTTTCGCCACGTCTATAAACGGCTGTTTCATACTCTTCGTTTGATAGGTTTAACCGCTCAAACGCCCTTTTAAGTTTTCTTAAATCATTTTCACCGTTCGATAGCGAAAACATAAAAAGCAATCTTTTTCCGTCGTTCATTTCGGCAAAAATGCCATTTTCTTCAAAAAAACGCTCGGCCATATTCACGTTTTTGCCAAATTCAACAACCAACTTAAAGCAGTCGGTATTAGGCATAACGCTATACCCTAACGACGTTAACTCACGCTTAAAAAGTTCAATCTTTTTGCAAAATTCGGCATATTCTTTTCGTTCGCTATCCGCCTTTTTTACGCCGTATTCCACCGACGCCAAAATACCGTAGGACGGGCTTGACGTTGAAAAAATGCTTGCGCCTTCAAAAACGCCGTCTATTAACGACCTATCGTTTACCGAAAGAATTGCGCCTTGGTTTAGCGTGCTTAAAACTTTGTGCACACTATCCACCCAAACGTCGGCAAACCTACCTGCATAAGTATATCCGTCTATAAATGCGTAATGCCCACCGTGGGCATTGTCAATTAGAAGTTTTTTGTTCCTTTTGTTTAGTAGTTTAGAAACGCCGTCTATATCGAAAGTTCTGCCATAATAATCGGGGTAGGTAAGTAGCGCACCGATAACGTCAGGATTTTCGTCTATCGCTTTTTCAATCTCGTTTACCGAAACTGTTTCATGTAGACCGTTCTCGTTAATATCACCCAAAATTATTGGCTCTATTCCAAAATTTATTAGCGCGTTGTACACGCTTTTATGAGCAGTACGCTCAATGATTATTTTACTGCCTAAATGCTTAACGGCGTAAACCATGGCGAAGATTGCCATACTTGCGCCGTCGGAAAGCAGTTTGGATTTTTTTGCGCCCAAAATTAAAGCAACGTCTTTTTCGGCATCTAATACCGCTTGTTCGTTATTAGCGCTTTTAAGTTCGGTTATATCAAGTCTAGCGTCAGAAAAAAGTTTGCAAAATTCTTCGTTTGCCTTATGCCCTGGCATGTGAAGTCTTACGGGCGTTTTTTTCACATAATCGCCGATTGATTTTAAGATTTTGAATTCCATATTATACGGGTATAAAGTCCGTAAAGTTTCTTATGCACATATTCATGAAAGAAACCGTTTCAAATTGAAGATCGGGTTGATATTCAAGAAAATCAAACGCCATTATAACCACGCCTTTTGACGAGCCGTCTACCCTATTTCTAAAATAGGTATCCGCATTAAGCGCGCCGTTCTTTAAGGCGTCGGCTTTCAAACCATATCTCTTTTCACCAAGTTCTTCGGTTATGGTATGTTTATAAAACATATCGCTTGACGCATTTTGCAAGAAGTTCTTAAAGAACGAAACTTCTTCACACAAAGTCTTTATTCTTCCTTTTTCAAGTTCAATACCGTTTGCAGTTTTTTCTTCGCCACGGAAACGGTTATCTTTTCTCATTCTTTCCTTGAACTTGTTTGCTATTTTGTTTTGATCAAGATTTTCATACTTAAACGCATCGGTTTGACCGTCTTTTAAGAAAGATTTAAGATAGTTTTCTGCGTCTTCACAAAGCGAATCTAAATCGTATATACTAAAATTATTAAGTATATATTCAGCACGAGATTGCGCGCCTTCTTCTTCGCCTTTTGCCGTATCGGTAATGATAATGTCGCCTTCGTAAGTAGAAAGTCTTAACGAAAGAACGTTATATTCGCTCGTAAGCCCTTCGCTATTTACTTCGATAACGTCGTAACTGAAAATACTGTCGTCCGTCTTGAATTTATATAGGTCGTAAAAGGCTTGATCGTTAGAAGACAACACCGTTTGGTCGTAATAAACCTTAAAGGTTTGCCCAACCGTAAGCCTTACGCCCGTCATGGTATATATAAGTTCCCAGCCGACCATAGCGACAACGGCAACAAGTATTATCAAAATCCATTCGTAAGCGAGAAAGTTAGATAATCTTGATTTAGTGATTTTATTATCCATAAAAATTCCTTAGGTTAGTTTTTTACCATCAATAAACTTTTCTATCCTTATTTTTTAGGTTTCATGGTCGGGAAAAGTATAACGTCCCTAATAGACGCGCTGTCGGTTAAAAGCATTACCAACCTGTCAACGCCGAACCCAAGACCACCCGTCGGGGGTAAACCGTATTCGAGCGCGGTTACGAAATCTTCGTCCACCTTAGCGTCGTTTCCACCTTTTGCACGCTTTTCTTCAACCTGCTTAACAAATCTTTCTTTTTGGTCGATAGGATCGTTAAGTTCTGAAAAAGCGTTACCCATTTCTCTGCAATAGATAAAGTATTCAAATCTTTCGGTAAACGCAGGATTAGAAGGCTTACGTTTTGCAAGCGGAGAATTTTCTACGGGGTAATCGTAAATAATGGTCGGTTGAACGAGTTTATCTTCAACAAACGCATCAAAGAAGGCAATAAGAACGTGGCCTTTGGTCGCTTCGTCACCTTCTTCAACTTCAACACCCTTTTCCTTTGCAACCTTTCTTGCATCTTCGTCGGTTGCCCAGTCGTTATAGTCTACGCCTGCGTACTTTTTAACTGCTTCGACCATGGTAAGTCTTTCCCAAGGCTTGCCCATGTCTATATCAACGCCTTGATAGGTAATCTTGTCCGTGCCACAAACTTGTTTGGTTATGGTACGATACATGTCTTCTATCAAGTTCATCATATCAAAGTAATCGCTATACGCTTGATACATTTCAACGGTGGTAAATTCGGGGTTGTGCGATTTGTCCATACCTTCGTTACGGAAAATTCTACCTACTTCGTAAACCTTATCAAAGCCACCGACAATCAAACGCTTTAAATAAAGTTCGGTTTCGATACGAAGATACATATCGATACCCAAAGCGTTATGGAAAGTCTTGAACGGACGAGCCGCAGCGCCGATTTCCAAGGGTTGCAATACGGGAGTATCAACTTCCAAATAGCCTACGCCGTCTAAATAACTTCTTATTGCCGACATAATCTTGGAACGAGCGATAAACGTCTTCTTAACGTCGGGATTAGCAATCAAATCCACTTCACGTTGACGGTAACGCATATCTTCGTCTTTTAAGCCGTGATACTTTTCAGGTAAAGGAAGAAGCGACTTGCAAAGAAGTTCAACCGAACGCGCATGAATTGATATTTCGCCCGTACGGGTAGTGAACACTTCCCCCGTAATGCCGATAATATCGCCGATATCATATTCCTTGAACGAAAGATAATCGTCGCCCAAATCGTTTATCGACAAATAACTTTGAATAGTGCCTTTACCATCTAAAATTACTGCGAAAGATGCTTTGCCCATAATACGCTTGCTTATAAGCCTACCTGCAACGCCAACCGTTTTGCCTTCGTAATTAACGTAATCGTCTTTAATATCTTGACTGTACGCCGTTCTATCGTATCTTACCTTTTCAAAAGGGTTCTTGCCCTGTGCTTGAAGCGACGCAAGTTTTTCCCTTCTGATCCTTAAAATCTCATTTAAATCCTGTTCTTCCTGTAAAGGCGTTTTAATTTGTTCGTCCATTTTCGTATCCTTAATTTTTAGTAAACTTTTTTAACGGTTAAAGTTATAACACCCGACGGCGTAACTACGTTTACGCTTTCGTTAGCCTTTTTACCCAAAAGTGCGTTGCCGATAGGCGATTCGTTAGAAATTCTGCCCTGTTCAACGTCCGATTCGGTAGTACCCACGATTTCGTAACTGTATTCTTCGCCCTTTTCATCAACAAAATCAACCTTGCTACCGAGCGAAACCGTGCCTTTTTTTGCCGTGTCTTTAATAATGACGGCGTGCTTTAACTTTTCTTCTATTTCAAGAATTTCGCCTTCAATCATTGCTTGTTCGTTTTTAGCAGCGTCGTATTCGGCGTTTTCAGAAAGGTCACCAAATTCACGTGCGGTTTTAATTCTTTCGGTGATTTCCGCGCGCTTTGTAACCTTTAAGTATTCAAGGCGTTTTTCAAGTTCTTCTTTGCCTTCTTTAGTAAGTATTACTTCTTCTGCCATAATGTTGGCCCTCCGTTATTTAATAGTAGGCATACTCCTACTTATATTACCTAGTTTATATATTATAATATAAGGGTTGGGGTTTGTCAACTTTAATTAAAAACAAATAACGCCTATTTAAGGGCGTGTTTTTTGTAAAAAATTCAAAAAAATTGAAAAAATTTTTCAAAACCCCCTTGACAAACTCTATTTTTGTGGTAAAATATCTTTGAACTGAGAAAGATTTTAATGTTTAGGGTTATTTTTTCTGAATAATATATGGAGAAGGCTACAAGTCAAACTTGTAGCCTTCTTGCTTTTTGTTTCGCTGTTTTTAGCAGTCGCCTTCGCAATAATCACCACAACAAGTGCATTGATCACCACACCCACAGGTAACTTTAATGCTATCTAATTGACAGTTACTACCTTCGACGTTATGTTTACACTTTGTAACGTCGCATTTAATTGAATAATTTTTCATATATTTATCTCCTTCTTTGATTATTATTGCTAAGATAGATTAAAAATATACCACTTTTTATTGACAATTTATTGCTTTTAGGGTTAAAATAATAACGAAAAAAACGTAAGGAGCGATAAAATGAAAGTCGTATTGATTAAGGACGTAAAAGGCTCGGGCAAAGCGGGCGATATTATCGAAGCAAAAGACGGGTTTGCAAGAAACTTTTTAATAAAAAACGGCTTGGCGAAAGAAGCCGACGCGCAGGCTATTAACGACAACAAAAACCAAAAAGCGGCGCAAGAATTCCATAGGCAAGAAACCTTAAAGGCAAACAAAGCGTTAAAGGAAAAATTGCAAGGCACGGAAGTGGTTATTCAAGCAAAAAGTGGTGAAAACGGCAAGTTCTTCGGCAGTATTACGAATAAAGAAATCGCCGATAGACTTTACGAACTTGGGTTTGACATTGACAAAAAGAAAATAGTACTTGAATCCAACATTAAAACCACCGGAAACTATACGGTAAACGTAAGAATTTCCGCAGAAGAAACGGCAAAGATAACCGTTATCGTAAAAAACTAAACTAAAAGCACCCGTTTGGGTGCTTTTTTATAGTGCTAACAAAAAAGGCTCTCGAACGAGAGCCTTTTCTTGATTTTTAATTATCTAGACATTTTTCTTTGAATATTGCCTATAACTTGCTTTATGTAGTTATATCCCTTGCAATTTTCGCTGTTATCTCCGTCAATAGCGAACAAGCACGCTACGATACGAGCAATTTGCTTAATAACCTTGTCGAGAATATCAACGTTGGTTACGCTTGCGTCAACAAGTGCAAATGCATTTTCGAATTCAGCAGCAATAACGTCGATAAATTTCTTGTTTCTATCAACCCAACTCTTAACTGTGTCGTAGCCAGCGCCTGCGATTGCTTCCCACGAAACGTCGGTGGTGTATTTAGAGTTGATGAAAGAAACTAAATCAGCATAATCGGTCATTTCCTTAATAAATGCAACTTCTTCACCCGTTGCGTCGCCGTCCAAAAGTGCATATTCCAAAAGTGAATATTGCAAAATGCAATCGAACTGTCTCAAAAGGATTTCACAACTGAACTTTTGCCCCTTGCTCTTGTAGAATTCTTCCAAGGTAGTACCTATCATAGCAACTTCCTTTATGGTTTCTTTGTAAGCCTGATATGCTTCGCCGAAAATTTGCTTTACATCTGCCATTTTTATATCTCCTAAAACTTTTTCCTAAATTATATACCCTAATATATTATTTGTCAATCGAAAACTAAATTATTGCCTTGTGGAAAACTTTTTTGCCTTTCTTAATCTTAACGCCGTCGGTAAAAGCCTGTTTATCAAGCAT
The DNA here is from genome assembly GCA_949282465.1 of uncultured Bacillota bacterium. Lineage (GTDB taxonomy): Bacteria > Bacillota > Clostridia > Christensenellales > Borkfalkiaceae > UBA1259. The sequence continues at coordinate 34,308 of CASDPM010000062.1, forward strand.
GAGCATAAAGTCGGTAACCTTTTCGCCGTTAAGAGTTACGCCACCTTGCTGAATAAGTCTTTTTGCTTCGCCCTTGCTTTGCGTAAGTTTACAAATAACCATAAGGTCGGCAATATTGATTTTTCCGTCGATAAACTGTTCGTCGGTAAGTGTAGTGGTGGGCATATTTGCGTCGTCGCCTTCACCCGAGAAAAGCGCCCTAGCAGACGCCTGCGCCTTGTCGGCTTCTTCCTTTCCGTGAACGAGAGAAGTGAGTTCGTAGGCGAGAATTTCTTTCTTTTCGTTTATACGACAGTCTTCCCACTTTTCCATTTCCTTAATCTCATCAAGCGACAAGAAAGTGAGCATTTTAATACACTTCATAACGTCGGCATCGTCAACGTTACGCCAGTATTGATAGAATTCGAAAGGCGACGTTCTGTTGGGATCTAGCCATACTGCGCCCCTTGCCGTCTTACCCATCTTTTTACCTTCGCTATTAAGCAAAAGCGTTATGGTCATTGCGTAAGCGTCGTCACCCGTCTTCTTACGAATAAGTTCAGTACCGCCGAGCATATTACTCCATTGATCGTCCCCACCGAACTGCATATTGCAGCCGTAGTGCGTGTTGAGGTACCAGAAGTCGTAGGCCTGCAT